>JAJOIW010000175.1 GCA_021209225.1 Verrucomicrobiota bacterium
TTCTCCCCATACCCATCCCCCGCTTCCACACCCCCCACACAAACCCCATCATTCCAACACACTTCATAAACTGTCTCCGCCCAAAAATCATAATTATAACCATTACCAAATACCACACGTTTACGCAACATACAACTATGTGCCAGGTACATTATTAATTGACAATCTGCTATTGCAGCACCGGGCATCTCCCTTCATTCTTATTAGCCATGGAATTATCTGACTGGAAATTGGACGGAAAAAAGGCGCTCGTCACCGGGGGGACTCAAGGCATTGGAGCCGCTGTGGTGGAAAGTCTGGCCATGATGGGGGCAGAAGTATACGTCACAGCCAGGGATCAGGAACGACTCAACAACCGATTGGCTGAATGGAAAGAAAAGGGTTGGCTCATCAAAGGGATGACTTGTGACATGTCTTCAGCCAAATCCGTGCAGCCAGTTGTGGATCAGGTCGCTTCAGAATGGGATCATCTGGATATTCTAGTGAATAATGTGGGAGGAAACCGAAGGAAGGATTCCATGGAATACACCATAGAGGAATATGAAATGTTGATGGATTGGAATCTGGGCTCAGCATTCGAAGTTTCAAGAAAACTTCAGCCATGGTTGAAAAAATCTGGTGACGGCAGGATTGTGACCGTTGCATCGGTTGCCGGAATGACTCATCTCCGCAGTGGGGTTGTATACGCCATGGCTAAGGCGGCCCTGATACAGATGACAAAAAATTTCTGTGTGGAGTGGGCCCGCGACAACATCAAGGTGAATGCGGTATGTCCATGGTATACTAAAACTCCACTTGTCCGGTTCTCCATGGAAGATCCGGTCAGGAGACAGGCCATAATTGAAAGAACGCCATTGGGAAGGTTTGGTGAAGCGGACGAAGTGGCCTCCGCTGTCACTTTTCTATGCTTGCCAGCCTCCCGGTTCATCACCGGTCAGTCTCTGGTTGTCGATGGGGGATTCATGGCATTTGGATTCGATCCGACAGTAGCAGCAAATCCCCCTCAATAATATCAGTTCACCATCCTTTTCCCCATTGCCCCCATTATGTGAAATGGTGATAACGACAATGCGCCAACACCATATTACCTGTAATCAGATCACCCTGCGATAACTGTATAACTCATTCCCGCCTGTATTCGAAACGCGTGAACTGATCTTCACCCTTTTTGGGTTCAGGTGTTCTTTAATTCCGTGATAAATCTTTTCAACAAAATCTTTATGGCCAATGATCAGTCCATCTGTGAAGTAGCGTGTTCTCACCATGAATGCCTCACTCTTGGATATTTGACCCTGGTTCTCATGAATCTGCCTCGCAGCCGCATCTCCCAGGCCCATTTTTCGATGCGATTGAGTTTGGCTTTTCCAAACAAAGTAGAGGCGGTATTTTTTAATGGCCTCTCCCCATGCAAGATCATTCCCACTCCCTGACGTTACCCGGATCACTCCTTGTCGAGCCTTTATGCCACCGGCCAGTGCTTCCGTATAGGAACTCCAACGATATTCCTTTGGGTCGGCAACTAGGCCCGCCCTGACCGGGTTGAGTTCAATGTATGCGGCAGTTCTCATAAGAACACTTTGATCGCCTTCTACCAGAGTCGCTCGAAACCTCTCCTCCCACAGAGTGCCCTTTCTTCCCATCTGCAGATTGAACCACTTTGAAAAGCTGAGCTTCAACTCCTTCATGAATACGGAAATATCATACATGCGCGCTCGCTGCTTCTCCAGATATCCCGCTTCGAACCCCGGATCCCCCATGGCTCGCTGCTCATCCATCATCTGTTCTATATCCGCAACTTTTTCCTTTGAATAAAGGTTTCGGATGCGTCGCCAGACAACTTCGTCCGTCAGTTCCTCCCGCTCGGAATATCGCGGAATTCGCACTAAAAGATGAAAATGGTTTCCCATCAAACAATAAACAGCCACTTCAACACCGGAAAAATCCTCCAGCCGCCTCATCATCCGCAGAAATATTTCCTTCTCGTTCGCCTCAAAGACAACTCTGCGATCCACAACCCGGCTCACCACATGGAAAAACTGCTCCTGGTGACTGTCCTTCAATAAATGACGTGCAACACGCATGCCGCATTCTATCCGTTTCCAGCATTTTGGCAATTATAATGTACCTGGTACATTGTGGATGAGGATTGACATGGGGGGGATGAAAAATGAGAATGGGAGTGAATGGAAAGAATGCCTGTAGTTGGTGTGGTGGGAGTCACTGGAGCAGTGGGGCAGGAGATGCTTCGGGTTCTGAGTGAGCGTCGGTTTCCCATGAGAGGGTTGCGAGTATTCGCGTCGTCACGCAGTGCCGGGAAGCGGGTGGGATATTCTGGTGGCGAGGTTGAGGTTGAGGAATTGAAGAAGGGGGTATTCAAGGGGATCGATATAGTTTTGTTCAGTGCAGGAGGTGGGACCTCGCGGGAATATGCGCCGGATGCGGTGTCGAGTGGCTGCGTGGTGATCGACAATTCGAGTGCGTTTCGCATGGAATCGACGGTTCCGCTGGTGGTGCCTGAGATTAATGGGAGTGATGTTCGATGGCATGAGGGGATCATAGCGAATCCGAATTGTTCGACGATCATATCGCTGATGGCATTGGCGCCTTTGCATCGGGAGTATGGGTTGAAGCGGGTCATCGCGTCGACGTATCAGGCTGTTTCCGGGACAGGAGCCATGGCCATAGAGGAATTGCGGAGACAGGTGGAACAGATATCGAGGGGGGAAGAAGTGACGAGGGAGGTGTATCCGCACCAGATTGCGTTCAACGTAATGCCTCATGTGGACAGTTTTCTGGATACTGGATATACGAAAGAGGAGATGAAGATGCAGAATGAAGGGCGGAAGATCCTGCATCACGACCGGCTCATGGTCAGTTGCACCTGTGTGCGGGTTCCGGTTTACAGGGCGCATTCGATTTCGGTGAGTGCGGAATTCCAGGAGGAGATTGACGTGGCCGGAGCCAGGCAGATGATAGAGAATTTTCCGGGGATACAGGTGAAGGATGATCCTGGGCGGAATGAGTATCCGATGCCATTGGAAGTGGCCGGCGAGAATGATTGTTATGTGGGAAGGATACGGAAGGACCTTGCATTGGAGAATGGATTGAGCTTTTGGGTGGTTGGTGACCAGTTACTTAAGGGGGCGGCCCTGAATGCGGTACAGATAGCGGAGTTGCTTGTGGAAGGTTAAAAGGTATTCGGCATTTGACCTCTGCGAATGATTTGCATACTGTGCCAAGGCAAATATGAAGGTATTGGTCTGCGATAAAGTATCAGAAAAAGGAGTTGAAGTATTCAGGAAGAGCAGCGGGATCATTCCTGTGGTTTTGGACAGGACTTATTCGGAGACGGAGATGATGGACCTGGTCAAGGACGTTGCTGGGATTGTTGTGCGGTCTGAGACCAAGATTACGGCAAGGGTCATTGAAAGTGCGCCCTTGTTGAAAGTTGTCGGGCGGGCTGGGGTTGGGGTGGACAATGTGGATGTGGAGGCGGCCACCCGACGTGGGGTCATTGTGATGAACACGCCGGGCGGGAACACGATTTCCACCTGTGAGCTGACCTTTTCCATGATGTTGGCCATGGCGAGGAACATACCCCAGGCGCACATATCCATGAAGAAAGGGGAATGGAACCGCAAATCATTCAAGGGCAATGAAATTTTCCAGAAAGTTCTGGGAATTATTGGATTGGGGCGGATTGGAGCGGAAGTGGCGCGTCGGGCTATCGCATTTGGGATGAAGGTATTGGCATTTGATCCCTATTTATCCAGGAAGCGGGCGGAAGAACTGGGGGTTGAACTCTGTGAGGAACTGGAATCACTTTTGCAGGCGAGTGATTATATCACTGTGCATATGCCGAAGACGGCAGAGACCACCGGGATGATCAACGAGCATTCCTTCCGATTGATGAAAGATGGGGTGCGGATATTGAACTGTGCCCGGGGAGGTATCATACATGAGGGAGACCTTGAGGCGGCACTGAAGTCGGGCAAAGTTGCCGGAGCGGCGCTGGATGTTTATGAGAGTGAGCCGGTGGCGGAAGACCATCCGTTCCGATCCATGGCCAATGTCATTATGACACCGCACCTTGGTGCGAGCACGGATGAGGCACAGGAAAATGTGGGAATTGAGGTGGCTGAGGCCATCGTGGACTACCTGACGCAGGGGGAGGTCCGGAATGCGGTGAATCTTCCCAACATGGATGCCAAAACCTACAGTCGCGTTCAACCCTATTTGAAGCTGGCTGAGAAGCTGGGGCGATTGGTGGCTCAGTTATCTCCCAAGCGGAATGATAGGATTGTCATCACATATGGTGGAAAGGTGACGGATGTTCCGGGAGATCCACTGACGCGGAGCGTGCTCAAGGGATTTTTGCAGTCGGCTGGCGGGGAGGGAGTCAATGAAGTGAACGTGCGGACCATGGCAGAGTCCCTGGGTTTGCTTGTTGAGGAGATCAAGTCCAATGACAAGATTGATTATGCCGAGTGGATTCATGTCTCGGCGCATTCCGGGGAGGAGAAGATCTCTGCGGGAGGGACCATATTCGGGGGGCGTCACGAGCCGCGGATTGTGCGCGTGCACAGTCGGCCTGTGGAAATAATTCCAGATGGTGTATTATTATTTTATTTGAACGAGGATCGGCCTGGAATCGTCGGAAAGCTGGGTACGATATTAGGACAATTCAATGTCAACATTGCCAGCATGAGCTTGAGCCGGAAAACACCTGGTGGGCAGGCACTAACTGTATTGAATCTGGATTCACGTCCCAGTGCTGAGGCGATAGCCGCCATAGAAAATGAACCAAGTATCACGAATGTTCAGATAGTGGAACTATAAACATGAAGATAAATCAGATGGATCGATACATTATTAATTCCTGCAGGCGCCATGGACGGGTCATTTTACTTTTGGTGATATTTTCTGTGTGTGGTGGAGGGCAGCGGACTGAGGGGCAGGACGGCACATCGGCATTATTTGAAGATTCAGTTGTCGCGCAGACAGAGACTTTCAAGATTCTGCGCAGTGAATTGAATCAGGAATTTATAATCTATCGCAATGAGATTGAGAAAGATGGTCGGGTGAAGCTCAACAGCAATCTCAGGCATGTGTATGAGAAAAATTTATTGAAGCGGTTGGCATTTGCCAAGGTTATGGTGGGACTTGCGACCGAGGATGAGAGGAAGCAGGGGGCTGAGGAGGCGAGAGCCAACCTTCGAGCCAACAAAGTGGACAAGAGTTCTGAATTAGCATTCATTGCCAACATCCAGGCGTTGGGGCTGACCGAGGACCAGTATTTTCAGAAATTGAGGGATCGCAAGATAGCTGAGAAGGTATTGTTCCGCATGATGGGCTCCCTGATTGAGGTTTCCGAATCGGAAGTGAGGAAGTATTACGATGAGAACCCGTCTTTGTTCGAGGTTCCAGCATTTTATAAAGTGGCCCATATCATGTTATCCACCCGTGAGCCTGGGACAAACAAGGATTTGGCTCTTCCCGAGATGCTGGAGAAGCGGACCAAGGCAGAGGAGGTTGCTAAAAAGGCGCGGGATGGAGAGTCATTTGAGTCCTTGGTTGCCCAATATTCTGAGGATCCGCGATCCCGCAGCAAGGGGGGAGTATATGAATTTGTTCCTGGTCAGCTGGATCCTGATTTTGAGAGTGTGGCCATGAAGATGAGTCCCGGGGAAATAAGTGCTCCGGTCAAGTCCAAATACGGCTACCATATCATCAAATTCATTCAGCTTAAGCCATCTCGCAAAGAGGCACTTGAAGGGAAGCTTGCAGATGACATACGCGATCGATTGAAACGGGAGAAAACTGAAAAGAACCTACAGAGTTTTCAGGACCGGATTGTTGAGGAATATAAGGTCGAATTTCTGTTGGAGAAATAGGTATTTATTTCTGATGTGCATACCGGTTTGAACAAGTTGAGACTGGGGCTGGATTATTTATATATGGATGTGCGTGGGGGTAAGGAGGTTTTGTGACCCCCTGAGCGTCTCTGGTGCGTGGGTTGAAGATACATCATGGTTCGTGGGAATATAATTTTGATTATTGTGAGTGCTGGTATCTGAAGGTGAGCAGGACCGGGTCATGGTCGCTGGCCTGCTGGGACAAGGGATGATCGGGGAGATCGGCATTGAGATGAATAAAGTAGGCGTGCGAGAAAAATCGGTCGAGTGAAGAGGAGTGGAACAGATGATCCAGGCATTGAGCCTGTCCCTGGTGGATATAGGAATAGGCGAGTTCCGGAGCGGATTGGACCACGTATTGGTATGCGGAATTCCAGTTCAATTGATAAATGGGTTGAAGCTGGTGGGATGGGTTGTCGGGAGTGCCGTCATCCGGAAATGGAAAAACATTGAGGTCGCCGCCGAGAATGATCCCGGCTGAAGGATCAAGTTTTAAAATCCATTCTGCGATGGCCGCTGTGAGACGTGCCTGGAGGGTTCGCTGTGAGACTCTTTGATCCGGGATACTGGAAAAATGATTATTGATGATATAGAGCCTGGGTATGGATGTGTTTGAGTTGAGAACCGGTTGGAGGATGGCGACCTGCAATGCCCGACTGAATACCGGAGTTGTGGAGTTAGTCTCCGGGGAAAGGAATGTGCCATTGATGGACAGCACTGGCAATGAATGTGGGCGGGTGGGTCGGTTGACTCGTGCGGAGTAAGGCAGATTGGTGGCACTCGAAGAATCCGGATTGAGACATGGCGAGGAGAAATCCGGTTTCCATTTATCCTGGCGGATGAGAAAGGCGCAAGAAATGCCGCGTGCATCTGAACCATTTCTGTTTGCAGCAGGCAGGTATTTTGCCTGACTCAGTTTATAAATGATGTCAGTGAGGTCCTGAAGAACATCCGGGAGGTCGTCTTTGGGGTAATGAGTTCCGTTCAACCCCGTGAAACTGATATCCTGATCTTCAATTTCCTGCACCATCAGAATGTCGGGCAGTTGTAAGCCATGGACGATCTGATTGGCCAGGCGATTCAGTTTTGCAACGTAATCAGATTTGGATTGTGGGAGGTAATTGAATGGGGGGCGGACGGAATCATTGCCGGGGTCATTCACATGGTCGCATGGGTCATTGGGGTCATTTCTGTGATCGTAGAGGTTTTCCAGATTGAAGCAGGCGACGGACCAGGTTGCCGGGGATGAGGGTGGGGGCTTGTTGGGGAGGAAGCGATTGGATGAATTCCAGACAGGTGGTTGATCAACGAGGATTTTGTACTCTCCAAATGAAAAATGAACAGCTCCGGAGAGATCGCGTTCGAGGAGGTCCAGGGTTTGGGCGGGTGGGATGAGGGATGGGTTTGGGCGGGCCGGGAGCAAACCGACACTGCTGAGAGCTATTCTGTATCCGTTCTGGTTATCAAATATGAGTTCAGATATATCATCCAATGGATGGGCATCCCGGAAACTTCGTCTGTGAGAAAGGATTTCCCTGCGGTTGATTGGATGATTGTCCGCGATGACCCATACCATACTCTCGGTTGCGTTTGCGATGGTTTTGGATGGTCCGGTGACGATGGCCCCCGCTTTTAACCGGACCCGCATGGATTCCAATGATTCCCAATAGGCCCTGGAGTCATGAAGGTCATCCGGAGGTGAAGCAACTGGTATATTCAATTCACGCTCCCAGTTGGTTCTATGATCCAATACCCTGGTGATACGCGGGCGGGATAATTGTGTGCTCCCGAAAAACTCATGGATCACTCCGGTGATTCTGACATGTAAACCTTTTTGAAATGGTATCTGCTTTTTCCCGTCGTGCAGATCCGGATATTTTCCGGAAAATATAAACAGTCCATCTGAGGTCAATGGATTCTGATCGGATTCATGCGGCAGGTTTTGTATGAAAAATCCATAGAGTCTCTGGTTTTTATTATCCATCCATGAGATGGATTGATGGAGTATTCCTTGTATTTCAACAGTCTGGTTTATTGCAGGCGAGGCATGATGCTCCGCATCTGGCGCAGTGGCGATTCCCTGGATTTCTCCAATAGTCAGTAATTCTGCCGAAATGAGACCTGGAATCATCATTGTGAGCAGCATGAGAATGATCCGGATTGTTCTATATATAATTGCGTATTCCACAGCTGACATGCATATATGATTCCCGATAATTATTCAGACGTCAACCAAAGACCTGTGACAGAATTGGCATTCATGTGAATTCCGTTATGAGGATATGCAATGCAAGTGAGGTCATTCCGGGAATGCTGAATGGACTGCATACAAATGGTGGCGCGAATCGGATTTACTGTGGTGCACACGATGCATTTTGTCATTTGGCAAGCTGATATGTTTTACCGGGATGCTGCGGTCCGGGCTGTGATGTGTGGTGATGATTGAGGAGATTGAAATGGATGTGCGTTCCGACATGTGGCAATTGCCACCGGAAAGCAGTCAGAATTTCATTTCTTTGTCATGGATGGTGGTTAATCTGTTTGAGAAATAATTCAACCCGCAGAAGTAAAATGAAGAAAATAATATTCACGTTCTGTATGCTTTCGGTTGTGATGGTGGTTCCCGTTACACTGAAATCGGACCATCATCAGGAATTATCAGCTGTTCCAGTTATTGTGGAAATCGGACCTGGGCAGGTTGAGATGCTGCCTCAAGGAAAAGAAGCCGATGGAATCGTGGGTGATTTTGTCATGGCGAATGATCGTGTTGTGTCCCTGATTTCCGGGAATCTGCCTTTCCGCAAGGCCAATATGGGCACATTCTGGGGCGAAGCCAATTGGACCCCGGGCTGTCTCTATGACTTGTCCTTGAAAGGATCCAACAATGATCAGATCACGATATTCGCTCCGACCGGGCAGCGGGGAAAAGTGAGCTATGTCCGGATTGCGAACCTGACGGATCCCTCACTTGCTGGAATTGAAACGGTGATCACCTCCGCCAACAATGATGGTATTTATGAAAAGCATCTCTACCTGATGAAGAATGGCTGGAGTGGGGTGCTGGTTGAAACCACGTATAAAAATGAATCCTCCAGGGAAGTCAAAGTGCGACTTTCCGACGAATGGACCAAATTCCGGGTGACCGGGTCGTTGTGGGGAATCCAGTGGGCGGATTCCATTGATCCGGCTGACAAGGTGGGCTATGCGTATGGACTGGTGGATTGGATGGGAAGTGACAAACCTGAGGGGGCAGAAAAGTCCTTGAAGCCGGAGGAGGAAATCCGATTTGCGCGATTTATAGCCGTTGGTGGTTCCCCTGCGGCAGCTGTGGGAGAAGTGGTCAAATGGCTTCAGCCAACACATCGCTTTCATGGAAAGATTCATGGTCCGGCTGGTGATGGGATTGCGACGGCCCGCCTTTCCATTCAGACCGATGGGAAATCAATCGTCGCCTATCCGGATGCTGAGGGACACTTTGATATCCAACTCCCACGCGGTGAATATACAGTTTCGGTTTCGGACATTGGCCGGGAATCCATTCAGGATATGGAGATCGGGCTGGAAGCTGACAAACAGGTGGATTTCGCGATGACATCGGGATCACTGGTTGTATTTGACATTACAGATGAGCGTGGGAAATCCATTCCCTGCAAGGTCATGTTTCAGGGTCTGGCTGGAACTCCGAATCCCGATCTGGGGCCAACAGATCGTGCCCATGGATGTGTGGACCAGTACCACAGCGGAAAGGGGCAGTTCACCGTGGCATTGAATCCCGGGCAATATGAAGTATCCGTCGTGCACGGCATGGAATTCAGCTCCTGGCGCCAGGTGGTGGATTTGAAGGCCGGTAAGGCAGTGAAGGTTCAGGGTGTGCTGAAGCGGGTTATTGATTCCAGAGGATGGGTGAGTGCGGATTATCACAATCATTCCACCCCATCCGGGGATAACACATGCGGCACGGACGATCGATTGATCAACCTGGCGGCAGAACAGATTGAGTTTGCGCCGACGACTGAGCACAACCGGATATACAACTGGGCTCCCCACATCCGGCGTCTGGGTCTGGAGAATGAAATCAAGACGATCGTTGGCATGGAATTGACCGGATCGGGAACGCATTTCAACAGCTTCCCGTTGGAAGAGGTCCGCTATGCCCAGGATGGTGGGGCACCGCATTGGAATCCCGATCCAAGAATCACGGCCGCCACACTGGAGAACCATAATGGATATCGCACGGACCGATGGATCCATATCAATCACCCCGACATGATGTGGAATTTCACGGATCGGGACGGCGACGGGCGGGCTGATGGAGGATTCATTGGACTCGGACAATTGGTGGATGCCATAGAGACCCAGAACTATCGCACATCCTACATCCTCGACAAGGCTCCCTACCGCATCATTGAGGGACGGGGCACGACACCATTTGAAAGAGCCCGGGGAGCCACATTTGAAGTCAATCGTGAATTTGTCTGGCTTCAGCTTTTAAACCAGGGATTTCCAGTCTGGGGAATTGCTGTGGCGGATGCGCACCATGTTTATGGGAATGGAGTGGGCGGGTGGCGCACCTATATTAAATCCTCGACTGACAATCCACCGGAGATTCAGTGGGATGAGATGAGCCGCAATTCGAAGGCCGGACGCATGATCCTGACCACAGGTCCTTATCTTGAGGTGACGACAGATGATGGGACCACAGCCGGCGGGTACACCCGTGCCGTCCATGGTGTGAAATTGAATGTTCGGGTGCAGTGCACTGACTGGATTGACATTGACCGCGTGCAGGTTCTCGTCAATGGTCGTCAGGTTCCGGAATACAATTTCACCCGGAAATCCCATCCTTCGATGTTTTTTGACGGGGTAGTCAAGTTTGACGAGGTGCTCGAAATTCAGATGGATGAGGACAGCCATCTGATCGTGGTGGCCTATGGGGAGAATTTCAGCCTTGAAGGAGGATTCGGCACCAGTTCCCAGTCCTCGATTCACCCCTGTGCTTATAACAACCCCATATTCGTGGACATCGATGGAGGAGGGTTCAAAGCATGGGGACAACCTTGGATTTGCTCTTCCAACCAGCGGTATGAGCATCGAGAAAGTTCGCGGCCTATTATCGGCTGAATAATCCACGGGCATTGATGCCGTTCTGTCACCCTCATGAATTAGGATACGCCAGACAGAAAAATAGAATCTGCCTTGAGGGACAGGCAATTCAGCGAAGCCGGTGGATGCCGGCTTTTTTATTTTCTGATTCCGGATCTGCGGGAAGGATTAGCATTTCCAGGAGTTGGGTATAGGTTGTGGGGTCATGAGTATCAGGCCTGTTCTTTTCTGGTTCCGTCAGGATTTACGCATAGCGGATAACCCGGGTTTATCTGCGGCTCTGGCACATGGTGGATCGGTCATTCCCATTTATATTCAGGATGAATCCGGGGAAGGGGACTGGGTTCCGGGAGCGGCCAGTCGATGGTGGCTGCACCATTCGTTAACCTCGCTCAATGCCAGACTGGGCCAGCTTGGGGCCACATTGATTGTGAAAAAAGGTCCCGCGCTCAAGGTGCTTCAGGAAATGGTTGAGCTGAGCGGGGCACAGGCCATTTACTGGAACCGGCGGTATGAGCCGTCGATCATTCAGAGGGACTCCGCGATCAAGAGTTTTTTTCTTCAACAGGGATTGGAGGTGCACAGCTTCAATGGAGCCCTCATACTCGAGCCGTGGGAGGTGCAGAACAAGGCTGGGCAACCGTTCAAAGTTTTCACTCCCTTTTGGAAGACCTGTCTGGAGAACCTGCCACAGCGCTTTCCAGTTGCGCCCTCACCTGCGGAGAATGGATCCAGGTGGCACAAGGGGCCAGCCCGGGAATTCGCTGGTCTGGATGTGGATGCGTTGTCCTTGCTGCCGGCAATTCCCTGGGATGCGCACTTTTCAGATTGTTGGACTCCGGGAGAGGCTGGGGCCGCTGAGAATCTGAGGATATTTGTCGGGCGGGCATTTGGAGCCTACAAGATGCAGAGAGATTTTCCCGCTCTTCCTGGAACATCCCGTCTATCGCCGCATTTGCATTTTGGCGAAGTGAGTCCACGACAGATTTGGAATTTCCTGGCTGAAGTATTTCATGAGGACACCGGGTGGATACGATCCCAGTATGTGGCTGAGATTGGATGGCGGGAATTTGCGCATCACCTGCTTTATCATTTCCCTGACACGACGTCGCGGCCACTCCGGCCTGAATTTGAAGCCTTCCCCTGGCGGGAGGACAGTGCGGGGTACCGGTCCTGGACACGGGGGTTAACCGGCTATCCCATTGTGGATGCTGGAATGCGTGAATTATGGGCCACCGGGTGGATGCATAATCGCCTGCGCATGATAGTCGCCTCATTCCTGGTCAAACACCTCCGGATTTCCTGGTCAGCTGGGGCCCGCTGGTTCTGGGATACGCTGGTGGATGCCGATCTGGCCAGCAACACACTCGGGTGGCAGTGGGCGGCCGGCTGTGGAGCTGATGCCGCCCCCTATTTCCGTATCTTCAACCCCATCCTCCAGGGGGAAAAATTTGATCCGGATGGGGTGTATGTCAAAAAGTGGGTCACTGAACTGAAAAAGGTGCCAGTCCAATATATTCATAAGCCCTGGGAAATGCCCGCCGGGGTTCAGAAGCTGGCAGGTGTCCGGATCGGGGTGGATTATCCGGAACCGGTTGTGGATCATGCAGCGGCCCGACAGTCCGCCTTGGCGGCACTCCAATCCATCCGGAAAGATGGGGCCTGAATTCGCGGGTTTGAGTTGAGGCGTTCATTGGAATCGGCATCCCATCCCGTTTGGGGGTATTCGGGCGTGGGTTTATTTTCCGATGCCCGACATCAGCAGCTTTATGCCGGCCAGAAACGTGGTTGTCAGCACCACATTGCGGAAAATGGCTTCCGACACCCGGCTGTGAAGCCAGACCCCGATGGCCACCCCCAGGGGAACCAGCCAGAATAACCCCAGATTCCATTTCAATGTCTCTGCCGTGATCGAGCCGATGCCAATAAAAAAAGGGAACTTTCATCCAGTTGATCACAGAAAATATCAATGCGTTCGTTCCCACAAACACACCTTTGGGCAAGGCTTTGGGAATGAGATAGATGGCGACCACCGGGCCAGCTCCATGAGCAAAAGTTGAGGTGATCCCCGCGATGACCCCGATCAATCCGGACAGCCAGCCTGGTTCCCTGCCCGGAACCGACCCTTCTTTGAACATCCTGGTGCGGTAAAGATGGAAGACAACAAAAACGATCGCCAGGATTCCCAGCAGGAGCTGAAACCCGTCAGAGGAGAATTTTCTCATCAGATATGCCCCGACAATGATGCCTGCCAGGGCTCCCGGAACAAGCCTCCGGACGCTGCTCCAGCGCCACTGGCCCCTGTAGTGCCAGAGTGATATCCCGTCCCCCATGCACAAAAGTGGCAGAAGAAATCCAATGGCGAAATGGGTATCCTTGCCCAATTGATTGAGCCCGACCGCGCATATCGGAACCGTGAGCATCCCCATCCCACCCCCAAAACCGGCTTTGGAGATGCCGATGAACATCACACCAAACCCCACCAGG
>JAJOIW010000035.1 GCA_021209225.1 Verrucomicrobiota bacterium
GCGTGGCTGAGTGTGTGGGCACCTGCCTGCTTTCGCTGGCGGCCTGCGGCTTATCTCATCCAGCGTGTCGGGGTCAGGGGCCTGGGAGTGGGGTCGATCTGGATGGGGGGGGTGTTGTTTGTGTTGATCTGTATGATGGGTCCACTGACGATGGGTTGTTTTAATCCGGCGCGGGATATTGGGCCCCGGTTGGTGGGGGTGTTGGGAGGCTGGGGTGAGGTGGCCTGGGGGTGGCGCGATGGGTGGTGGGTGGTGGTGTATGTGGTGAGTCCAGTGTGTGGGGCGCTGATGGGGGCCTTGGTATCGAAGTGGCTGTTCAAGGATGCGGGGATTGTGCCGGATTCGGGTGGCGCCGGGCATGCGACCTGATGCGGGTGCTGGAGAAGGATGTCCTCTGCGGTGCGGATGGAATCAGAAAGGGATCCGGATAGTGTTCTGTGGGGGTGGGTCTGTGGGCAGGTGGAGGGCGGGGACGCTGCTGAGCCATTGATTGAGGATGTGCTGGCCACCGGAGTCGGCCAGTAATGTGGCCCCGTTCTGGTCGGCAAGTGTCAGCCATTGGAGCCATTGAGTCTGAAGTCGAATGGATTGAGCCAGTTGGGGATGGGTTGTGGGCGAGTCTTTGGTGGGGGGGGCGGAAAACTGGATGGTGATCTGGTGGGGTTTCCATGCCGAGAGTCCGGCAGCGATGCGGAATGGTTCTATGGGATTGAAGCAGTCAGACAGACCCTGCAGGGTGCAATGGATGTGGACGGTTCTGGGGAATGGATAAGCCATCCAGTGGGGCAGGTGATTCAAGGGGAATCCCACAGCGATGCGGTCCGAGCGATTGAGGATGGTTGCCAGAGTTGACAGTCCGGCGGCAATCACATTTTCTCCTGGTGCCTGGTTGCGGACATCGCAGACGTGGCTGCAGGCGTAGAGCGTGAGCCAAGTGGGCTTTTCGATTGCCTTCCGCTCCAGCAGTGTGACTGCCGCCTGGTCCAGAAAATAGGCGCGACAGGCGGAATTGCCTTGAGATCCATTGAAATATCCTGATCCATGAGCGAGGCCATCCAGGAAATTCCGGGCCTGGTCGGACCGGGTGAGAATGATTCCGTCCAACACCCGTTGAGGATTGCCCCCGGAGTTTGAGCTTGTGTCCTCCAGTGGGGATTTTGTAATTTCTCGGGACTCCATTGGAACCTTTTCCAGCGCCGCATCGCTGCTGGGCGCCTGATTGTCTGGCCATTGTGGGTTCGGATCATACTGATTTTGACAAAAAAGTGGAAAGAGAAATGGGAGATCAAATCCATGAACGGCCTGAGCATCGCGAACTGGTTATGGTTCCCAGGGGGGCGCGGTGGTTGGCGGTCGGATGGGATTTCAGCCAGGCTGCACTTCAGGAGTTCCAGTCTCAATCGCATGATGGCCGGTTGCGCTTAAGGATTCAACCCGGTGAGGAACGTGAGAAGGGATATACATTTCTGGTTCTGCATCCCAAAGCGACGAGCTGGTATGTGCCTCTGACCAGAGAGAGGGCGGTTGTGCAGGTCGAGTTTGGCTATTTTGATCGCACGCAACCAGGGAACTGGACACGGCTGGCCATGGGATCATGGCCAGAGCGCAACCCCCATCGGGCCACCGATGTTGGCCAGGGGGTTCCATTTCCCTTCAATCACGCGGAATCATGGGATCCATCGGCGAAACACCCTGGAAAAGCCCAGGTGATCCCCGATCATGGAATGGATGTGTCCGGGCAAACGGGCCTATCATCCGGAATTTTTTATAATCGGAGTCAACCGCCTGAGCCCAGGTTGGGCGAGGTGCATCCGCATTCACTGTCAACCGGGCGGCTCCAGCTGGACCCGGACCCGGACACGTGTCCAAACCATCCCACCCAACGGGAGATTTCCACCGGGGGAGCACAAGAAGCCCGGATTCAGGCGACTTTGGAAATGGACCATACATTCCATGGTCGTGTGGAAGATGGGGCCACTGTGTATTTTAATGGGAAGGCGGTACCGGTTAAGAATGGTGGATTCTCATTCCGTGTTGCCTCCAGTGAGGGAATGAAGGTTTATGAGTTGTCGGTGATTTCCGCGGATGGATCGCGGAGACAAATTCATCGATATCAATGGACGGGTCATGTTGAGGTGGTGAATCTCCCGGAAATCGTTCCCGGTCTGTTGTCTGACAATTCCAACTCCCGTCACAATGCATTCCGGGACAGGTAGTTGTTTTTTATTTCATGCGCACCTCCCCTGGTTGAAATCTCCCGGGTCCTGGAACGATCAGGGCAGGTGGTGGTTCTATGAATGCCTGGCTGAATCCTACATTCCACTCACCCGGGTTTTCCTTCAGGCACACCAGTCGGACAGCCGTTTCAGGGCCGTTCTTTCTGTCTCACCCACCTTATTGGCCATGCTGAAGGATGACGAACTTCGCGATGGATTCCTCCGCTACCTCACCAGCCGCATCGAACTTTGCGACTATGAAGTCCTGAGATCCACCGGCCGATCCGAACGGGTCCAGCTCATGGAATGGCAGCGGGAGACCTATGCCATGTGCCTCCATACCTGGAATCAATGGGGAATGGATCTTGCAAGCCAGTGGAAGTATCTGGCTCAGACTGGCATGCTGGAAATCATCACCACGTCGACCACACATGTTCTGCTGCCATTTTTGTTGGATGAACCCAGGCAACTGGAGTTCCAGATCCGGGGAGCTGTATTTGCGCTGCACAAATGGATTGGCGAAGCCCCATCGGGTTTCTGGCTGCCTGAATGTGGCTGGCATCCATCCCTGGAGGGATATTTGCGCCATGCTGGCATTGATTGGGTCCTCGCTGAAAACACGTCTGACCAACCCAAATCGCCCATTCTGACTCCGGGTGGGCTGACCATTTTCCAGAGGGACCCCCACAGTGCCCGGTTGATCTGGGATCCGGTTCAAGGGTATCCATCCGCCCCGGACTACCGGGAATTCCACCACGATCTGGCACATGAACTCGACCCCGAATTTATGGGAAACTATCTTCCGGGGAACTCCCACTCCGGGTTCTCAGGCATCAAACCATGTGCGCTTCACAAAGGCATATACCAGCCGGCCACGGCCGCGGCAGTGGCGTTCCGCCATGCCAGAAATTTCCTTCATCAACACCTCACCACCCACCAGCCGGCTCCCGATTATCCTGTTCTCATGCCATTCGACTGTGAACTCTTTGGCCATTGGTGGTTCGAAGGGCCTCAGTTTCTCCAGAATCTCATCCGCTTGTCCGATCAGCAACCGCCCCACGGGAATGCAATCCGTTGGATCAAACCATCCCAATTTCTTCAATCCGAATCCCACCACATTCCAATCCTCACCGAATCGCCAAATCCATCCAGTTGGGGGCAGGGGCAGGACTTCCAGTATTGGATCAATGCATCCAATGTTCAGGAGTCATTCCAGGTGGCGCGGGACCGCCACTTTTTCTGGGATACCATCGACCGGTGGATTCTTTCACAAAACCCCAGATCCTCAGCCGATTGGTTGCAGTTCATTCACTATTTCTGTGCCGGCTATCATCATCTGATTCTGGAGGAATCCTCTGATTGGCTCTTTATGATAACCGCCGGGAAAACTCCGGATTATGGCCGGAATCAAATTCAATTCCACCGGGCTCACCTGCATCTGGCCTTGAAGGCATTGACCGACTGCCCCCTTGAATCCCAAATGGAGGCCACACCACCGTATCCGGGTTCCGATACGGGATTTCCCCACTGTCTGCCCGGCAACTGGCTGGAAGTGCTGCTCCGCCTGCGGCAGGCCTGACCTGCGCTTCTTCCATCGTCTGAAAAACCGGACTGGGGTTTATTCTCAATGTGCCTTATAGTTTTCCCGCAACTGGCATGACACTGAGGGAATTGAGATTGCGCACATTCCGGAATATATCCCGACTCGACTGGACAATCGGTTCGGGGGTTCACGTTTTAACCGGTGCCAATGCTCAGGGAAAAACCAACCTGCTCGAGTCCATTTATCTCCTGTCCACCATGAAATCATTCCGCGGTGCCACCCATCATGAAATGATCCAGGAAGGGAAAAAAGGTTACTTTGTTGGCGCTCATGTTGAGGCGGAAACCGATACCCGGATTAAATTTTACTGGTCCCCGCGCGAAAGAAAACTCACCCTGAACGAAGAACCTGTGCCTTCGCTGGCTGATTATCTGGGCGTTGTGAAGACGGTGGTGTTTTCCTCCGCGGACATTGAGCTTGTGCGTGGATCCGGCCGGTTCCGGCGCCGATTCATTGACCTGATCTGCTGTCAGACAATACCTGGATACCTGCTGTGCCTGCAGAATTATTCCAAAGCCGTGAAAAGCCGGAATCTTCTGCTCAAACGCCGGCCGCCTGATCCGCGCCTCCTTGCCAGCTTCACCGATCAGGTCGTCCAACTCGGAAACCAGATCATGGAGGCACGGAAAAATATGGTTCCCAAAATCAGCCCCATGGCACGCCTGGCCTTCCGTCAGATTTCCAAAGAGCGGGATGAGGAACTCCTCATCGAATACCAGCCCAGTGTCCGCCAGGACTTCGCTCATGAACTCGAGCGGCACTTTCCCCGCGACTCCCAGTCAGGCTCAACCGGCATTGGCCCGCACCGCGACGACATTCTCTTTAAAATCCAGAACCGCGACGCTGCCCGCTATGCCAGCGAAGGCCAGCAGAGGTCGCTGGTGATTTCCCTCAAAATGGCTCAGTCCCAGTTTCTTAGAGGTCTTTTTGGCTACTCACCCATCCTGCTCATTGATGATGTGATGGGGGAACTCGACCCTCATCGCAAAGCAGCATTCCTCCCCCTGCTTCACAACGCCCAATCGCAGTCCGCTCAGGTTTTCATGACCACCACGGAAACCTCCTGGCCAAAGGACATCGCCAGAAACTGGACATTCTGGGCACTCCAGACAGGACATCTGTCTCACTTCAAACCAGCTCAATAAGAGGCACATGGCTCATTCCTGGCATGTTTTCATTTCTTCTTAATTTTTTCCCAATGCCTCCGTTTATGCCTTCGGGTCGATACTTCGGCAGGTCCTTCAAATCGCAGGCTTGCCGGGGTCTCACATATCTTCATTTTCCCAAGGTGCATCACCATGAAATGTTCAAAAAAAGTTTGGAATTTTTCCGTGGTGCCCTAGCGGGGAGATAGATGTATATGCTATGTATATTCGAGTTCCCCATCTGGAATTTCCGTGAATGGAAAAGCGAACGGAATCAGGGCGTCGTTGGTGATGATGGAAACCGGATGGAATGGAATGGAGATGATCAAGGAAATTTTAGGAAGCATGAAAAGGAATAAACTATTGCGCTGTGTCGTCGGTCTGGTCGCCCTGGTGTTGGCGATGGGTATGGGGCAGGCACCTGGTCTCAGCCCAGTCTCAAACCAGCCCTGCTGTCATTCAGTCCACCACGTTGACGGAGGGTCGAATCAAAGTTTCAGGAGTTGTGGAAAGTGGCTACGACTATGCGGTGGTCGAAAAGCGATCCGCCGTCGATGCGACTGACTCGGAGAATTGGGTGGCCGGCGCTCTGGGTGGTGCCGGGGGACCCATCGAGTTGTCCATTCCCACACCTGACGGATCCGCATTTTTTATCCTGAAACTGTTGCGGGGAGGGAATCCACCCACGGCTGAATTCACCGGGGATGAGTATTTCCGGTTTCTGGGGAATCCATCTGTGGGAATGATGCTGGCTGAATACCGGCCGGCCCACGTCCTCAATCGACTGGCCTACGGACCGACAGAATCTGAGTTGGCTCAGATCGTGGAAATCGGCATCGCCGAATATATCCACCAGCAGCTCAACCCCGGGGAGATTCCGGAGTCCGCATACGCTGTGCTTCGTCCAGTTGAAGACGCTCTGTTTTCAGAATACCAGCCGTCCCATGAGACAATCCTCATCCCCCGATTCACCGAGTGGGCCTACCGCAAAGGGACGTCCGCACCGCCGTCAACCTGGAAATCGCCCGATTTCGATGATTCCGATTGGCCCGTTGGTCGGTCCGGATTCGGGTACGGGGACAATGATGACAACACCGTCTTCCGTGATATGCGCCAGACGGACGAAAATCCCGCGGGCTATGTCACCTTCGCCATCCGCAGGAAGTTCGCCATCCTGGATCCCCTGACTACTGGCAGCCTCGTCCTCCGCGTCAATTTTGACGATGCGTTTGTGGCTTATCTGAACGGGGTGGAAGTGGCCCGCGCCAATGTTTCCGGTGCCAATCCAACCTTTGATCAGATCGCTGATGGAAACCACGAGGCTGGAGAATTTGAGGATTTTGACATCAGCCAGCACCGCAGCCTTCTGAAACAGGGCGTCAATGTTGTGGCCATTCAACAGCATAACTACCTGGCCACCAGCAGCGATGCCTCCCTGATCCCGGAACTGCTGCTCCGCGAAAATCTCGACATTCCCCCGATCAAACGCATCGCCGGAATTGACGCTCTCCAGCAGCTCATTCACGTCCGGGGCGTTTACGCCCCCAATCAACTCCAGACCGTTCTGGGCGAATTCTGGGAAAACCACTTCACCACAGACTTTGATAAAGTCGCCGATTACTTCTCAGAACTCGAGAATTCCAATGGCGCGCAGGCCATGTCCATGAGCCAGGCCCGCTCGGAAGCCGCCCAGGCGGAATTCCAGGAATACAATTTCTTTCACCAGAATGCTCTGGGTCGTTTTGAAGATCTCCTGCTATACAGCGCCACCAGTGTGCCGCAGCTCATCTATCTGGACAACGTCACCAATACCCGGAATGGCCCCAATGAAAATTACGCACGCGAAATTCTCGAGCTTTTCGCTTTCGGGGTGGACAATCGTTACACCCAGAATGATATCGAGCAACTGGCCCGATGTTTCACCGGATGGACTGTCCGCAAGGTCTGGCCTCAGGAACTCAAACAATACCCCCAGAGTGCGGTCGCTCCATTCACCGGGACCAATGTCCGCTATATCGAAACTCCCCTCATTGACCTCGGTGCCATCTGGCGCTACGCCAAAGGCACTCTCGAACCGACCCCTGACTCCTCTGGCAACCCCACCACACAATGGGCAACCCCAGAATTCAATGATGGAAAATGGCTCCAGGGAGCCACGGGCATTGGCTACGGCGACGACGATGACCGTACTTTACTCAGTGACATGCGGCGCAATTATTCCTCAGTCTATCTGAGAAAATCATTCACACTGGATTCTCCGGACGACCTGAAGGATCTGGTTTTCTCGGTCGATTACGACGATGGATATGTTGCTTACCTCAATGGGGTGGAAATTGCCCGCAGTGCCACTCTGACTATGGCTGGCACCCCACCAGCATTTGATGATTTCGCTTCCGGAAACCGCGAAAGCAATGGCAGATTTGAAAGTGTCCCTATGGCACTTTTCGCTGACGCATTCCGATTTGGTGGTCAGCAGAACATACTTGCGATCCAAGTGCACAACGTCACATTGAACAGCTCTGACCTGTCCATTCACCCCAAGCTTGTTTACCGGACACTTGAGGAGGGAAGTATCGAAAATGGCGATCCCAATGGAGCCTGGGCATTCCGTTTCAACATCAATGAGCATGATATTTCCCGCAAAGTGATCTTTGAAGGGACTGATTGGGAGATGGTGATTCCTGCAAACCGCACCGGACTGGCGGGATTGCTGGATGCTCAGGAAGTGATCCGAATGATGGCCAATCATATCTCCACCCGCGAGTTCATTTGCATCAAACTGATCAACCGGTTTGTGAGTGATGACATCACCCTGGAATCCTATCACGCGGGAACCGCTCCCGATAATCTGATCAATCTGTTGCATCAATGCATGGACAAGTGGCTTGAAACCAAAGGTTCGATACGCGATGTCATGGAAGTGATTCTGGATCCATCCCGGCAATCATCCCCTTTCTGGGCCAATGATTATTATCGGGCCAAAGTCAAAACCCCGGTTGAATTCATTAACAGCTCCCTGCGGGCTCTCAATGGACAACTCTCAGGCACGGCGATTCCGGATATCAATGACAAAATGGGTATGCACCTGTTCACCCGCGATGATCCGGATGGATGGTCCGAGTATGGATTCGACTGGATCAGCACCTCAGCTCTCCTCGAACGCATCAATTTCGTCCAGGACCTGAGCGCGAACTCACGGAGAACATACACATGGAACCACACCGATATGCTGACAAATAAAAACCTCCGGACCGCTGAGGATATTGTCCGCTATTTCGATAAATACCTCTTCCAGGGGACACTTGGTGAACAGAATATCCAGTTGCTTGTTCAACACGCCGAAACCGATGACAGCGGATCTCCCAGCCCACTGGTTCCAACCGCTCGCGATTACGCATCCCGGGTAAGGGACCTGATCGGTCTCATTCTCTCCGCTCCACATTGGCAATTCCAGTGAGGATCCATCACCCATCAGTGAATCATCTAATCTATAAAATTGCTTGAACCGTAAATTGATAAAAATATGAAACGCAGAGAATTTTTAAAGTCAACAGGTATGATCGGTGCGGGTCTGGGAATGAGTTTCGCCAGTCCCATGGGGATGCTCTCCCATAATCTGGCAGCTGCCGACAGTGCGGCAGCCTCCAATAAAAGAATGATATTCATCTTCCAGCGTGGAGGGAATGATGGGATCAACACGGTCATTCCCCGCGGGGATTCTGAATATAATTCCACCACCCGTCCCACACTCTTCATCCCCGAGGCACTCGCATTGGATCTGGGCAACAACTTCGCCCAACTCCATCCCCGCATGCAGCCCATGATGGAGATATTCAATCATTCCTCCCTCAATGGACAGGATGGTCCAGGGAATCTGGCAGTCATTCATCGGGTCGGATACTCCGGACAATCCCGGTCGCATTTCTCCAGTCAGCAATATTGGGAAAACGGCATCCCAGGCAATGATGGTCTGGAGGAGGGCATGTTCTACCGCTACCTGGCAAACCAGTACGACTTCACCAACCCGGAGAATAGTTTTCTCGCCGCCGGCCTCTCGGGGTCACAGCTGGTGGCCCTCAAAGGAAAACAGGCGCTCCCCAACTTCCGCACCGCCAATGAATTCCGTTTGAATGGAACCCAGGCGCATGCCCGCAAACTCCTGGGAACTCAATCAGTCAATGGGGCTGGGGGCACTGGGTTACTCGGGCTCTATTCGGGAACCCAGGACCTGGTCGGTAAAAAATACCGGAACCTGGTTCATGGCACGGGGCAGCTTCTGGGCGCCACCATGGAGACATTGCAGAGTGCGGTCGATCAGGGACCATATACTCCAGCCAATGGAGCCGAGTATGCCAATAATGAATTTGGCAGAAGACTTCAGGAATGTGCCATGCTGATGAAGCGCACCGATGTCAAGGTTCTGGGTCTCAACATCGGCGGATGGGATACTCACAACAATCAGGGGCAAATCAATGGAAGCCATGGAAACAACCTCAATCAGATCGCCATGGGCTTCCAGGCTCTCCACCGCGATCTGCAGGATATGTGGGAGGATGTCGTCATCGTCACCATGACAGAATTCGGTCGCACATCCGAAGAAAATGACAGCCAGGGAACCGACCATGCCGAGGCAGCTGCCATGTTTGTGGCAGGTGGTGGCGTCAAAGGTGGAGTCTATAATTGCAGTTCCTCCACATGGGCAAATGGCGCCATCTTCGACAAAAACGGGCGATACCTGTCCCACCGCACCGACTACAGATCCATCTTCGGCGATATTTTCACCCGTCATTTCGGCATCGATCCGGATGATCTCGACTCCATCATTCCAGCCTATTCCATCGCTCAGTCCGATGATCCGGCCGAGTTCCAATCACTCGGCTTCCTGGCCTGAGCCCACAACCGACATCCAAGACAGGATTGTCTCAACTACCCTCCGCTTAAAAAGCCCCAGGGTAGCAGCGACAATCCTGTCGCTGGAGGCTCAAGCCAATCGATGGTAAAAAGCAGATATGAAATTCAATCACGATCAGAATCCAGCTCAGCTGGGATGGACGGGCATCCTGAACCTCCGTTGGGCGGATATTGGTGAAGGGAGGATTCCGGGATCCTTTTTCGGCAGTCGTTTCCTGTCCACATTATGTGCGGTGTGGCTGACGACGGGTGGATGGTTTCCGGGCAGTTGCTTGATTGGCCGAAGGGAGCTGAGGCCCGGCTGAAAGCGATATACGAACGCGGTGATTTCAGGAGTCGGGAGTTTGCTGGCGAATGGCTTCCCGACAGTTCAGGTTATTTTGTCGAGGATGCCGGGTCTGTCACACGTTACGACGTTCTCACCGGAGAAAGCACAGTTCTGACCCAAGAAGAGTTGCCACGTGCTCGCTCTGAGCGGGGACTTTCCCCCGACGGTTTGTTTCTTATTGCCGCCGATGAGGAGGGTCTGTTTCTGCTCAACACGAAATCCGGCATCCGGACACTTCTGCTCAAAAATGATGCTGCTCAGGGGATCCACCACCACAATTTTTCCTGGAGCCCCGATGGGAAGTTTGTCGTTTTTGAAGAAACCAACGAGACCCATTTCCGCAAACGGGCCATTCTGGTGCCCACCGACCCAACCTATCCAGAAGTGGAGCAAGTACCTTATGCACGGGTTGGAGAAGCCATTGCAAGGCTGCGTGTCGGAGTGGTGGAGGTCGAATCCGGCGGAATACAATGGTTGCCCATTGCCGCAGCCGATGAGGAGTTCTATCTGGGCCAGATCGGCTGGGCCGGAAATTCCCATGAGGTGATCGTGGAAAAAATGAGCCGGTTCCGCGACGTGCGCGAATTCCTCCTGGTGGATGTCAGGGCTCTGGAAGCAAAACAGATATACCGGGAACAGAACCATGCCTGGGCCATCAGCAGCCAGGGCAAAAACCTGGGACTGAACTGGGTTCAAAATGGAGATGCTTTTGTGGTTGTCACTGAAAAGGATGGCTGGCGGCATGCCTGGCTTTATTCCCGCGGCGGCAAAGAACTGTGCCTGCTGACCCCTGGAGAATACGACATCATCGATAAGGCCTTCATCGACGAATCTGGGGGCTGGTATTATTTTTATGCCTCGCCTGAAAATGCCACCCGGAATTACTTGTACCGTGTGCCAATGGATGGGACCGGAAAACCCGAGCGCATTTCGCCTGAAAATCAGCCGGGCTGGCATGAATATAGTGCGTCCCCCAATGCCAGATGGGCATTTCATACCTATTCGACACTCAACACGCCACCGGTCGTCAATCTGGTCGAATTGCCGGATCACCGCGTGCTTCGCGTTCTGGATGACAATCGCGAACTGGCCACCACGGCTCAATCAGTCATTTCCCGGCCCACTGAGTTTCTCAAACTCAACATCGGCCACGGCATCGAATTGGACGCCTGCCTCACCAGGCCAGGCCATTTTGATGAATCGAAAAAATACCCCGTATTCGTTTATGTTTATGGGGAGCCCCACGCACAAACGGTACTCGACCGCTGGGGGGCCGGGCAAACGGACTTTCATCGGGTGATTGCTGATTTGGGTTATGTGGTGGTATCCATCGACAATCGTGGGACACCAGCTCCCAAAGGCGCGGCCTGGCGCCGTTCGATTTTCGGGAGCCTCGGTCCGTTGTCCACCGAAGATCAGGCTGCTGGATTGAAGGAACTGGCACGCCAGTGTTCATTCATCGATCTGTCCCGGGTGGCAGTCTGGGGCTGGAGTGGCGGTGGATCCAACACACTCAATGCCCTCTTCCGCAAACCGGATATTTACCACGTGGGGATTGCCGTAGTGCCCAAACCACAGCCCCATCTTTATAACGCATGGTTCCAGGAAATCTACATGCGGACGCAGGAGGTGAACCCCGAAGGATACCAGCGGTCCGCTCCCCTGAATTATGCGGATGGACTCCAGGGAAAACTCCTCATGGTCACTGGATCAGGTGAAACCAACACCCACATTCAAATCATTGAAGGGCTCGTTGACAAACTCATCGAGTTGGGAAAACCCTTTGAATACATGGTTTACCCCAACCGCGATCATGGGCTCCGCGAAGGTCCGGGAAGTCTCGTCCACGTCAGAATGCTCATCGCCCGCCACCTTCTGGAAAATCTGCCCAACGGCCCGCAATAGCTGCTCCTTTGATCCGGGATCACCTCCTCATCCGGCGTCATTCAAGTGGCGACCTGAATTCCCGGATTTCTGAACCCGATGCGATGAGGCGTGACTGAACCGGACCGGTTGAGCAAGGATCGGGGAATCCGTCCGCGTAGTGAACGGGGTTTTGCCATGTGGCCATACTTTTCATTTCCTTCATTCGCCACTTGTGGTTGGATTATGCCATGCAGCCACCACGCCTTATTCGGATTATTCCGGCGGAGACCGCAGCATTGGTCTGTGCCCTGATCCTGTCGCTGGTTCTGCCGTGTCCGGCGCAGACCGATGTTGAGAGTGCGGATGAGGCGGCATTGCGGGCCAAGGCCGTGAGAATCTTCAAAGAGAATGTGGATCCCTTCGTGAAGACATACTGCACCAAGTGCCACGGCGGTGGACGCGCCAAGGCGAACGTCAACCTGGAAGTTGACCTGAAGGATCCCGGCCGCGGCACCGCATTCATGCACTGGAAAAAGGCTGTTGCCAACGTCAAGGTGCATGACATGCCACCTGAGGATGCGGCCAGGCAACCCACCGACAAGGAGCGGCACCAGTTTATCGAATGGATGGGGAATCTTAAATATTTGAGCCCGCAGGATCCTGGTTCATTTGTGATCCGCCGACTGACCCCTGTGGAGTATGGCAATACCTTGCACGACCTTTTCGGTGTCGACCCGTCGATTGCGGACAACCTCCCCGAGGAAGTCATCGGGGAGGGCTACCTCAACTCAATCTCCCCCCTGCAATCGGAACTGTTCCTCGATCTGGCCAACAAGGTTGTTGATCAGATTGTGGCGCCCGAAGGCATGCCGCCAACCTCAGTTCAGTTGCGGCTCTTTGGCGGGGAACCACCCGAAGGTGCCGATCCCCGCGAATCAGCGCGCCAGGCCGCCCGCTCCCTGGCACGCGATGCTTACCGTCGACCGCCCACCGCGGCGGAGCTGGATGTCCTCGTGGACGTCTTCGATCTGGCCCGCGAGAACCATCTGGATTACACCGCCTCACTGGGCCTGATGCTCAAAGCGGTTCTGGTCTCTCCTCAGTTTCTCTTCA
>JAJOIW010000160.1 GCA_021209225.1 Verrucomicrobiota bacterium
CGCCTGCAGTTTTTCGCTGTTGAGCCATTGGCGGAAAAGCTGGTCAGCTTCCGCCTGATTGATGAAATGGTCTGGCCATTGATCGCGGTTCACCTGGTCGAGTGCATTTTCCAGAATGTGTCTGTTCCGCCGGATCTCCGGATCCAAATCATGGCTGCGATTGGCCTTGTCCACTCCGGCGAATACCGCCTGGAGGGCGAAGTAATCCTCCTGGGATATGGGGTCGAACTTGTGGTCGTGGCATCGGGCACAATGAGCCGTGAGGCTGGTGAACGTTGACATGGTGTTGGTGATCATGTCATCGCGATCCATCATCTGAGCCAGTCGCTTGTCAACGGTGCCGTCCTGAATGCCCTGTTGTGAGCTGCTGTCCCAGGGTCCAGCCGCTAAAAATCCCACGCCCACCCAGGACCATCGATCTTCCGGATAAAGAATGTCACCTGCCACCTGGTCCTCCACAAAACGACCATATACCCGGTCCTCATTCAGCGCCGAAATAACGTAGTCCCGGTAGAGCCACGCATTTTCCCGGACAGCGTCCTCATCATGTCCATGGGTTTCGGCGAAATGCACCAGATCCAACCAGTGACTCGCCCATTTCTCTCCATACCCTGCATCACTCAACAACCTCTCCACCAGATTTTCATAGGCCTCATCGCTGGAGTCCTTCACAAATGCCTCAATGTCATCCCGGCCCGGAGGGAGCCCGGTCACATCGTAATAGACCCGCCTGATCAACTCCTCAGGGCTGGCCGGCGGCGAGCGATCCAGTCCCACTCCTTTTAATTTCTGGTCGATGAAATAATCAACCGGGCTGATCGGTCCGTCAGATGCCTCCAGCCAAGCGCGATCCGTCGTCACCCCCTTCATCCACCACGGATCCTCCACACAAAATGTCGACCAGGGATGCCACATTGCTATGCAGACCAGTAAACAGATATCAGTGCGCCTCAATCTCATGATTCATGTGGAATTTCAACCCACCTTGTATCACATCCTCGGGGATTTTCCCACCCGATATTTGTTTTAAATCATCCGGTTTTCCCGGTCACCTCACGCCTGTTACTGGGAGAGCCGAACGTTTGAAAATCACAACGCAGGAAAAGCAATGTGAAATATTTTAAAAAGATACGTCGGAACTATTCCCGGATGATTTGGAGGGGGCCATCAACCACCTGGGATTGTGCGGCCCCAAAGGAGCCGGCGGTGACAGCCCAGGGTGAAAACCCCGGGAAATATGTGACCATAAACCCGGCGCCCCAATGGGGCGCACGGAGCCCATGCATGGTGGCAACCGGATGAACTTGCGAGGACCCCGTCTTCCTCTTGGGGCGGTGAGGATGTGGGTTGATGTTCCCAGGGTTGCGCTCGTTCCCCTCTCTTCCCTGGGCTGTCACCTTTCGCCGCGTTGCGGCGGAATGATATATGTATATAAACACAGCCATAAAGGGATTTTCTGTCGGAGAAAAAGTTGAACCTATGGCGAATGGACTCCTGTCCAGTGCAGGATTTTATAAATTCAGGGACACTGGACTTCTGAAACCCTCCACAAATGCGGCCAGCCACCTCAGCTTTGTGGGAATTCAACAATGCGGCCAACTTCCGGACATCCTGACCGGCAGCCTCGGACATTGCCACAGCACAGGTCGAACTTCGCTTTAACGATCCATCGTGCGTGCTTTCATTCAGGAGTTCCAAGGGTGTAACCAACGCTGGAATGCCCAACCCAAGTATGCCATGGACTCAGCGGATGGGGCCTAATTTAAAGTCAGCAGGACAGGAATTATTTCAGACAGGAATAAGAGAGAGAAGTGGTACCAACGGTGGGGGTCGAACCCACACGACCTTGCGGTCACCAGATTTTGAATCTAGCGCGTCTGCCGATTCCGCCACGTTGGCACTTAAAGGAGGATGATCGTAATGATAAATCTGGACCGGATCAATGAAAAAGTCGGGCTGTGTGGGGTGGAAGTGGTTAAATCTTTGACGGGTTGGGGTGGTTATCGTAGTTTCAATTCTCCTGATTTCGGGGAGCATTAAGAGATTTATGATTACAAAGTGGCTAACAAGTGTCTTTGGCACAAGCACGAAGCGGGAGTTGAAACGACTGGAGCCGATCAAGAATGAGATCAATCGGCTTGAGGAGGCGTTGCAAAGCCAGCCAGTTGAGGTGTTGCGTGAGAAAACCAACCAATGGAAGGCAGAGTTGTCAGCCATTCATGATGACGAGGTATTGGCCCGGCGACTGGACGAGATACTGCCGGAAGCCTTTGCTGTGGTGAAGAATGCGTGCCGGAGACTAAGCGGACAGAAGATATCTGTCCGTGGTCACGAACTGACCTGGGAAATGGTGCCTTTTGATTGCCAGTTGATCGGGGGCATGTCGCTGCACAACCGGATGATTGCTGAGATGGCCACCGGGGAAGGAAAAACACTCGTGGCCACCTGTCCGGTTTATTTGAACGCATTGACCGGCCGGGGAGTGCATGTGGTGACCGTCAACGACTACCTGGCGGCACGCGATAGTGAATGGATGGGCACGGTCTACCGGTTTCTTGGTCTGAGTGTGGGATGTATCCAGCATGGCCAGTCCCCATCCCAAAGACGTGAACAATACGCCTGCGATATCACCTACGGGACAAACTCGGAATTCGGTTTTGATTACCTGCGGGACAATGGCATGGCGACCAGAGTTCAGGAGCAAGTCCAGCGGGGGCATTATTTCGCGATTGTGGACGAAGTGGACTCCATTCTGATTGATGAAGCCCGCACCCCATTGATTATCAGCGGTCCCGCCGTGGTCGGGACCGATAACGGAATTTATGAACAACTCAAGCCCGGCATTCTGAATCTCGTCCGTGTGCAGGAAAAACTTACGGCTCGTTGGCTTGAAGAGGCCAAAACACTCCTGCAGAAACGATCTGAAGCAACTGGAAAAACCGATGAAATGGATCTTGAGATAGGAAGGCTCCTTCTGCGGGTGCGTAATGGCCGCCCCAAATGGGACCAGTTCCTCCGCCTCATGGAGGATGCCTCCATCCAGAAAATGATCCAGAGCTATGAAATGCTCCTGCATTCAGATCAGACCAAAAAGGAACTCTACGGGGAAAAAGAGGAATTATTTTTTGCCATCGATGAAAAAGGCCACGATGCCGACCTGACTGAGAAAGGCCGGAATTTCCTGAGCCCGCAGGATCCCGACGCATTCATGCTTCCGGATCTGACCACTGAACTGCATGAGATTGAAGCCAAAGAAGGGCTGGACGCCCGCCAGAGACTGGAGGAAAAAAACAAGATCCAGTCCAATTATGAATCGATTGCGCGCCGGATACATTGCACCAGCCAGCTCCTGAAGGCATACTGCCTTTATGACAAGGATCACCATTACGTTGTCCTGGACAATAAGGTGGTCATAGTCGACGAGAATACCGGGCGCCAGATGCCCGGGCGTCGCTGGAGCGATGGCCTGCACCAGGCGGTTGAAGCCAAAGAGGGAGTCACCATCGAAGGCGAGACCCAGACATACGCCACCCGTCACCATTCAGAACTATTTCAGATTATACAAAAAGCTGGCCGGCATGACCGGGACAGCTGAAACCGAAGCCGAGGAGTTTCTGGATATATACAAAATGGGAGTCCTGCCCATGCCGACCAACCGGCCCGTGCTCCGGCATGACTTCAATGATTCAGTCTATAAATCGAAAAGAGAAAAAAAACCAGGCGATTCTCAACGAAATCCGCGAGATTCATGCGTCGGGCCGACCGATTCTTGTGGGAACCGTTTCTGTGGAGTCCAGCGAGCAACTGTCCCGGATACTGAACAAGGCGGCCCTGCCTCATTCGGTACTGAATGCGAAATTCCATGAGAAGGAGGCGGAGATCGTGGCACGCGCTGGACAAAAGGGAGCCATCACAATCGCCACAAACATGGCTGGACGGGGAACAGATATCAAGCTTGGGGCCGGCGTGAAGGAATTGGGTGGACTGCACGTCATTGGGACTGAGCGCCATGAAAGCCGGCGGATTGACCGCCAGCTTCGCGGGAGATGTGCCCGTCAGGGAGACCCGGGGTCATCCCACTTTTTCATCTCATTGGAGGACACTGTGATGCGCTTATTCGCCTCCGGCAACATGATCAAGATCATGGAGCGGCTCGGTATGGAGGAGGGCATGGAAATCTCCCACCCGATGCTGAATAAATCCATTGAGTCGGCCCAGAAAAAAGTCGAACAACATCATTTCCAGATGCGGAAGCGCACATTGGAGTATGACGATGTGCTCAGCAAGCAGCGGGAGGAAATATATGGATTCCGCACGGATGTATTAAAAGGAATAGATACGCGGGATCAGCTTCTGGACATCATGGAGGAGGTGGTGATTGCCAAGGTTGAAGAACTGACATCCCTCGATCAGACCCCTGAGGAATGGAATGCCCGTCCTTTGGCCGATTGGGTGAATATCAATTTCCCTATAGCTCTCACTGAAGAGGAAATTATACGTGTGGGCACGGAGGGGTCGGAAATTCCCTTGAAGGATTCCGCCTTCGGTGAGTTGAATAAACACCAGTTTGCTGTGTGCCTCCATATCGCCGATGAGGTCCGGAAAGCCTATGAACTCAAGATCAGTTTTGAAGATGAGGAGGCCATTAAGTCCATCGAAAGGTATACCTTATTATCTGCGATAGATAAGTTGTGGCAGGAGCATCTCTATAATATGGACAGCCTCCGCACCGCGATTTCCCTCCGCGCCATTGGGCAGAAGGATCCATTAATCGAATATAAAACCGAGGCGTTTTATATGTTTGGCGAATTGCTGGACAATATCAAAACCGAGGTCTGCCATAATATATTCCGCAGTGCGTCGAGTCTGCAGGCGTTTGAGCAATTTCTGATGAAGCTGCCCAAGCGGGCCTCGCATCATGTATCCAATACGCTGGCGGAAGCTGAGAGCCAGCACTCCTCGACTGAGAAGGCCAGCGCCATGGTTTCTGAGGCGACGGATGCCGTGGAGCGGGTGAAGTCCAAACCGCTGCCGGTTAAAACCGGACCCAAAGTGGGTCGGAACGATCCATGCCCCTGTGGGTCAGGGAAAAAGTATAAGCAATGTTGCGGCAAGTCCTCACGAGATGAATTCCCACACCCTTGAACCAAATTGTGATATGCCACAGTGCTCCGGTGACCTTGGCGTGATTGATAGTATCATTCAGCCCGAACCAGGACAAATTTTATGATGCGCATCCTGCTTGTTTCCGATGCCTGGCTGCCCCAGGTGAACGGAGTTGTGACCACCTATCAGAATGTCATTGGCAAACTTCAGGGCAACAAGGATGTCGATATCACGGTGCTCCATCCATCGGAGTTTCCGACCATGACGTGCCCATTCTATCCGGAAATCCGGTTGACCCTCGCGTCCTGGCCACGGATCTGGCGCATTATTGACAAATACAAACCGGAAGCCATACACATCGCGACCGAAGGACCGCTCGGTATGTGTGCCAGGACATTCTGTATGGAGCATGAGATTCCATTTTCCTCTGCATATCACACCCAGTTTCCTCATTACCTGTATAAATATACAAAGGTGCCGAAGAAGATAACCTATGAGTATCTGCGTTGGTTTCATGCGCCATCCATGGCGGTGATGGTGCCGACCCAGCGAGTGCTCGAAGAGCTTGAAGCACAGAAATTTGAAAACCTGATCATCTGGACCCGTGGTGTCCATGTGGACCAGTATTACCCGGGTGAAAAGACGGAATTTCCCGATTTGCCCAAGCCGGTTTTCTCTATTGCGGGCGAGTGGCGAAGGAGAAAATATTGAGGAGTTTCTCAAGCTGGAATTACCTGGATCGAAGGTTGTTGTTGGGGACGGACCTGCGCGCAAGAGCCTGGAGAAGCGGTTTCCAGAGGCGGTCTTCTGTGGTGTTCAGAAGGGGGAGAAACTTGCGGCTTTATACCGATCCTCGGATGTTTTTGTTTTTCCGAGCATGACGGACACCTTTGGCGTTGTGATGTTGGAAGCCCTGGCCAGTGGGCTGCCTGTGGCGGGCTACCCGGTGACTGGGCCGGCGGATGTCATCACGGATGAACGCGTCGGGTGCCTGGACTGGGATCTGCAGAAGGCAGCCCTTCATTGCCTGACACTTAAACCGGATGACTGTGTGAATTTTGCCCGGAAGTTCTCGTGGGATATCGTGGCCAATCAATTCAAGCGGCACATCCAACCCTTCCCTCCGCCAGACTTTTCTCCTGAGTACTGACAGGTTTTTCATTTTGTGTCCGGGCGAAGTGGTCGGGAGATTTTGAGATGGAAAACCAGTCCGGGTGTGGTTGGATGGGGGTCACTCCACTCATGATTCTCCAGCACCCTGTTTATGACACCTGAAATTTGAGGTGGAATGGCCGATGGGTCAGGTGGTTTGCCTGAAATTGGGGGCTTGCGAAAAACGGCTGGAGGGGGATGATGTGTCCATGATCAGCAGGATAGAGCGAACAACCCTGATCCGGGTTCTGGCGATGGGATGGATATGGATTGCTGGTGTTTCGGTCAATGGGCAGAGTCTGGATGAGGTGTGGAGACAGATCAACCGCGGAGAATATCCGGAGGCGGAGAGGCAGGCCCTGAGTGGATTGCGCAGTACCCGGGAGGAAGCACCCTGGGCGGAAGCGGCAGTGACCGCGATGCTGGCTCAGGGGAAAGACAAAGAAGCGGCAGCCAATGCCATCAGCTGGGCACGCTACGATCGGCGGGGATTGCGACTGAGATGGTTGGCCGTGGAGACTGCCAAAAGGATCGGGGATGAGGATACGGTTCAGATGATCCTTTTTGAAATGAACCAGCGTGTCTCCCGATCGCGGTCAGGGTTTGAAACTCCCGAAGACTTGGTGGTCATTGGGAAAATGGCGCTGGAACTGGGGGCTGATGCCAAGCTGGTGATGAAAAATTTCTTCGAGCCGGTGCGGGAGAAAAGCCCGGCTGTGCGCAGTCTCTACCTGGCGGCTGGAGAATTATCTGTGGCCAAAGGGGATTTTGCTCTAGCCTCCAAATGGTACCAATGGGGGGATGAAGAATTTCCTGCCGATCCGGAAATGGCTCTGGGACTGGCACGCTGCTTTGCGGAAAGCGATGCGGCACAAGCCGGGATCTGGATAGAAAAAGCGCTGGAGCGCAACCCCGGTCACGTTGGGACCAAGCTGCTCCTTGTCGATATGATGCTCAACAGCGAGTCCCTCTCCAAATCATTGGAATTGCTGGATGAAATTGAAGAAGTGAACCCGCTCTGTCCTGAGATGTGGGCATATCGGGCTGCCATAGCCCACTTGCAGAATGACCCGGACAAAGAGGAGGTCTGCCGCAAAAAAGGTTTGGAGCTGAACCCGCTGAATGCCCGGGTGCCCTATGTGATCGGGATGAAATTATCCCAGCAGTATCGATTCCGTGAAGGATCCAATTACCAGCGTATGGCCCTGGCCATGCAGCCGAATTTCCTGCCATCCAAGACCCAGCTGGCACAGGACCTCCTGAGGTTGGGAAAAAATGACGAAGGCTGGAAGCTGGCCGAAGAAGTCCACCAGAAGGACGGGTATGATGTGACGGCCTTTAATCTCACCAGTCTCAAGGAAAACCTGGAGTCGTATGTGGTTCGCACCAACGCACATTTTATTGTTCGGGTCGATGCCCGTGAGGCGGATATCCTGGCTGACAGGGCATTGGAAATTCTGGAAATTGCCTACGAGAATCTGACCACCCGATTCGGTTGGGTGCCCCCCGAGCCGACATCAATCGAAATATTCTCCTCCACCGCAGACTTTGAGGTGAGGACATTTGGAATGCCGAATATTCCCGGATACCTCGGAGTCTGTTTTGGTCCGGTTATCACAGCAAACAGTCCCTCCACCACCCGGATGCAATCAGTCAATTGGGAATCCGTGCTCTGGCATGAGTTCTGCCACACTGTGACTCTGGGAGCCACCCGCAATAGAATGCCCCGCTGGCTCAGTGAAGGATTGTCGGTCTTTGAGGAGACCCAGGCCAATCCCGCGTGGGGCATTCAGTTAAAACCTCAATTTCTCCAATGGATTGAAGATGGTGACCTGCTGCCGGTCTCTGAGTTGACCAGCGGGTTCATGAATCCCAAAACCCCGGCCCACATCGAATTCGCCTATTACCAGTCATCGATGGTGGTGAAATATCTTCTCGAGAACTATGGGGACGAATTGATGGCCGACCTCCTGAAGGATTTATCGCGCGGGATGGAAATCAATGACGCCCTCGAAAAAAATTACCAATCTGTCGACCGCATCGACCGCGACTTCACCCAATGGCTCGGGTCTGAACTCAAACTGATCACGGGATCGCTCACCTTTGCCCGAAATCCTGCCCGCTCAAATCCCATAAATCCGTTCGGCGCGTCAACCTCCAAAAATCCACTGCTTGAGGAATCGATTCCATCGATGCGGGTTGAGGATACCTCGAACAATTACTGGACACTGATCTCCGCCGCCATGAAGCACCTCGAAGCCGACGAACTGGATGCCGCTGAAGCAATCGCTCAAAAAATCACCTCCCAATACAAACAACCCAGGGAAATGCCCAATCCATTGTGGATTCTGGCTGAAGTCCAACGAAAGCGGCAGAATCCTGAAAAGAAGGAGAGATTCTCAACCAATGGGCACAAATTGAAGTCCTGCCCATCGACCAGTATCAACGGCTCGTCGAATTGGCTGAATCCGGTGAGGATTGGTCCACTGTCGAAAAATTCAGTCGGGAACAACTCGCTATCAATCCCTTTTCTTTCCAACCCTATAAAAAACTGGCCGTGGCGTATGAGAGGATGTCCGACCTCCCTCAGGCATACCAGTACTGGAATAAAGCCTTGTCCCTGGCATCATCCGGAAAGGCCGACATTCATTACAAAATGTTTGAATTGTCCCGGATATCCGACCCGGATCGTGCCTATGGGCACCTCCTGGAATCGCTCGCGGATGCCCCGCGCCACCGCCAGGCACTCCAGGAGTTCCGGCTTTGGAACCAACAACCTGAAAATAAAAATCAAAACGATGGTTAACCGACGATTCATCCCCCGCGTCTACCACTCTCAATGGCTGGTTCCCACTCCAATCCGATGATGCCAGAAAATCACGCATTCCCAGCGCATACTGGAATTCCTGGTGCCTCAGGCTCTGGTCGCCTGCGGTTTTCGCGATGCCTGGTATTTCTCGCCCTGTTTCTGGTGGTTCTGATTGGATTCGGGCAGAGGCGCTTCCCCGGGGAATCCTTCAATGATGCCCAGCCCGATGCATTCCAGCCGCGGGAATTCCGCCCGGATGCCTTCACTTTTGTGCGGGTTGAGTATGATTCCTTTGATGATTGGGGGTATTTCGGGGAAAAGTGGAAAATCGATCACCCGGATGCCGATTGGAATTTTTCATACCGGCTCCAGGAAATCACTTCGCTGCAGGTGGACCAGCAAGGTCTGACCCTTCGTCTCACCGATCCACGGCTCTCACAATTTCCATTCATCTACATGGTTGAACCCGGGGGAATCAGTCTCACACCGGTTGAGATAGATGCTTTGAGACTCTATCTCCTCAATGGTGGGTTCATGATGGTGGATGATTTCTGGGGGGATGCTGAATGGAACAGCTTCGAACGCATGATCAGGAAAGTCTTCCCCGACAAACCCATTATCGACCTGACTCTCGATCATGAGATTTTCAATATCGTGTTTCCACTCAAAGAAACGCTGAGCGAACTTCCTCAGATACCCAACGTGGGCCAAGGGGAAGACAGTCGTTTCACTGGGGTGACCTGGGAACCACGCAAGAATCCCGGCGCGCGGGATGTTCATTACCGGGCTATCATGAATGACGAAGGCCATATCATGGTGATGATTTGTCACAACACCGATCTCGGAGATGGATGGGAACGGGAAGGCGATGCTCAATATTACTTTGAGGAGTTTTCAGAGAAGAAGGCATACCCACTGGGTATCAACATCATTTTCTATGCGATGACGCATTAACACAGAAATTCAGAACTAATTATCAAAGTGGAAACATCTTCAATGTCAGAGAATAATTCGCAGGTGCTGGACCAGGTGCTGGAGAGTCGCGGTCAGTTGATGAGCGAGATTCACAAGGTGATCGTTGGCCAGCATGAAGTGGTTGAGCAGATAATGACAGCTCTCTTTGCTGGCGGACATTGCCTCATCACTGGTGCGCCCGGGTTGGCCAAGACATTATTGGTCAAATCCATAGGTGATCTATTCGACCTCGCCTTTCACCGCATTCAGTTCACTCCGGACTTAATGCCTGCGGACATCACGGGCACAGAAGTCCTCGACGAAGGCCCGGATGGGAGGCGTTTGAAGTTTGTGCCAGGTCCGGTCTTTGCCAACATTGTTCTTGCGGATGAAATCAACCGGACTCCCCCCAAAACCCAGGCCGCATTGCTGGAAGCGATGCAGGAAAAACAGGTTTCAGCTGGGGGAAAAACCCATCCGTTGCCATTGCCGTTTTTTGTTCTGGCCACTCAGAATCCGGTGGAGATGGAGGGGACTTACCCCTTGCCTGAAGCTCAGCTGGACCGGTTTTTCTTCAATGTGGTCATGGATTATCTGCCAGAGGATGATGAGGTTCAGGTGATCCGGCAAACCACTGGCGCAGGCTTGCCCCGGATCCAGGCATTATTCAAGGGTGCACATCTGATGGATATTCAGCGGGTTGTTCGGGATGTGCCTGTTTCAGATGATCTGATGCGGTTTGCGGTGCGGTTGGCCGCAGCCTCCCGACCTGGTTCGGAGTCCGCACCGGATTTCATCAGGCAATTTGTCAGTTGGGGGGCAGGGACCCGAGCTCCCCAATGCCTGGTGCTTGGGGCAAAAGCCAGGGCGCTTATTCAGGGACGTGTCCATGTGACGCGCGAGGATCTGTTTGCACTGGCGCATCCCGTTCTCCGTCACCGCATCCTGCTGAATTACCGGGCAGAGGCGGAAGCCATGACGGTGGACTCGATTATCGATAGATTGTTGAAGGAAGTGGCGCTTCCATCCTGAAGGTTCACCGCCTGAACCTACTCACCGGCATCACAGAATCTCATGGTATGGAATTGAATCAGAATCAGGAAAGCCGGTGGCTGGATCCCGGAGCATTGATGAAACTGAAGTCTCTCGAGCTTCAGGTGAAGGTTGTTGTTGAAGGGTTTTTATTGGGATTGCATCGCAGTCCGTTTCATGGATTTTCCGCTGAATTCAGTGAATACCGTCCCTACGTGGATGGGGAGGATACCCGTTATCTGGACTGGAAACTTTATGCCCGGACAGATCGCAATTATATTAAAAAGTTCCGGGAGGAAACCAACGTCCGCACCTATTTTCTTCTGGATCAGAGCCGGTCCATGGCCTTTGAATCCACCGGATATCAGAAACTTGATTATGCGCGGGTTCTCATTGGATCGCTTGGGTATTTCCTGATGCGGCAAAGGGATGCCGTGGGGGTGTGCCGGTTTGATAATGAGATTCATGACTACCTTCCGCCGCGCATCCGAACCGGACACCTGAGGAATTTTCTCAAGGTTCTGCATGCCGCTCACCCAGGCACAGCCACTGAACTGAGCGGAGCATTGATGAAATTGGGCCGGTTGATGAAGCACCGGAGTGTTGTGGTCCTCGTTTCCGATTTTCTGGGTGACCTCGATGGACTTGAAAATGAACTGGCCATGCTCCGGGCACGCGGCAATGACATTTCATTGATTCAGATTCTCGACCCGGCCGAAATTTCCTGGGGTCAGGAAGGCAATTTCATGGTGAGAGACATGGAATCCGGCCGTGAGATATTTGTCAATGGCCAGGAAGCCCGGCAGGGCTACCAGTCAAAATTAATTCTCCATCAGGGACGGTTGGCTCAAATGTGTGCCACTCAGGGAGCACGCCTCTGCCAGGTTTCCACAGCGGGTCCACTCGATCAGTTCTGCCATCATTTCATCAAAGCCCATGGGACTGGCTGGCTTTGTGGAACACCTGAGGTCTTTGCCTTGGAAGAGAATTCTCGTGAGGGAGAAGAATGAGTTTTCTGGCACCATTATTCCTGGTTGGGGCACTGGCCATTGTTGGGCCGATCCTCTTTCACATGATCCGGCGATCCCCTGAAAAGCGTCGGGATTTCAGTTCCCTGATCTTTCTTGAGCCGGACCCGCCTGTATTCAGCCGGCGCAACCGCATCAGCAACTGGATACTGTTGCTGTTGAGGTGTCTGGTGGTTGCTTTGATCTGTCTCGCCTTTTCCCGGCCGTTTTTCCGTCACGAGGAGAAGACCCTTGTTGCCGGTGGACTGGTGCAGCATCACCTGGTCCTGATGGATCGCAGCGCCAGTATGCAAAGAAATGGATTGGCCAAATCGCTGGAAGCTGCCATGGATGACATCATCCGAACCTTGAAATCCGGAGATTCAATCCTCCTGGCATCCTTTTCGGATCAGTTCAATGTGCATGGTGATTGGCAGGCCTATGAGACCGGAATTTCACGCGATGAGCTTCTGAGCATGTCGGAGAGCATTGAGCTGACCTTGCGATCCACCCTGCTTGGCAAGTCGATGGTTCAGGGCTATCAGGCACTGGTTGACCGGATGGCGGAAACCTCAAGTCAGGGGTTCCGCGTGTCAGGAACCATCCACCTGATTTCTGATTTCCAGAGGGGCGCGCAAATGGACCAGCTCCAGGGCATAGAATGGACTGAAAATATCAACGTGGTAATTCACAGCATTGCCGGGGATCTGCCCGGAAATGCCGGCCTCTCGTTACTGTCCTCGGACAGGGCACAAATTCTTCGGCTGCAGGTTTCCAATGACATTGAAAGCAGTGCATCGACATTCCAGGTGCTGGTCAAAGGAGCATCGGAAATCTCAGGTGCTCCAGCTGGGGAGCCACGTCGATATCCTGTGGTGGTTCCGCCCGGATCCACCCGGGTATTGTCCATTCCATTGGAGGAAATATCCTGGACACATGGCACTGCCGAACTTCTGGGGGATGACGCCAGCCCATTTGACAATGTGGTTTATTGGTCCACCTCCACCGCGGGATCATTCCGGCTCCTGGTCCATGGGCTTGGAGAGG
>JAJOIW010000144.1 GCA_021209225.1 Verrucomicrobiota bacterium
TGGGATAACACGAGGGATTCCCGACCCACTGCTGCGGCCGAGCGCCCGGGCTTCATCCGCGGTCAATGAGCGATCGTATATGGCCAGAGAATTGAGATACACTTCTCCATTTTCTCCATCATTATCATTCAGCAGCCAGAATGTCTGACCAATGGACTGGCGCCCATCCAGACCAGCATTGGCCTGGGATGAGTGGTAAACACCATCGATGTACTTGTCATATTTCCCAGCAGCTAAATCGAAGCTGAGGATAATGCGGTGCCATTGTCCCTGGTTGACTTTGACCGATGGGTCCACGGGTTCATACCCCCCCGCCTCCCTGGCCAAGTCCACCATCGTTCTGGCGCCAGAAGACATCTCCATCCCCACTGTTGTCAAAGTTGGCGAGGGAAACCCATCCTCCGCCCACGCCGCTGAAGAAAATGTCATAAACGACGGCGTATTGATTGACGCGACTGCCTCCCCCGTTGGGGGCGATGCGGTGGTCGACGATGAATCCAAAATTGGGATTGGAACCAGGGTGACCGACTTTCATGACAGTGGCCTCTTCTCCGTTGATATCTGGAATATTGAAGGAGGATGTGGATCCAAATGAAGTGGCTCCATCTGTGGTGCCACCTGGGCCGTCCAGGAAGGCGAGGTCAGCCCCGATGGTGCCGGAAAGATCGCCACTATCAAATGTCCAGAGTCCACGGATTGGCTGAGCCTGAACCGGCAGAGGAATGCCAGCCGAGGACGGTCCACCCAGTGCGGCGGCATCAGCGGAGGAGAGATACCCATCCCGCACCTGCACAGCTGACAGGAATACCTCACCGTTTTCTCCATCATTATCATTGAGGAGCCAGATGGCCTGGCGAGCGGCCTGACGGCCATCCAGGCCCCCGTTGGCTTGAGAGGAATGGAATACCCCGTCGATGTATTTGTCATATTTGCCGGAAGCCAGGTCAAAGGTGAGAATGATGCGCTGCCATTTTTCACCGATGATCTTCACCTCGGGATCGACGGGTTCATAACCTCCCCCACCTTGTCCCAAGCCACCATCGTTGCGACGATAGAACACATCACCGTCGCCACTCCCGTCAAAGTTAGCCAGTGAAACCCATCCGGCTCCGGTTGGACTGAAATAGATGTCAAAGATAAGGGAGTACTGGTTGGCGAAGCTGCCTCCACCATTCGGGGCGACACCATGGTTCATCAGGTAACCATAATTGGCATTGCTTCCAACGTGCCCAGCCTTCATGACATTGGCAGGACCATCCGGCAGGTCGGCTATTCCAAAGGAGGTTGTGGTGCCGAATTCCGTGGCGCCTTCCGTGGCTCCCCCAGCTCCATCGAGGTAAGTCAGATCACTTCCGATGACTGCCTGCAACTGATTGGAGAAGTCCCAATATCCAGTGACTTGGATTTGCTGGCCTGCGTTGACCTTGAATGAGAACGCCCGGGCCAGCAGCGAGGCCGACTGACTATTGAAGAGTTCCAACTCAACACTTACCTCGGCTTCACTCGCCAGTGAAAGCCCAAGTGGTCTGCTGATGCGGAGGATTTCTCCGTCTCTGCTCGTCTGAAGCGGGGAGGACTGGCCATCCACCAGCAAAGCGATTTTAGTGGTGTCCACCAGACTGTTTGGATCATTGATCAGCACTTCAAGAGGTTTTCCTGGATCATTGCCAGATGTGCCCGGGATTGGAGTGACACTGATGACAAAGGGTTGCGAAATATCACTCAGTCTATAGTAGGCCTTGACGGAGCTGCTGTTATCCGGATCGTTTACCAGGACTTTTTCCCCGGTTGTGGTATCCACTGAATACAATTCCAATCCACCGCCAGAGGATTTGTTCCAATATACCAGGCGGAATGGATACCATCCTTTTTCAGTGACAAAGAATTCGAAGAAATTATCATTCGGTCCTGCAGTGAATCCCTGAACCGTGAGTTCGAATTCACCCACTTTCTGAGCAAACACATCACTGGAAGGATTACCAATGTACATTCTCCAGTTGTCGTCATCATTGCGGTCCGGGCGATCGATATGCACGTTGACCCCAAATTGATAAAATCCGGGATCCAGTTCGAGGTAACCAATCGCTTCTGTGGAGAACAAAGTCGCGTGTCCTCCCGTGCCGGGAATGCCTGGGAAAAAGTCACCGCCGCCGAAATTTCCGAAGAAATCTCCATTGATCTCAAAGTCGATGACTTGTGAGGCAGTGAATCCGCCTGCCAGGGCTCCCTGTTCTGCCTCGTCAGTTACAGCAGCACCATTATTGTCCAGCAGGATGCCGGCCAATTGATTGATAGCGCGGCGGATGTCCGATCCGATGGCCGATTCAGCCGGCGCCTGAGCACTGCGTGTGAGCATGCCCCGGGTCAATCCGCTGGCGCTGTTCAATGCCACGGCTGGATCGAGGTTGATGTAGTCGGTGACGGAAAATGTCCACTCACGTGCGACCGGATTGCCTTGTGAGTCCTCACCGGAAATCACGACGGTGTAAACTCCCAGAGGATCCAGCAAACCGGTGTAATTGACTTTGACTGTTGTGAGTTTGCCGGATTTGCTGGTTGAGACTGGAGTTTCAACCCCATTCAATGTGGCTTTGACGGATGACGCGACCAGGCTTGCCTGGCCATCCTGCCAGACAGTGGAAATTTCAACACTTGGAAGAATGTCGGAGGGAACTGGTCTCAGGCGGGAGGTGGAGGGTGGATTGATAGAAACCACGTAGGGCTTCACGGGTTCTTCAGCGGGGATCCCCACTGCTGTGGCGCCGGCAAGTTCCTCAAGAACCGATTCTGGCAAGGCGCGATCGTTGAATTGAAGACTCGATATGTAACCGCCTTTGGAAAGATCAAGACCGTGAAAAAGGTAGAATTCCTGTTCCAGAGAATGTGTTCCAAACCCATCCGCTTTGCCGCCAATCGCTTCTTCCCCAACTTTAACTCCGTCGATGTAAAAAACCGCCTTTTCTGTGGCATGGTCGACCGTGAATGCCACACGATGCCATACGTCCGGTGTCACGTTGCCAAAAAAGGTTCTTGAACCAAGACGGTTCTGGTCATTGATTCGAATCAATGGCAGATCCTGGAAATACTGGGTGACCAAGGCTTTCGATCCACCATCGGATTCCGATGGGAAAAGGATATCCATGATGACGGTGTACTCATTGACAAGAAAGTCACTGTCGGTTGCTGGCTGAGCCCCATGCGAAACAGTAATGCCTCCGAAGTCAGAGGAATCCGTGGTGTCAGGAAATTTCAATACGACGACATCTTCTCCCGCAATGTTCGAAATACCCAATTCGGATGTGGTCGCAAACTGCGTGCCAGTGTTCCCACCGAAATAGGCCCATTCCAGGTCCTGACCAATGGTGGCGGATAAGTTGCCATTGAAATCCCAATGGCCCGTAATTTCGGCTTGCACAGAACTGATGGCTGACGCCAGTGCAATCATTGCAAACACGAATTTTTCTGATTTTTTAATAGATTCGATCTCATAGAAGTATGATGGTTACAAAACTTTGTTTCCAACAGCAGGTTACACCACTTCTTCCTCACACTAAAGTGTAATAATGTTATCGCTGAATTGTCATATTCGGGTGCGATTGATGCAAACATCTTTGGCCAAAACTCAAACTGTTTGAAACCATGAATAAGTCGAGTCCACCCGGATGGAACGGGAACCATGTTTTCTGAATTCCCGGACTGGAGCTGTTGGTGGCCGGGACCATACGCATGCTGGTTCCCTGCTCGAATGCAAGGTCCGGTGGCCAGTACACCGGCATGAGTCGATGAGGCAACACGGGCGTTCAAAAAATTGAAAAAAAGATCTTGCGTGATGATCTGGACGTGGCATAGTGGGCGACCCATGTGGGCACCCGTAGCTCAATTGGATAGAGCGTCTGACTACGGATCAGAAGGTTTGGGGTTCGACTCCCTACGGGTGTACCAATTTTCTCTCCACTCTCCTATACTCCTCTTAACCTGATTAAGTTCTGTCCATCTTCGGAAGTGGATCTGGAAATGGTCATCGTTGTGTTTCTGTCTGTGTGTTCATGTGATTTACTGGATCCTGTCCATAAAAAAACCCGATTGCATCGGGTTTGAGTCTGTGGTTTTGCAGGAAGATCAACGGTGGGACTCAAGGATCAGTCTTCACTGCGATTTTGCGACATGAGGATCAGTTGCAGCAGGTTGAGGACTGAGCTGACCATGGCGGCCACGTAGGTTAACGCTGCGGCACCCAGGACGTTGCTGATCCCGCGACCTTCATTTCCCTGAATGAGGCCAAGTCCTTCCAGCTGTTTTTTTGGCCCGATGGCTGGCGTCATATTCAACCGGTAAAGTCACTGTCTGAAATAGAGCAATAACTGAAAACAGGATGATCATCAATGGAAGCACCTTGTCGAGCATGCCGCCCAAAAACCCAATCAGAGACAACGGTAAATAGGCCATGCTCGCAAAGTTGGTTATGGGCACCATGGCCATCCGCCAATGCAGTGGGGCATAAGCCGCTTTGTGCTGAATTGCATGCCCAGCCTCGTGAGCTGCCACTCCGATGGCTGCGATACTTCTCCCGTAAAAATTTTCTTCGGACAGCATCAGGCGTTTTTTTGTGGGATCATAATGATCTGAGAGCTTGCCGGGCGTGACCCCGATTTCCATCCCATGGAGACCAGCGGAATCCAGAATAATCCTTGCCGCTTCCGCCCCGGACAGGTTGCGCGCATTCCCCACCTGCGAATAGCGCCCAAATGTCGAACTCAATTTCATCTGGGCGTAAAATCCCAGTAATAATCCAGGAATTATCACCCACCAATAACTCGATACAATCATGCCAATCATATGCTTAATAAAATTTTTCTGTTTCAGCAGGTTCCTGACAGGAACACTGACAAATCACTGCACGCAACTTACAGACCATCTCCCGGATCGTCAAAAAATAGGGCTCATTTTTTCCGGATTTCTCCGCTGAATTGAATAAAACCAAATGGAGTGCGCCAGGATGTCACAGAGCTGCAATACTCAGTGTCACACGACCAGGGATTTGGGAAATTGCACCAGGTTTCTGGTTCCGTTCTGGGTGACAACCACCACATCCTCCAGTCGGACTCCTCCTATACCTGGGTAATACAGACCGGGTTCCACTGTGACGACGTGTTTCTCAAGGAGGGTTCCGCTGGAGGTGGATCCCATCCGGGGCATTTCGTGCACTTCCAGACCGAGTCCGTGACCCGTGCCGTGAAAAAATCCCTGGTGCTGCCCGGACTTTGGATGCTTTGAGGTGATGAATCCGCGTTTCTGAAAAACATTGCACACGGCTTCATGAGGGACTTTCGTGGAGACGCCATGCCTGATGGACTGGATGGCAGCCTCCTGAGCAACTTTGACTGCGTCGTACATCTCCTGAACCATGGATTCGGGCTGACCCTTTACAAAAGTCCGGGTGATATCGCCATGGTACCCGGACTCGGTGATTCTGGGAAACACGTCAATAATGATCGGCTGGTGAGCTTTCAGGGGGCCATGTCCGCGTTCGTGTGGGTCGCAGCCCTGCTTTCCACATGCCACTATGGTGTCCTGAGCAATCCCGCCGGAATGCAGAATCATGCCATCAATAATGGCGCGAAGCCTTTCTGCCGTGAGTGGATTTCCATCCAGCATCAATCGTTTGGTGGATCCAATGTGAGCGCGTTTCAGGGCGTTGAGTCCAGCCTGAATCCCCGATTCGGTCACTTTCAGTGCCTGTTGGATAAACCGGATTTCCGCTTGGGATTTGAAATCCCTTTCCGGGTAGAGGCTGCCATTTGTCGGGGTGAGTTTGATTCCCAGAGTCTGCAATTGTGTGGCCTGAAGGAATGGGAATGTGCCGGGAACCTGGACCGATCGGATCTTGAGTTTCCTGAGCAAATGGGCGGCGGCGCCGGAAAGTCCGAGGCTGAGCCATTCCGTGGGCATCTTGTGTTTGAGCTCCGTGAGTGACCAGATGTGAAAATCCTTGAGACACCGGCGGGTGCGATCAATCTCCAGATCACTCATCACAACATGCTTGTCCCCATTTTTCTCAATAAAAATAAAGGGATCCGGCACGAATATCCGGGTTGCATAATACATGTCGGCATCTGACGTGCTGGCCGAGATCATTAATTTGGCGGGTTGGGATGGCTTTTTCATAATGCTCAATTTCTATGGGATCTGATGGAATCAGGAAATAATGCTGGTGGATGACGGGTGCTTAACAAAGAAAATAGTCATAATTCACAATTATCTATGAGTCGGGTGGAGCCTAAATAAGCAGCTATGGCAAGACGGTCACCGGGTTTGGCGCAATCCTGTGGAATCAGGCTGTCGGGGTGAAAGCATTCCAGATAATCCAGACGCACCAATGGATTCTGAGTGATGTATGAATCACATATCTGCCGCAGTTCGGGCATGGGAACTGGCTTCAGGGATTCCTGCACCTTGTGACGACAAGCCGACAGGATCCGGAAGAGAGTGGGTGCTTCCACGCGCTCCTTGCTCCCGAGGTACTGATTGCGGGAACTCATGGCTAAGCCATCGGACTCCCGATGCGTCGGAGCCACGACAATTTCCAGGGGAAAATTGAGATCTTGAACCATCCTGCGAATCACGGCCACCTGCTGGAAGTCCTTGGCTCCGAATACCGACGAATCCGGCAGGCAGATATGAAACAATTTGGCGACCACCGTTGTGACCCCTTCAAAGTGCGTGGGTCGGGAAGCCCCTTCCATCGACTGGGACAATTTTTTCTCCACCACAAAGCAGGAGAAGGAACCAGCCCGGCCATCCGGGTACATCTCAGCATCAACAGGTGCGAAAACCACATCCGTTCCAGCCTCCCGACATCGCTCACAATCCGAATCCAAAGTGCGGGGATAGGCATTGAAATCCTCGTGTGGCCCGAACTGAGTCGGGTTGACATAAATGCTGACAATAACAACCCCATCGGGTCCCACCACGGATCGGGCTTTTGCAATGAGGCTTAGGTGTCCATCATGTAGGGCTCCCATCGTCGGGACCAGACACACCGAAAGCCCGGATCGATGCCAGCCCTTGGCCCGTTCCTGCATAGTCGACACCGATCGGATTATTTCCACTGACAAAATCTAATACTTAATCAGTCAGTTGGAAGTCGAAATTGAATTAAAAATTGTGGACTCAAACCATGTGGGCAATCCGGCTCCGGAAGTTCCAGGCACCCGATTTTGACTGACGGATCAGGGGCATGTATTCCCACTGACAGCCCGCTCATTCTGCTGCACCACACCAGTCAAGCTGTCCCGGAAATGCGAATAGGAGCGGCGTGGATCAGCAGGCTCTGGCAGGAATCGCTCAAGGGGCCAGCTTTGCACTTGACCCATCCCCGATGACGGTTAGTATAACCCCTCAAGCAAAAAGGAGAGTCCTGTCCATCTCCGGAACGGAGCGGATATCAAGGCGCTCCAGGATAAAGCCAAATGTCCTGACCATGATGGGTCACCCCGCCTTTGCTGATGAGCACCTTCAGCCATCAGGCAATGCGGGTCACATGCCCGATCCAGATTTGCTTCCATACAGATGGCAAAGTCACATTCAGCGCCAACAAGGATTGCGCATTTGATCCAAGCTGACTGACTGCACCAGGGAATAAATATGCAAAATTCGCACAGTCCGGTTGTCTCGTGGAAATTTCTTTTTTCCATGTCATTTTCAGGGATCATCCTTTTGTGGATGATGCATACGGCAATGGCTCAGTCGTCGACTCAGCTGTATGTTGAAACTATTCAGGTGGCACCTGGCGGTGGACCTCTTCAGATGACATTCCGTGATCAGGGGACCGGTGCCACGGAATACATGGTTGAGTTTTCTGAAGCCTTGGGGAAGTCCGAAGTATGGGCTGCCGAGCAAAGCGCAGTCATCAAGCCATTGGGGGCCGGTGCCTACCGCATTGACATTGCGGAACCGCGGGAGCCCAACATTTTCTATCGTGTGGTCGCACTCACTTCGGCCGGCCCGGTTGTCGCCGAATTCGCGAACACCAGGCTTCAAGTCACAGAAGGTGGAACAGTGGAGGCGGTGATCCAGTTCAGCTCACCATATACCGGGCCGCTGAGTTACCGCATCGAAGGGCCTGCCAATGGATATGCCGGGCCACTCTCCGGCACTATCATGGTGAACAATTCCACCACCGCGGCGATTGCCCTGCAGATTGGCGACAACCCGACAACAGATGAGCTGTCTTTCCTTTCGTTGATCATCCAGGTTGGGGGCAGAATACAAGGGGGTACGGACACCCAGGCGCTCATAACCATCGGCGATAACGACGCGGTGTGGGATGGTGGTTTTGTCAGCGATGGACTTGAATTCATCTTCAAATACCGCCGCTCCAGGAATGGAAGCGGGGAGCTGGCAGCTCTGGTCAGCAACGGGGATGGATTGATACCAGCTGGAGAATATCCGGCGCAGAGGCTATCACCTGATCAGTCATTTCCCGCCACCATGCGGATCACCCTGCCGTCGACCGCTTCGGCGCTGGAACTGGCGACCACCATTTCGCTGGTGCTGGATTCACAACCTGGAAACGGCGGAGACGTGCTCACCGATGACGAGGTGCAGGGCACAGCATTGCTGACCATCACCTACGATGGCAGGGAGCATCTCAATTCCACCCGTTTCGGCCGGTTTATTCTCAAAAGGCCGCCACCTGTTCCTTCCTCCTCCCAGACCGAACTTATCGCCAGTCCGTGAACGATCCACAAACATCAAACTTTCAGCCCTTATTGAGATGATGATATCCCAACAATACCTTCCGCGCCTGGTCCTGCCGGTCCTTTTGACTTTCTCTGCCATCTGCCAGCTTTCGGCCCAATTGATACCTGACGCCTTAACTTTGCAGGGACTGGCCTCCGGGCCGGGGCCATGGACTGAGGCCAGTCTTGCAGTGAATGCCAATCCTCATTTCGGCCATGCGGTTGCGCTCCATGGCGACACCCTGGTGGTGGGGCACCATTCCACCGGTCGGGCACTGCATTGTCTATCGACGGTCAAATGGAGTCTGGCCCTGGAGCAGGAATTGATTCCTGCGGCCACCCAATATGTCAACTTTGGTTGGTCTGTGGACATTGATGGGAACACCATCGTGGTTGGGGCATATGGTGAATCGGATTTCAATGGGGGAATTTACATCTTCGAGCGCAACGGAACCACATGGACTCAGACAGCGGGACGCACAGCAACAACCGGTTCGGACCACTTTGGTCAATCGGTCGCTGTCAGTGGGGATCTGGTGGTGGCTGGACATCTGGCAGACACCAGGTCCCGCGGTGCGGTGCACACATTTGCCCGCAACCAGGGTGGATCGAATAACTGGGGCGAAACATCCAGGTTGATAGCGCAGGATGCGGCGGACAACGACCTATTCGGCACCAGCCTGGCCCTGGCCGGAGACACTCTGGTGGTGGGAGCCCCGCTGGACGATGATAAGGGCAGCGCATCGGGTTCGGTTTATGTCTATACCCGGGACGCCGATGCCTGGGCATTGCAGCAAAAGCTGGTGGTGGAAAAAGGCATAGCCAACGAGAGATTCGGTTGGCGGCTCGCCGTCGAGGGGGATCTTCTGGCCGTCGGAACCTCGAGAGATGGATTTAACAACGACAATGTCCTCCTCTGGCGACGCACCGCAGGGAGCTGGTCCTTCACACAGGGACTGCGTGCCCCGGGAGGCAGTGTCCACAGCATCTCCCTTTCCGGCCAGACGCTGGCAGTGGGTATACCGGAATGGTATCCGGATGGAGCCGCCTACCTTTTCACGGAAAATGCCGGCACCTGGGGCCTTTCCAAGTCCTACTTTATTGATCCGGAAGTTTATTTCCGGGTTTATGGATCCTCAGTGGCAGTGGATGAGGATACTTTCGTGATTGGTGATCCGGGAGCATACCGCCCGGGCACGACGGTTCAGACTGGCACCGTCGAGGTGCGGGCGGTGGACTATGCTAATACCGCCGTGCTCGCAGGTTATGTCCGGAAATATCTTTATCACCAGGATGCAGACAACTCGCCGGCTTTCCCCAAAGATCGGGCGGCATTCCGCTACAAGGACCGGCTCTATTCCAATGAGGCTGGATCGACTATCCCGATTACACCCGCATGGCTGGATTGTGGGGGCCAGGTGGAGTTGCAGCGCTCCAGTGAAGCTGAGGCATTACTTTTCAAATTCATCTCGCGGAATAACTCACCCGACTATGGCAACCTGCTGCTCGATCTCCATTACGATCGCAGCGCCGCCGAGATCATCCTCGCCAAGGAAAAAGTGGCTCTGGCCGAACAGGACCGCCTCGGACCAACTCTGGGCCGGATTCCGCCCGATAGCGGGTTCGTGATCGACAACGAAATCGAACGCTACACCGAAGCGGGTGACAAGTTCCTGGAGGCTCTGAAACACTACTTTCAGCTTTTTGACCGTGGCCTCACCCTGCACCAGCCGGGAATCCCGGAAACAAAGCTGGTCTGGGCCAATTCAGTGATTCGATTCAGCAGCGAATACCGTCCTGAGGAAACCACGTGGGACTCGATTCAGGCACTAGGTCCTCCCGACACCTATCCCAATCACGGTGACATTGTCACAGCCTGGGCAAGCGCCACAGCGGATGGGCAAAGGGAATTCCTCGAGCTTGGTTTTCCCCCGACCAGTTCCACCACAGAAATCCGCATCTACGAAACCTATAATCCCGGCGCTGTGGATCTGGTCCAGGTGCGCCACGCCGTCAACCAGACCTGGCATACAGTCTGGACCGGCACAGCTGCGGCGGCTCCGGCTGAATCCCGCATCTTCAGCGTGAAGTTTGCCACTCCCGGCTTTGACATAGATGGCGTGCGAATCGAACTGGATTCGGTCAAGGTCATAGGCTGGAATGAAATCGATGCGGTGGGGGTGGTCTCAACTGTGACAGTTCCTGCAAAGGAGGTCCTGTCGCCCTCTTTCGGTTACGATTTGTTCCGGAATCTCGTCCCCGATCGGGATCTCGGGCCAGCCACTGTGATAATTGAGGGGAAACCGCAGTCCGTCACAGGCGACCCGGCGGTGCTTTTCACCGGCTACCGCGATCTGGTGATGTTATACAACCTGCTGAAGGATTATGGGGTCAACTCGCGCCAGCTCGCCTGGCTGCACTGGGCCAACGGCGACGTGGGAGCTTCCCGCAAGCTGATCTCCGATTCCCAACGCTCCCTTCTGGTCAATGGCAGCCTGCTCGACAGCCTTTTCCCCGAGCTGGATATTTCGATCGAAAGTGCGTCCGGCCTTGACTCGGCTGTTGCCGGCTATCGCGCGTCGTTGGGGGATTTGTCGGCTTTGCCGCTCAGATCAGCGGCGACACCACACCCCTGGGTTTCGAACGGAACTTTCTGATGCTGGTGCAGAAATTCCAGGGACAGGATCCCGAATTGTTCGATTCATTCAACTCCATCAGGGATTGGCTGAATCCAAACCAATTGTCATCGCCACTGAGATTCGCGCGCGACCGCCAGGCGGCGGCATTGGCATCGTATGGGACATTCCGCCAGAACTTCGACGAAGTGCAGGAACAATACGAGCAGTCCACAATCTCCTTCGAATTCCGCTTGTTCGAAATTGTGGGAGCCCGCCCAGGTGAACCTGGATACGATACCCCGGAAAAAAATGAAGGCAGCGAAATCTGGCAACAGATTCATAGCATCAACCTCGCCCGCCTCCGCATTGGGCGGAACCAGACCGAAATGGATAACCTGCACCGGGAAATCAGCATTGAAATCAATCGCGCCGCCAACGTCCAGGGTGTGATCATCGATTACGGCAACCGACAGGCAAAGCTGACCGAGGAGATTGGCCACCTGCGTGCAGCCCAGGCAGCTGCCCAAGCTTATGCCGACACCTTCAGCATTGAGGATCTCAACCCGGTCGGCCTCTTCTTCAATGCGGTCAATGCCGGAGTGCAAACCGGGGGCGAAATCGCCATCAGTCAGAAGGAAGCGCAAAAAGAACGTCTGGCCGCCGGGGAAAAAGCCCAGATTGAAGGTATCGATAGCCGGGCCCGAGTGCAGACCCTTTGGCTTGGAATGCGCACTCTGGTCATCGATTCGCAGGAGGCCAGGATTCTGATGAAACAGGAAACCGGTAGGCTCACTCAACTGCTCCGCGAAAAAAATGAATTGGAACGCCGGGTCAAAGAGCGTGACGCCAACATCGCCCGCCGCTACTACGCGGATCCCATCCACCGACTCAATTCCAACTATGACATCGTCGTCGCCAACCTCGCATTCAACAACGCTCATAAATGGCTTTTCTTCATGACCCGCGCCCTGGAATACAAATGGAATGTTCCGTTTTCCCAAAACCACGGAGGTGTCAACTGGAATGCGGATTCCGTCTTCAAGTGCCGCAATGGCGATGAATTCTTCAGCCTCTACCTGGCTATGATCGAATTCGATACCCAGATCGAGGGCAGCCGAATCAAGGACGATTTCTTTGACTGGTTTCCGTTCGCGACGATTTCTTCGGCTACCGCCAGCTGGATGAACTTGGCCAGCCGCTCAGCTATACCGATCCGGAACCGGGGAATCTCTTTCCGGAATTGAAATGTTCCGGCGTCGGCTCAGGCGAGATTTCCTGGACTCGCAGGGTCAGATTTCGCCTGCGGTTCAGCACCGTGCGGCAGATTCCCGGAGGATCCTTTTTCCGTGGGGCGCGGTTCCGCGAGGATGGCCAGGTCGATCCAGCCCAGCGCGGCCTCTATCTGGATAAAAATCCG
>JAJOIW010000045.1 GCA_021209225.1 Verrucomicrobiota bacterium
ACTTGGACGATGTCTGCGAACAGATCGACATTGCGGGTGGCGGGTTTTTAAATTTCCGCATCAGTGAGAGTTGCCTGAGGTCGACTCTGCAGGCAGTGCTGGATGGGCAGCACTTATGCTGCTCCAAGGTCACTCAACCCAGAAAGGTGGTCATTGATTTCAGTTCCCCCAACGTGGCCAAATCCATGCATGTCGGGCACATCCGTTCGACTATCCTCGGTGATTGTCTGGCACGGATTCATCGATTTGTCGGCAATCAGGTCATCACAGATAACCACATTGGGGATTGGGGGACCCAGTTCGGAAAACTGCTTCATGGCTGGAAATCCATCCTCAATGCCGAGGCCTTCGCCGCGAATCCAATTGAGGAACTGGAACGCATTTACAAACAGGTGAATGAAGCGGCGGACAAGGACCCGGATCTGATGTCAGCCTGCCGCCAGGAACTCGTCCAATTGCAGAATGGCGACCCGGAGAATCTCGCGATCTGGCAGCAGATGATCGACATCTCTCGCCAGCAATTCGATCAGATCTACAGGCGACTGGGCATCCATTTTGATCACACCTTGGGTGAGAGTTCCTACAATGATGCTCTTCCCGGGGTGGTTGAGGAATTACTGAAATTGAATATCGCCAGCGAAAGTGATGGAGCCACAGTCGTCTTTTTCCCGGATATCAAAGAAATGGCCGACCACCCGGCCATCATCCGCAAAAGTGATGGCGGATTCAATTACGCCAGCACCGACCTCGCCACACTGGATTTCCGCCTGAGGGAATTCCAGCCCGACCAGATTATTTACGTGACGGATGGCCGCCAGCAACTCCACTTCAAACAGATTTTTGAAATCTTCCGACGCTGGAAGCAATCCACTGGACCCCAGCTCGAACACGTCTGGTTTGGGGCAATCCTGGGCGACGATGGCAAGCCATTCAAGACGCGCTCGGGGGGAACCATCAAATTGGCGGATCTTCTGAATGAGGCGGAGGAAAGAGCTCTGGCTGTGGTGCGGGAAAAAAATCCGGACATGGATGAGGCACTGCAGAAATCCATTGCCTCGAAAATTGGCTTAGGGGCCATCAAGTATGCGGACCTGTTGCCGAACCGGAATTCTGACTATCGTTTCAGTTGGGATAAGATGCTGGCGCTGCAGGGGAATACAGCCGTCTATCTGCTGTATGCCAATACCCGGATCGCCAGCCTCCTGAGAAAAGCCGATCATTACCATCCCCACAACGTCACATTCCAATCCCTCAACCACCCCGCTGAGTGGACCCTGGCAAGAAAACTGATCAATTTCGGCTTCATTCTGGAGACGGTCGTTGAGGAATCGCGACCCAATTACCTCTGCAATTACCTCTATGAATTAGCTTCGGATCTCTCCTCGTTCTACGACCAGTGTCCGGTGCTCATCGCCGAAGGGGAGAGCCGGGTGGACCGGCTTGGTCTGTGTCAGGCCGTGGGAATGGTGCTCAGCAAAGGCCTGGAGTTGCTTGGTATCGAAACTGTGGAAAAGATGTGAGCGTGGCTGACGATTTCATGATTGGCATTGATCTGGGGACGACCAACTCGCTGGTGGCCGTCGTGGATGGAGGCATCGCGCTGGTGCTGGCGGACGCCGAAGGGCGCAGGCTGGTTCCATCCGTCGTCCACATCCCGAAAAATTCATCGGGCGGGGTGCTGGTTGGGGTCCCTGCCAAACGATCCGCTCACCTGGCTCCCGCAACCACGTTCGCCTCGATGAAACGTTTCATGGGCCGCCGTTCCTCGGAAATCACCGCGGCGGATCAGCAGAATAATGCCTGGCAATGGGAGCTCCATGGCAACGCTCCAGCTGCAGTCCACACCCCCCACGGCCCCATGCTGCCTGAGGAACTGGCCGCCGAAATTTTAAAGCACCTGGTTTCCATTGCCAATACGCGGCTCGATACCCAGGTCACCCGCGCTGTCATTACTGTCCCGGCCTACTTTAATGACTCCCAGCGGCAAGCCACCCAACGCGCAGGGGAATTGGCAGGCCTCAAGGTCGAGCGCATCATCAACGAACCAACTGCCGCCGCTCTCGCCTACGGCATCGACAAATTACACACCCAGGCGAAAATCGCCGTCTTCGACCTCGGAGGTGGAACATTCGATATTTCCATTCTGCAATTGCAGGACGGCATCTTCAAGGTGCTTTCGACCTCAGGTGACACGCAGCTCGGAGGCGATGATATTGACAACTCAATCATCCATTGGATCCGGGGTAAAATTATCGAACTGGAACCAGAATTCGGGTTTACTCCTGAAATCCACCAACGCATCCGATCCGCTGCCGAGGAGGCAAAGATCCGATTGAGTGTCGATGAATCCGCACACCTGGTTTTTCCGTTTCTCACCCCGGATTTCAGCTTTGAATGCGAACTGTCCCGGGCTCAACTCAACGACCTGGCACGCCCCACCATCCGTCGCACTCAATCACATTGCCAGCGGGCCATGATGGATGCAGGTCTGGAACCCACAGATCTGGACCAGGTCATCCTCGTGGGAGGACAGACACGAATGCCATTGGTGCGTGAATGGGTCAACGAAGTTTTCGGGTGCCGCGAATTCGAGGAATCTCATGGAAGCCTGCGCGTGGGGGCCAACCCGCACAAAGCATCCGGCCCCAGGCTGAATACCAGCACCAATCCCGATGAAGCCGTGGCGCTCGGGGCAGCAATCCAGGCGGCCATTCTATCCGGGGCACTCAAAAATGTGATCCTCATGGATGTCACCCCACTTTCCCTCGGCATCGAAACCTTCGGAGGCTTGATGAATGTCATCATCCCCCGCAATACAACTATCCCGGTCAAAGCCGGAGAAATGTTCACCAATGCCCTGGATTACCAGAAATCCATGCTGATCCGCATCCTCCAGGGAGAACGGGAAAAAGCTCAGGACAACTGGGAACTGGGACAACTCACCATCGACTTTGAACCCATGTTGAAAGCGACAGCACGAGTGGGGGTTCAGTTTGAAATTGATTCCAATGGAGTGCTGCGCGTCCTGGCACGGGATACCCTCACCCAGGTCGACAAAATTGTTGAAATCCGCTCAGCGGTCGATGTGGATGATCTCGCTGTGCAGGAAATGGTCGAATCCTCCGTCGAACATGCCTTTTCAGACCTGGCTCATCGACAGTGGGTGGAAGCGACACTAAGGGCCCAGCAGACCCTGGATGCAATCCGGAATGGTCTCACGGATTATGGCGATCAACTCACCGATGAGGAAACCCTCTCCATCAAAGACAATATCAACCAGACACTGGCGATCCTGGCTTCCGGAAACACAGAATCCGGAACCGGCCCACTCCGGGATCTCAAAGTGGCACTGGATAGTCTGGATGAAGCGTCCCTGCCCCTGGCCGACCGCATGATGGAAGCCATTTCTGAACAGTTCCTCAGAGATCAGGGATTGATTGGTTGATTGATTGAAGTTGGCGCGGACTTCAGGGCTCCGGAATAAAAAAAATATAGGACGTTCCTCAACTCACAGGGCTGAGATATTGTCGAGGACGCCCTAACCTACTCCCCAGAATAGGCATCATCCATTAAGCAATGCCCGTGCCACTCCAATAGCAGATACCCTTCACCGATCTCCCATAATTCCTAAGTGGCCGATTCGCAAACATCCATTACCGGAATAAAAAATTTCCACCCAATCCCCACGATCACAAACCCGGAAAAAAGACTCGTTTGTAGACAGTGCCCAAATGAGATTTGACACTGGCATATCCGGCAGCACAGAAAATGCAAAGCATCGGATTGTGCACCTGCAATGCGCCAGAGAAATTCCCGGGGTCAGAAGCTTTGAATCAACCGCCGGATCTCATTGAGCCGGGCCAGAGCAGACTTTTTGGTGAGTCGAGGGAATTTCCCCTGAAGGGTCACGAGTTGGTTGTTCCGGGTGATTTTGAGTCGGGCATCCGCACATTCTATCCGGGTGATCAGGTGGGCTGCGGCAGCCAGTTTGATTTCGGCGACAAGAAAAAGCATTTCAACGGGTTGAGGTATGGCGCCGAAGCGGTCGCGCACTTCGGCGGTCAGGGCGTCCAGCTCACTCTTATCGCTGACCTGAGCCAGTTTGCGATAGATGTCCACCCGATGTCTCTGATCCTCGATGTACTGGTATGGGAGGCAGGCATTGGCGATCGGGTCTCCGTGAGCTGTCTTTGTTATGGCTCCTGAGGATATGGATTCAGGATTGAGTTCAAGGAAATCAAAAAGAACTGTCACCTCAATCCGCTTCTTGACTTCCTCCCCTTTGAGCCGGCTGATGGATTGCTTCAGGAGCTGGCAATACAATTCGAAACCCACGGCCGTAATATGACCACTCTGTTCCGCACCCAATAAATTCCCCGCTCCCCGGATTTCAAGGTCCCGCATGGCAATCTTAAATCCCGATCCCAGGCTGGAGTACTGCTTGATGGCACTCATTCTTTTGCGGACATCGGTGACCAGACGCATGTGCCTCGGCAGAAGCAGATAGGCATATGCCTGGTGTTTATACCGGCCCACCCGGCCCCGCAATTGATACAACTGGCTCAATCCAAAACGATCTGCCCGGTCGATGATAATCGTATTGGCGTTGGGAATATCAATTCCACTCTCGATGATGGTGGTCGACAGCAGGACATCGGCCTCGCCATTCACAAATGCCAGCATCACTTTCTCCAGTTCATCGGAGGACATCTGCCCATGACCAACAATCACCCGGGCATCGGGGACGAGTTCCCGGACCTTGGCTTCCATGGTGTGAATGGTCCCGACACGGTTGTGCAGAAAAAATACCTGCCCGTCCCGGTTGAGCTCCCGCCGGATGGCATCCCGTATCACCCGATCGTCATAGGGATGGATAATGGTCTCCACCGGCAGACGGTCCTGTGGGGGAGTCTCAATGGTCGACATATCCCGGGCCCCAGTCAGTGACAAATAAAGTGTTCTCGGTATCGGCGTGGCACTTAATGTGAGCACATCCACTGTCTCCCGCAAAAGCTTGAACTTCTCCTTGTGCATCACCCCAAACCGTTGTTCCTCATCAATAATGACCAGCCCGAGATCTTTGAAATGGATATCCTTCTGGATCAACCGATGCGTTCCAATGACAATATCCACCCCCCCATCCGCCAGACTTTGAATGATTTCACTCTGCCGGCGTTTGGACTGGAACCGGGAGAGTGCTTCCACGGAGACAGGATACGCGGCCATCCGATCGCGGAAATTGACGAGATGCTGCTGGCAGAGGACCGTCGTCGGCACAAGCAGTGCCACCTGCTTGCCATTCATGACCGATTTGAAGGCAGCCCGGATGGCCACTTCTGTCTTCCCATAACCGACATCCCCACATATAAGCCGGTCCATGGATTTGCTGGATTCCATATCGCGCTTGGTATCCTGAATCGCCTTGAGTTGGTCGGCGGTCTCCTGGTAAGGAAAAGCACTTTCAAATTCACGCTGCCATGCGGTGTCCGGGTCGAATGCGTGCCCGCCCTGCGCTTCGCGAACGGCCTGAATCCGCAGAAATTCTGCGGCCAAATCCTCGACAGCGGCCTCAGCTTTTTCCCGCGCTTTCTGCCATCGCGTGCCCGTCATCGAATTCAATGGAGGACGGACTTTCCCCGACCCCACATATTTGCTGACAAGGTGGGCTTCAGTGACAGGCACATAAAGTTTGGGATTCGGCTGATCTGTGGAGGATGGGGCAAATTCAATGGCGAGACATTCCTTGGAATTGCCATTGCGGTCCGGTATGAGTGCCATACCGATATAGCGACCAATACCATATTGCATATGAACCACCAGATCGCCATCCTGGAGGTCGGAGAAGTCAATCTCCAGAGCGGATCGCGACGCAGCGGCAAACTTCGACCGCATTTTCCGGGGACGCTGAACTTTGAATCGGCCGAAAATTTCTGTATCTGTGGCCCAAACCACTTTGGCATCGTGATCGATGAATCCGGGTGAATACGTCCTCTCCCGGATGAGTGGCTTGAGGTGAGCCAACTCCGGGGGGAGTACTTTCATCTCATCCCATATCTCCTGAATGCGGCGTGCCTCTCCGTCGTTGCTGCAAAACAGGCAGACGTCGTAATTCATGCGAATCCACCGGCCCAGTTGAGCAAAAAATTCCTGTCGCCGCACTTCCTGAACCTGCGGGTCTTCTGTGCGATCGGACATTGGAGCCCAGGTATCCAAGCCCTCAATGGAAAGGATGCGGCAATCCAGGCTGGATTGACTTTCGTCCTCGTCCAGTTCCAGGATGCTGTGCCCACACTCTAGGATGTGGTCGTGCAACTGATCGAAGCTGAGAAAAAACGGGTCGCCTTCCGGCACCTGCTTGAAGAATTCCCGCCCCTCTCCGGCAATGCCATGAGCATCGAGAAAAATCCATATTGTGCCAGTGGGATAATATTCAACCAGACTGGACATTCGGGGTGATGGATCGGTCACCGGCCCGGCATGGAATTTTTTCAGGACCCCGAGTTCTCCACCTGGCACGAGATCGACCTGGTCGATGACATCCCGGGTCAGCTGGCTTAGTGGGTCAAATGTCCGGATCGATTCAATTTCATCGCCAAAGAATTCGATGCGCACTGGCCAGCTCATGGAAACCGGGAAGACATCGATGATGCCACCGCGCATGGCGACCTGGCCTTTGCCATTGACCTGGACTTCGGGTTCATAGCCGCAATCCTCGAGCCACTCGATGAGGTCCAGAGGATTCAGATGATGGCCAACTTTCAGGCATTTGGATTCCTTTCGAAGCCAGTTGGGATGGAAGGTTTTCTGGAGTATTGCCTGGACACTGGTGACCACCGGGATGGGGTCCGTGGATGTGAGTGAGGAGATGAGTGTTTCCAGTCGCTCACTGATGACGTCCGCATGAGGCAGCTTGTTTTCATGGGGCAGAACCTCCCAGCTGGGGAAATAGAGCACGTCCTTGGAATTGGATTCCATGGTCTGGCGAACGATGAGGGCAGTCTGTAGATTTTCCGCGAGTCGTTCCTGCTCTTTGGGTCCGCGACACACGACGACGACCTGGCGGGTGCGATCCTCCAACACGACTCCGGCAGCGAAATACCCCCACCCCCCAGGGCACACCCCAGCAATGGATTCAATCCCACTCCGATTCCCACTCATGCCCCATCAAACTACCGGCTCAATGATACTTTGCCAATAAACGGATTGAGAAAGCTCACTTCGGTATTTCCGCGGGATGCCGGCTCCGTCAGCCCGGCGGAATCCATTGGATGTGAAGGAATTTGGCGTGGATTGCCCATCAATCCGGTGTAGACTGGCATGCATGCGAATGGTGATGTTTGGCATCTGCCTCCTGATGGGGACCTGGCATGGCCGGGCTGGAGAAACCCAGCTTCAGATGACAGAGTTTTCTTCCAGCTCCGGGGAGTATGACTGGATTGAGTTGGTCAATGCGGGGGATGCCATTCCGGACTTGTCGGGATGGGGACTCACTCAAGGGACATCCAACAGTGATGTCTGGCGGCTGCCAGCTGTGCCCTTGCCAGCTGGGGGACATGCCGTGGTCAAAGCCATTGGCAGGAAAAATCGGGAAATGCCACGGCGTCAGACCCATGGATGGCACCATTCAAACTGGATGCCGATGGTGAAGTCATTCAACTCATGGGTCTGTCGGACACTCTGGACTGGGTTCCGGTTCAGACCATTCCCCTGCCCCCCATACCGGAGGGCGAATCCTGGGGACTGAGCCGCACCGGGGATTCTGGTTTTTTCACCACACCCAGCCCGGGCACGACCAATCCGGATGTCTCCCGCATTGGCTATGCCAAAGAGAACTTTCAAATCCAGCCCCCATCCGGATTCCGGGAGGAAACCAACCTGGAATGCCACCTGTCCGTCCAGGTTCCATCACCCGGAGTGACCGTCTATTACACCAGGGATGGGAGTTCTCCAGACCCCACAAGTTCTCAAATATGGCCAGCATCCGGAATCCGGATTTCGGAGAGTCAGGTGCTGCGCTTCGGGTTCTATAAAAATGGGGAGGAAGTGGCCCCACAACAATCGCGGACCTACCTGCACCACAAGTCCCTGTTTAAAAAATCGGAGGGACACTTTGCGCCTGAGGGCTGGCCGGAATCGTGGGGTCGGAACGCACTGTATTATGGTCCATCCCAGTCCCACATTGCATCGTGGGGTTGGGATGCGGATCTGAAGGAGGCATTTTTATCTATCCCGACCTATTCATTGATTCTGCCACTGGAGGATTTATTCCATGAGGAGCATGGCATATATGCCAATGCGGCAATGAAAGGCCGGGATTGGGAGCGTCATTGCCTGCTCGAATACCTCCCGCAAAAATGGGGATCCACCATTCGGGGTGAATGCCGGGGTGCGCATCCGGGGGTGGGTTTTCCCGCAGCAACCGGAACCCCCAAACACAGCCTCCGATTCTTCTTCCGCGGGGAATACGGGGACGCCAAACTCCGCTACCCATTGTTCGGAATGGATGCGGCCCAGGAGTTTGACCATCTGGACCTGCGAACATCCCAGAACTACAGCTGGAGTTTCGGATCCGACCCCAATGCCAACTTCATCCGCGATCAGTTCAACCGTGACCTGCAGAAAATGATGGGTCAACCCTGTGTCCGGGGAGATTTCTGCCATTTGTTCATCAATGGTCTTTACTGGGGATTATACAACTCCAGCGAGCGACCGGAGGCCTCGTATGGAGCGGGCTACCTGGGTGGGAAAAAGGAGAATTACGATGTCATCAAGAGCGCCGGATTTGATTGGGGGGCGAGGTATGCAGCCACCAGAGACGATCGCCCCACCGGACCATCCGGAGCCACCATGCATATCGAAGCGACCGACGGCGACATGGATGCCTGGAAGCAATTGTGGGACCTGACCCAGTTGCCCGGGGGATTTGCCAATGATTCGAACTATTTTATGGCTGTTGGCTGCAACCCCCAGGGGGAACGTGATAAGAAATCCCCCGTCCTGCTGGATGCCACAAACCTGGCCGACTACATGCTGATCATACTCGGCATGGGCAATCGCGACTCCCCACTCACCTCAGGTGGCGATCGCCCGAACAATTGGTACGCCATACGCCATAAAAAGGGAAATCAGGGATTCCAGTTCTTCATCTGGGATGCCGAGCATTCACTGCTCTCCCCATACGATGACCGCAGCGGCCCATGGCGGACCGGTGAACTTTTCGAATTCTCCAACCCCCAGTATCTCTGGGAAAAATGCCTGATGAATCCGGAGTTCCGCTTCCTGGTCAAAGACCGGGTCCATAAGCACTTGAGACCGGGTGGTGCCTTGTCCACGGACCGGCTTCGGGACCACCTCCGCACCAGAGCCCTGGAAATCCGCAAGGCTGTGGTGGCCGAATCCGCGCGCTGGGGATCAATCGTGGCCTTCGACCCGCAACCCTACAATATCCTCAATCGCGACGATCACTGGATCCCGGCAATCTCCCACCTCGATCACCAATACCTCACCCAAAGATCGGCCGTCTTCTATGGTCAACTCCAGGCTGGCGGACTCACCCACCTCCTGCCGGAACCAGTGGCGAATCTGAACAATGATGCCACGGAATGGATCGTCTCCATCCCACCACAATTCCATAAAAGTGCCACTCTGATGTGGACAGAGTCACTGGACGGCCCCAGGGTGGCCAAAGGTGGGGTCCATCCCAAGGCCCACACATCAACCCAATCCGTCAGCTTCCCGGTCGACAGGGAATTCAGCGCGCGGCTCCGGGTGGGCGCAGTCTGGGGGCCGGAATTGCAATCGTCCGGTTTACCTAACGTGCAGGCAATGCGGAATGGATCTGGCCTTGATCGATAGCTTTTTGCCTGATGGCTGAAGCGTCGCTGCCGAATGAAAGAACCTTGCCTTCAGGGGATATCCGGATGAGCACATCGGAGATCCCTCCCGCCTCCCGGTAATGCAACAGTTCATTCACCCCATCCGATGAAACCTGGGTCGGAGTTCCGTACAGCTCCAAGACATGCTCCCGATCCAACTCACTGATCGGAATCGTCGACACAGGATTCACCGAATCCGTCGCACACGAAATACTCAGAACCAGCCCGAAAACTGAAATCACATTCCTGAAAAACGTCCCGGTTTCATCAGGTCTATCCGATGGGATTTTATTCCGATTTTTCATAAGGTTTAAATTCTGATCTGACCCGCGATTTCTTCTGCTGGGTAGGTCCAGATTTCCGCGAGCGTGGGGTGGTAGTGTGGAATGGTGGCAAAGGTGTGCACCGTCAATCGTGCATGCATGGCGACAATGATCTCGTGTATGAGTTCCCCTCCATGTGGCCCCACACAGGTGGCACCAAGAATCTCCCCAGTCCGCGCATGTGCCATCATTTTCACAAACCCGTGATGCGTGTCCAGTATCATGGATTTCCCGTGGTCGTTGAATGGATACGACGCCACAATCACCGGAATGCCCTGGGACCCGGCCATTTTTTCCGTCATTCCCACATGCGCGACCTGTGGGTCGGTGAAGACAACCTGGGTCATCAATCGATAATCCATGGATTTTTTTGCCGTGGGGTGGGCGATATTGAATGCGGCGGTTTCCCCTTGTTGAATGGCAATGTGCACCACTTCAAAGGGCCCGGTGCAGTCCCCGGCGGCATAGATATGCCCGGCGGTGGTCTGCTGGTGCGGGTTGGCTTTGATCTGGCCATTGGACCGGACCTCAACCCCGGCCAATCCCAAATCCAGTCCAGCGGTATTCGGTGACCGCCCCAATGCGAAGACAATTTCCTCAGCCTCCAGTGCAACCCGCCTCCCCTTGTGCTGGAAAATGACTTTTTTGCCGGCGGCGGATCTCTCCGCGCTTTCCAGACTGGTATGGCAATAGACATCGATTCCTTCAGCAATAAATGCATCGGATAATGTTTGGGATGCGTCCACATCCAGCTCCTTGAGGAGATGGGAACTTCGCTGCACAACCGATGTCCGGACTCCCAGACGGTGGAAGAACTGGGCCCAGTTCCACCGCCACAACCCCCCCACCCAACACAACAACCGAGGACGGAAGCTTCGACAACTTCAGAACCTCATCACTGGTTATATAGCCAACATCCATCAAACTCCCGATCGGACTCGGGGATACCCGCGACCCCGTACTCACTAAAAAGTGCCTGGCCGATAGTTGACTCCCATTGCTGAGCAGCAATGTGTGCGGATCCAGAAATTTCGCTTTGGCTTGAATGAACTGAAACCGGTCTCCTCGGGTCAGTTGCTCACGGCAGAAACCTGCAAAATCATCAATCAGGAAATTTTTCCGCGCCATGACATTGGGAAAGTTGATCTGGACCTGCGGAATATCAATGCCCCAGACATGCGCCTTCTGAGCAATGTGGGCAACTTCGGCAGATTGGAGCAATGCCTTGGTGGGCATGCACCCGCGCAGAATACACAGGCCACCAATCTCCTCACCTCCTTCGATGACGACAGTTTTCAATCCGAGGCTGGCGGCAGTCCGAGCGGCAGCATACCCCCCGCTTCCCCCGCCAATAACCGCCAGATCGTATTCCATGCCTTCATCTTTCTTCATGCCCAGTAGAATGCGGCCGGGACCATGTCAGGGCAACCCAGAAAAATTCAGCCATTCTGAATTCTGAATCCTGGATGCCAGTGGCGCCCGACATCAGGGCAAACAGGTCCCATTTCGGGGCGATTCTCGTCCATTTTGTCCCCATTGCCCACAAGGCCCCCGGCCGGCAGTTCCCCTGAAAACAGGAAAATCGGCGCCTGACCCATCCAAAGCAGCGGAAATCGCCGCACTCCAAATCCGCCCCACAGGGGGCGGGCGGAATCACCAATTATCCACACACTGGAGGAAACGGAGACTGCCGGGCAGTTGGCTGGGCTTGAATCCTCACGGACAACCGGGCTCTGAAACCGTCGGGATGATGCGTTGAGTCCCGATTCATTCAAAAGCATTCCAATCTGAGGCTTGTCTCGGAGAGCCCACAAACCAGGCGGGAAACATTCTCAAAAATCGAGTTCAGTTCTCAGCTCAGGATCGTAAGCCAGGTTTCACCTCAATCGTCATAGTGCCCCCTTGCTTGGGCAATGATCAGGCAATCACCTTCCTCGTGGTAGATCAGACGATGCTCGCCATTGATGCGCTTTGATCACCAACCGGAAAGCTCGTTTTTCAATGGCTCAGGTTTGCCAGACCCACCAAATGGATTTCTCGGCGTATCCTCAATGAGCTTCATCACTTTCTTTGCCATCCGCGCCAGTGTTGCGACCCAATATTGCAAGTCATCGAAAGCTGATTGTTTAAATTCCAAGCGCATCTTTCAGTTCGTCAATGGATTCAAAAACACGGCCTGTGTTTCTTGGCTCTGAAATTGCCTCAAGAAGCCGTTCGCGGTTTTTCGGCTGCGATAACAGCTTCCCGGTCGCATCCATTTCCTTCAAGGGTTTCGGCTTGGGCAGCGTGCGGCTGAGGATGAACTCTTTGATGCTCATCCCCTCAAAGGTTGCCAATGTTTTAATCTGACGATGTTGTTCCGGGTCAATTTCAATGCTCAATCGGCTCATGCCACAAAAATACACAAATTGAACACTTTTTCTAACA
>JAJOIW010000028.1 GCA_021209225.1 Verrucomicrobiota bacterium
GGTAGGTGACGGAGATGGCGACGGCGCTGAGTCCGCAGAGGATGAGGAGGAAGGTGCCGAGGAATTCGGCTTTCCAGGCATTGGGGTTCATGAGGCTGGGGACAGTTGGGCGAGGTGACGGAAGAGGTGGAAGCATTCGCGTCCGATTTCCAGGAGGCGTTGGTGGTAGGTTTCCGATTCGGAAGGCGAGCCATCGGAGGCTTTTGGGTCGACGAAGGGGAAAGGAATGCGGGCCCTGGCGCCGCGGACGATGGGCAATTGGCATTGGCGTGGTCGCAGGTGAGAAAGGCGACATAATCTTTCTCCGGGTTACCGGCCTGGTCGTATACTTTGGAGAAGAGTTCGAGGACTGGCCGGTTTTCGGCATACTGGAGGAGGTAGACGGGGTTATCGCCGCCGGACATATTGACAATGGAGAAACCGACTTTGCGGAAAGCCCGGATGGTTCTTTCATTGCAGGCGGTGGCTTCGGTGCCCCCTGAATAGGTGAGAATGGGTTGAGGCGGGTGGGGAAAATAATAATCTGCGGCCAATTGAGCCAGAACCTGGCTGAGATGGCTGCGACGCGAGTTATGTGTGCAGATGAAGGTGAGGCGAAGTGGGTCATCCGGGAATTGGCGGATCACCTGAGCCATGCTGTGGACGGCGTCCTGAAGCAGGGACTTCCGTTCGTGTTCCGGTTCCCAAGGTGCGGTCAGTTGATCCAGGAGGCCCTGAATGGGTTCGATCCAGACGATGGGGTTATTCATGGGGGACCTGCCCTTCTCTGGATTCGGAGACAATGGAGCATGGGGCGGGGATTTCACCCTGGCACATCTGATCGACTAATTGGTTGCGTCGGACCAGATCCCCGTGGAAAATGGGTTCTTCAGATCTGAGGTCCTGAAGACAACTCAGGTTGCGATCCAGAATCTCAGAACGCTGACTGGACAAGCGGTAGATGGTCCAGTTGTTGTGGCGCTGGGATTCCACCACTCCATGCTGTTTCAGATATGCTAATTGCTTGGATATCTTCACCTGCCCCTCGCCCAGGATCGCCTGCAGATGACATACACACAGCGGCCCCTCCTGGAGCACATTCAGCATGCGCAACCGCGTCACCTCACAAAAACATTTATAGACTCCAATCCATTTCATGACACTCTGAGAATATTCATTGGGGTGAATACTTGCGGTGAATCCGGGACTTGTCAAGTTAATGGGAAGCAGGATGATCCGAAATAAGTTATGTTGTGGACAATGGAATGAGAGGATATCTGAGGCATATGAGAATCAGGAATGGACTGGGTAGAACGGCAGGACGGGGGTATTGTTTGATGCTGGGCTGGATGATTGGGGTGATGTGTGGTGGGGTTGAGGTATCGGGGTCCTCGGTGGCACGCATCTGGAATGAGCAGATATTGAGTGCGATCCGGATAGATACGCCGCATCCTCCGGTGCATGCGAGGAATTTGTTTCACTTATCTGTGGCGATGTATGATGCCTGGGCGGCGTATGATGCGGATGCAGTGGGGTATGTATACCGGGGCAAGCACCTGAAGGATTTTCAGCCACAGGATGTGGAGCGAGCCCGGGCGCAAACGATCAGCCATGCGGCCTATCGTTTATTGAAGCACCGTTATTCCCTGTCGGTGAATGCGCCGACGACTCTGGCCGCGTTACAATTGCAGATGTTGAAGTTGGGGTTGGATTCGAATGATGCCAGGACGGATATGGGCACGGCGGCGTCGATCGGCAATCTGATTGGGGAGTCGGTGGTGGCGTTCGCCCGCGACGATGGGTCACTGGAACATCTGATGTATCAGGACTTCAGCTACCAGCCGGTGAATCTGCCCCTGGTTCTTCCCCGTCCGGGCCAGGTGATGAGCGACCCCAATCGCTGGCAACCTCTGGCATTTGACCTGGCATTCACGCAGAATGGGCTGGAAGCCGACAAAGTTCAGACCTATTTAGGATCCCATTGGGGTCAGGTGCGCCCATTTGCCATGTCACTGACGGGCGGATCCATCACGTATCACGACCCGGGACTTCCTCCCCAACTGGGCGGGCACAATGACGCAGAATATAAAGCCAACAATGTCATGGTTTTACGCTTCAGCAGTCTGCTGGATCCGGACCTGGAGGAGATCATTGATATCTCACCTGGGGCGCGGGGAAATAATAGTTTGGGGAAAAACGATGGCACCGGCTATCAGGTCAACCCAGCGACGGGTCAGCCATACGCACCCAATCTGGTGAAACATGGGGATTTTGGAAGAGTGCTGGCGGAATACTGGGCGGATGGACCCGCTTCAGAGACGCCACCTGGACATTGGAATCTGATAGCCAATCAGATTGCGGATCATCCCCTGCTGGAGAAGCGCTTTCAAGGGAAAGGCCCGGTCCTGGATGAACTGGAGTGGGACGTGAAGGTCTATTTTGCGCTGAATGCCGCAATGCATGATGCGGCCATTGCCGCCTGGGGATGCAAGCGGGTTTATGATTATGTGCGGCCGATTTCGAGTATCCGGCACATGGCCCAACTGGGGCAATCGAGCCGTCCGGACCTTCCATCGTACCATCCGATGGATTGCCACTGGTGGATGGACTGATCGAATTAGTGACCAGTGAATCATCTCAGCCAGGAGAACGCCATGAGGACTTTGCCGATGCGGTGGACCTGATTGTGGTGAAGTCCTGGAAAGGAGAACCGGAAGACAAAGTCACACGGCATTCCGGTGTGGGTTGGATCCCCGCCCAACTATGGTTTCCCTATCAAAGGGACACTTTCGTGACTCCAGCCTTTGCTGGCTATGTTTCCGGACACAGCACATTCAGTCGCGCCGGAGCGGAGGTTCTGACGAAAATCACAGGATCTCCCTATTTTCCCGGCGGTATCCGCTCGTTTGTGGCGCCAAAAAATTCCTTTCTCCATTTTGAATTGGGCCCGTCAGAAACGGTGGAACTGCAATGGGCCACCTATTACGACGCATCGGATCAGGCGGGAATTTCCCGTTTGTACGGTGGCATTCACGTGCCCGTCGATGATGGACCGGGACGAATCATGGGGTCCGCATGTGGAGTGGAATGCTTTCAACTCAGCCACAGATTTTTTGATGGATCCATCCTGCCCAAGCCGCCGCAGACCCACATTTCCAGACTGGAGAATGGGGATATCCAACTCCAATTTGCGACTCAGACTGGGAGGAAGTACCGGATTCAATCCACGACCGATCTCAGAACCTGGTCGAACCGGACAGAATGGTTCGGGACGGATTCCGGCTCATATGAAATGACTCTCCCCATCAGCAGTCCGGGCCAGGAGGAGAGCCAGTTTTTCAGAGTGTTGATCGAGCTGTCCAGTGGCAATGAATAAGACCTAAGCCCGCATGGATTCGGGATTCAAACCATTGTCCAGGCACCAATCCTTGTAGACAAATGGGGAGATTTCGGAAGGTTTTGATTTCCGAGCGCCCCCCCCAGAAGACGTTTGGTATAGCTCACCGGGATGCCAACATTCTGCAGGTGCTGATCGATGGCGGCTTTGTGCTCCAGCACCAGGTTTTTCTCCGTGCCATGGGCCACTCCCATGATGTTGACATTTTTGAATTCCGGTCCGCCCTCGCGCCAGTAGGCATGAGTCATGATGTGATGCCGTCCCACTTCGCCGCCAGCGCGCAATTCCATTCCCGCAGGGACCGCCCAATGGAACAAGGCATTGAACTTCGTGACCCGCTCCCCGGATTGAAGCCTCTTCACATGCTCCAGAAAAGTTGAGAATCTTCCTATGACCTTGCGCTCGTTGAGATCCTCGGAGATGCGGCAAAATTCATCCAGTGAGACACCTGCCTCATCCGCCCTGGCCTGCCACAGGTCCGGGATCAACTCCTCAGGTTCAAATTCCCGTTTGAGAGCGGTCAACACCCTCCACTCGAGATCGGATAAGTCCACCACGCTGACTTCAATAGCCTCAGCAAGTTCGTCGGCGCGGCTGCCCGGTTCCATGCCTCTGCGACGCACATGCCCGACCCCCAGCGCAAAGAGGCGCTTGGCAGGCATCACACGAAAATGCGACGCCCCCACCTGGGACTGCAGAAACTCACAATGCTTTTCCAGAGAATATCCCTGAGGAACTTTGAGTGTCGTCCACAACCGGTATGTGGATCCGGCCGTGGCAACATCCGTGGAGCGTGTCACCACATGCCCGGAAAACGGATCCTTCTGGAACATATAATCAAAGGCGGCATCGGTATCCTGAAGTGGCAATTCCCATGCCACCAGAGCACCTTTGGCCAGGTTGGTGGCCAATAATGTCTGGCGCACCCGTCGAATGGTGCCCTCAGTCAGCATGGCGCGGATGCGATCGATGACCAAGTCGAGATCGACGCCACTCAACCGGGAGATTTCCCCGAGTGGATCGCGTTGAAATCCCTGGATCTGGTCTTCGGAGACCGCGAGGATTTTTGAATTGATAGGATCGGTTGTCTCGACTGGTATCGACATGGATTCACTCATAATCAGATCTACAGAATGCGATGAATAGCCAATCAAATCAACCGGCATTCCAGCCACCATCAATATTGAATTCGGCTCCGGTGACAAAGGCCGCTTCATCACTCGCCAGATAAACAGCGGCCCAGCCGATTTCTTCGGGTCGCCCCATTCGTCCCAAGGGTTGAGTGGAGGTCATTTGTCTCCGGGCCGCCTCAGGATCCTCATATTCAGCGAGCCTGGAGGACACAAAGGGAGTCTCAACCCGCCCCGGGCAGATGCAATTCACCCGCACCTGGGACTCAGCATAGTCAATGGCCAATGATTTTGTCATGCCTGTGACGGCGAATTTACTCATGCAATAAGCAAACCGGTCAGGAACAGCCACAAGCCCCCCAATTGAGGACAGATTGATGATGGACCCCGAGCGCCGCTCCACCATTCCAGGTAAAAACCGGCGGGTCACATTGAAAATCCCCCGGACATTGACCTGATAAAGCCGATCCATATCCGATCCGGTGGTTTGCATCATTTTGCCAACGCAGCCAATCCCGGCGTTATTGACCAGGATGTCCAGAGCCGGGACTGTCGCCAGGACAGCATCACGGACCCTGTCGCAATCCGGCTCGGAAGTGACATCCAGGCTCATGGAGAGGCAGCGGTCCACTCCCCCGATCAAAGCAGCGGTCTCGTCCGCTTTGGCGGGATCAACATCCGTGACGAAGACATATGCGCCAGCTTCCGCGAGCTTGCGCGCAATCTCCCGCCCGATCCCGCTCCCCGCCCCGGTCACCAGGGCTCGTTTTCCAGTCAGATCAAACATGGGAACATGATGCGTGGGGCCATTTTCCAAAATTACGCCAGGCCGGCATAAACGCGGTGGGTATCTTCGAGGTCGTCAATTTTCCCGAGAAAATCCTGAACTTCGGCGAGGTGATCGGGGGAAATTGTGATCGGGTTTTTGATTTGATAAGTGAGTTCGGAGGTGGAGACTGTCCATCCCTGATCCTTCAAGGCCTGGGTGAGGTTATGGAGTTCGGTGGTTTTGCAATAGAAGCTGCCACCGATCTGGCCATCGGCGAGATCCTCCTGGTCCATGACATCGACTTCATCGGCTCCGCAATCGATGGCAACCTCCTCTATATCGGCCTGACACTTGTCATGCGTCGCCTCGACCAGTCCACAATGATCAAACATCCATGCCACACTGCCGGATGTGCCGAACTGGCCCCCACCCTTGTTGAAGACAGACCGGATCTCGGGAATGGTCCGGTTGGGATTATCGGTCAGACACTCGACGATGACCGGCACCTGGTGGGGAGCAAATCCTTCAAATGTGATACTCTGATAGACCACCGCATCATTGCCAGTCCCAGCCCCCTTCTTGATGGCTTTGGTGATGGTCTCCTTGGTCACGGAATTCTTACGAGCCGTCTCCAGAGCCGCAGCCAATCGGGCATTCAAGTCCGGGTCCTCCCCACCCAATTTCACTGCCACGTGAATTTCCTTCACGATGCGATTGACTATTTTGCCTTTCCGATTGGCATTCAGCTCACGCCACTTCTGCTTCCATTGTGCTCCCATGATGACGAATTTCTACTCGCAGATTCCGGGCAATTCCAGACTTTTTCTAGACGGGTTGAATTGGATGAGGCGATCGCAGGGATGTATCCAGGCCCAGGGTTCCCCGAAGACTCACCAGATAATCCGGGGATTCAAGGTATTTCAATCGTTCCCGGGCGGATTCCAGTTTCTGACGCAGGCCCAGCTTTTCTGCAACCACCTGGTGGGAATCTTTTTTGAGGAAGGTTTCCAGGCTTTGAATCTGATTCCTGAGGGTGAGGACATCCTGAGACTGTTTGCTAACCAGTCTTTCCTGATACCAGGGCTGGGAAAGGACTGTCTCAGGGTTGAACAACCCGCGAACCTGCGCATCATTGGCTGTCAGTCCATCGAAATTGCCAAATGCCATGATGTGCAGAATCGCCTTGAGTGGAGGAATCGCCAGGTCAATCGATCCGTCTTTAAAATAGTTCATGGCGACCCGCTGCTGGGCCTCGACGATGTTGTGGATGCCATCAACGTAGGATTCCATGTCCTGCAACTCCGGCTTGAGCATATCTTCCGGGAATACCGACCCCGGATTACTGAAGACTCTTCCGAGATAATCACGCACAAACCGGTGAGTAATCCGGTATCCCAGACGACTGGCGGGCACGTGGGACCCGTTGTATTCAAAGTCTTCCAATTTCTCCAGATACCCGCCATGGATGAGATTGGATGCCTTGCGTTCCGCTGGTGACATGCGCGCCCACACTTCAGGAATCAGAAGACTGACATCGTGATCCACCCGGTATTTTGGGCCCACATATCCAGCCGCAGAACTGAAGCAGTCCAGCTGGGTGACCATGAAACTGACACAACTGTAGTTCAGATCAATGATGGGCAGCAAGGCATTGAACGGACCTTTGGTTAAGGCGCCCTCTGAACCTGCTCCGGTGGTGCTGGGAGATTTCCCGGTCAGGCTGCATATGAAATCCATGAATAATTCGGGCAGTTCCTGATAATGGATGGGATTGTAGACAGCCAGTGGACGGATGCCCGCTTCCTTGTCCGGTGGGTTATTCCGTCGGCCAGCAAGCACCGCATTCACCGGAATCGGCACTCCCCGATCCAAAGGAATCCGACGGTAAAACCGGGTTCCGAGCGATGCCAGATAGGTTTGAACGGAGTCCTCCACATCCGGACGAATCTGGAGGTAGCGCGGGTTTTTGGTGGGAACCCCATTCACGATTCTCGGGAATGCAGGGGAACATAAATACTCCACAGATTCCGGTGCTTTGGAAAACTCCAGATACATCTGCTGAATAGGTTGAGTGTATTTTTCAAACTCCTGAATATTCTGAATATCGCGGGCCACGTCATCCCGGCTTTGGGGTTCGTAGTTACTGGTAAACAGTCCCAACCTGGAAAAATCAAACTCGGTTTTCTTGTCGTACCCGCGGTGAATCGCATCATCCGGTCTCTGGAAAAATCGGAATTCGCAATTCTGGGAGAATTTGATGGATGGGCCGTCGAGTGTGGGATTGAGGTCATTCAGTGCATCGCGGGGCACGACAGTGGAAGCGGTGATATCGTCCTCCATCTGCATTTTAACCGTCGGGGAAAAATCACTCCGCAAAGTGAAAATGCGCCAGGATCCAGTCGGGGTGAACCCGATTCTCAGGTATTTGGCGTAAATCAATTTGTCCTGGAATTTGAGTTCATTTCCTGGTTTTCCGTTGATGATATCGACGCTGAAATTGGCCTTCCATTGGTCACCCAGTTCAGGTTTGTGCAATCTTTTGACGAGAAACACCAGATCTTTGACGTGGCGGGGAATGCTGTTTAACCAGTCGTTGTAGTCCTTGGTGTACTCCCGGCTGGGGGTCAGCAATTTGATGACCGACCCCAATGACCTCTCGGAACCCAATATGCGACGCCCCCGGATCTTCTCAGCATCCGGGTCGATAAAACGGGTTGAATAGTCATAGTTCAGAATCTCGTCGAGCTTGGCAAAATCCTCATCCAGATTGGCCACAAACATAGGGCCTGAAATGATGGCATCGGTAATGGGTTTGGAGATCTCGGATTTTCCGCCACCTGACACCGTGCATGGTTTATGGCAGAATGTGCCTTCAGCGGTGGTGCCGATGAGATCCCACCCCTGCCCGTGAATGGATCGGACCATCGATACTTTATATCCGGAGGGGAGGACATAGTGGTATCCGGGTTTAAGTCGGAGCACCTGTTCCTGACCCGCATGAGTCCAGCGGATCATCTGAGTGGACAAAGTGATGGAGACTGTTTCAGGGAGGTAGATGATGCTCGGGTGGGTTTTATCTATGCCGTATCCTTCCGGGTAGACATCCATGATGGAGCCAAAATTTGTGACCACCTCATCGAAGGTGTGGTCGACCATCCGATAATAGCTGCTGAGTGAGAAATCATCCCCCAGGTTATAGCTGGGGAAGGCGACTGCCCCGCCAGCGTGCTCCTCTTCACTTCCACCCAATAAATTCGCGGACCATGAAATCTGTGTTTTGACCTCCTTTTTGCAGTAACCAAAATAGTTATCCGCAATGATTGTCACCATGACCCCGGACAAATCGCGGGCGGTGATCTTGAAGCCGCCACCCTCGTTATAGAGTTCATCCTCCCGGTTCCAACACATACCATCCCGAACCTGTCGATCGGTCGCTTCAGAGATGTGGGGCAATCCCAGGTCCTTCTTCTTCAGGGAGACCAGGTGCGGGGCAAGAATCACACATCCCGTGTGCCCGGTCCATCGCCCCGTGTCCAATGCCGCATCATTCTCAGTCAAATACGGATCGCCGGCATTGCCGAAGATGGATTCGACAAAATCCAGGTTGCTGACCAGGCTCCCCGGCGCGAAAAACCGGACTTCCAGGGAAATGGAATCCGTTATCCCCGGCACCTGGGGAACGACAATGGGACGCAAAAGCAGCGAAACAAAAGTATTCAGGGACTTGTCATGGCCGGAGTCAAACGGCAATTCCATCATGGCCCGGGGTGGGGTGAAACTGTGGTGCAGGAGGGCAGAAAAGACCCGCAGAGGCACGGCTTTTTTATCCTCCGGGATGGGAAGTCCACCCTCTGCCACATGAAAACTGCCTTGGGTGGTGCGTCGATCACTTTTCGGGTTATGAATGACCCCTTGAGCGGTCCGGTAACTGGATAGGATATCTGTCTGGTGGAAATTCCCGTTGTGGGGAAGCGAGAGTGTTCGGGCAATTCCGTGGTGTTCGAGCTGGAAAACATTGGTCGGAAGGCGTGGCTTCTCTCCGTCCACAGACGCCAGGTAGCGATGGATGAAATTCTGGATCCGCTGGTCCGCCGGGCACAGGTAATCGGATAATAAACGGTTCTTCTCCTGGAAATTCGCTAAAAGTGGTTGAGTCAGCGCCAGTAAACTCAGGGTTTCCGAGTCGGCCATGGTATCACGGCCCCGAAACCACAATTTGAGATTGGCGAGTTCCCGCAGGTTTCTGGAATTTGCTTCAAACTCCTTGGTATCTTTGAAATAACCAAACCGCTTCTTCAGATTTGCTTCGTTGCTCAAGTCCATAAGCTCAATAGTTCAGATGCCCAGTAACAGCGTGAAGGTAATGAAATATCCCCATCCCTGCAAATGATTATCCACAGGAATGAGTTACGCACTCACACCCAATAAAAATGGGGGCTGCTTGAGCCCCCCAGAGTGTGTCTTTTAATTCAGGTGGTGATTTTATTGCACCAGAACTCGGAAGAACCGGGCATCGGGCGTGGCGGTGCTGGTCGAATAGGTTTTCACCGTGCCATCACCCGAGATGGTTTCGGCAGCTGTCCAATCCGCATCGCTGAACGCATTTTTATATTGCACCAAATAATTGACCCCGGACTGGGTCTGGATTGTGAAGGAGAATGTCCCAGCGACTATCAGGACATTTTCAATGGAGACATCGGTGGGTTTGACAGGTTCGACGGGAGTGCCAGTCCGACTCAGATAGGATTTGATTGAACCATTGTTATCCGGATCGTTGACCAATGCCACCGTGCCGTCGGATGAGGTGGCGAACCACTCCACATCTGCCCCGCCACTGCCTTCAAAATAAACCATGCGGAAGGCATAAACCCCGGCTTTTTCTATGATGAAACTGAATTCTGTGGTGGCGGATCCCCGTCCACCCTCAAAGCTCCCGAGTAGAAGCCTCTGGTCATTGAACTGGGGGCCGACTGTCACGCGGAAACCATCATCGCTGTGGACCGCCATTTTATACAAACCAACACCCAACTCAAGATACCCATTGGCACCGACTGCGATAAAGTTGGGGTCTTCAATCGGATCCTCCACTCCAGGGAAAAAGGTTTCGTTGAAGAATCGACCTTCTTCCGTGAGTCCCTGGGAGAAATTGACGACATCCAATTCATAGATCCCGTTATTATCGCCAGCCGCCTCATTCGGGAATGGCTGACCAGTCGCAGGATTGATCAATGTGCCTGCCAATTGTGCGTCAGCCCGGGCCGAGCTTGTGGGAAAGAGGGATGCATCACTGTCATTGGGAGCCTTGTGAACCTGCACCTGCAGACCACGGTTGCTTCCACTTCCTGGGTCGGTCCCCATCCATCCGGGAATCACTGGAAAAGCAGCCGCGTCAAAACTCCATTGCCGGGTGACTGTGGCTCCATTTTCCACATATTCAATGGAGATGCTATGTGATGTCCCGGGCGTGATAATTCCAACTGGCCGGTATTGGATGCTGACTCCCGAGGCATCCCCGGATATCGAAGCGGCACTTGTCACGTCATCGCCATCGAGAAACACCTTGACTGTGCCTGCAGCAATTGCTGTGGATCCATTGACTATTCGAGCCTGGAGATTGAGAACGGGCGAAACGCCCTGGGCATTCCGGCCTGGTGAGGCGACGACAGCCGCCCGATCACCCGCGAGGTCGCCAGCAGGAGCTATGACCAGGTAGTTCAACTGGATATTGTTATTCCCATCCACTGAGGTCATCCGCAGAGTTGTGGCACCGGAGAGACTGAATACAACCAGATTGCCATCCACGTCCGTCATGGGCGCATAAGAGTAATTACTCAGGTTGTTGCTGACGGTGGCGGCATTGAAATAGCCGAGCAGTGTGGTGGACTGGTTGGAACCAGTGGCACCCGTCACCCGATCCAAACGGACAGTGGAACCGCTGCTGGCGGAATAGCGCAGGTAGGCGACATACCTGTCGTTGCTGAAATTCCGGGTGTAATTGCTCCAATCTCCTGCTGAGATGTCAGCGAGAGCGAAGTCTTCGGCATTCAGTTCGACGATATATTGACGTGGCACTTCGCCAGCTATCACAGTTGCCGCACTGTCGGCGGGACGATAGAGGTGGCGGTTGATATCCACTACCGATGCGAGGGAATCCTGATAATCCACTCCAAAGTCACTGGAGTCGTTGAAGTACTGGTTCACCCCGAAATCGGGGTAGAACTGTCCTCCGCCATAGTTAAAATCTTCGGCCTCAATAATGACGGACTCCTCGAGATCAAAGGTATCGAAGGCGACTTGGTTGGTGGAGCTGCGGCCAGCCTGATCGGATGCGATGAATTCACCGACATAAATCCTGTTGGGTTGGATACCCGGGAGGGAGACGGTGCGGCTATTGGGTTCACCGGTGACCTGGAGCTGGTCACTGACGTCATCGCCATTCAGAGTGAGTTTGAAACCGGCTTCGGGAAGCGTGTTATTGCTGGTGGTTTCAACTGTGAAATTCAACCCATCCGCCGCATCGGCCAACAAAGCGCCCCGGGGAGGGTTCTGGGTTAGAATATCCGGAGGCAGATTGTCCAGGGCACCTCCCGGAAAATGAGCTCCCAGTTTGTAGGAGAAAAAGTCCACATCCAGTGCGGAGTTCTGAGGGGTTGCCGTCATCCCCATGGCAACGTATGTGATGTCGCTGTAGTCACTCCCTGTGCCAGCCGTCATTTTGAAGATGGTTGGTTCAAGGCTGCCATCCAAGTACACAAAGGCCTGGTGGGTTCCCACCCCAGCCTGGTCTTTGCGCAGAACAATCCAGAACGTGTGCCAGTCAGTTGGGTCGAGTGTCACCAGGTTGGTGGCGGATCCCTGGCCAAAGTTGACGTTGCCGGAGATGGCATTGCCAGCGAATTCGTTCATGGTTAATCCGGTGAAATTGGCGACTCCGGTGGCAGGATCCCCGCCTGGTGTGTCGGCTGACGTGGTGAGGGAGAAAGCGATGGCACCTCCGGCGGCCTGTTTGATGACAAAGTTTCCTTTTCCGCCATCACTGGTGACGTAGCCATCCCCGGCTTCCGGATAGGGAAGCGGGCCACCGGCTCCGAGTCCATCGCGATGCAGCGGATCAATGGGCTGATCCGTTGGGATGCGGGCGCGGAAGG
>JAJOIW010000074.1 GCA_021209225.1 Verrucomicrobiota bacterium
GGGGTGGTGCAGCCACTGGCGGTGTCCGGGGCATTGGGTTTTCATCCCGTCTACCTGGCACTGGCCATTGGCTGTGGATCCAAGCCCATTCCCTGGATGAATGACAGCGGATTCTGGCTCATATCCAGGATGGGTGGATTCACTGAGAAGGAGACATTGAGAACCGCCTCGGTCATGATGACCTTCATGGGGCTGGTGGGTGGCATCGTCACGTTTATTCTCGCCTGGGTTATTCCCGGAGTCTGATGGTCAAATCCCCAACAGGCAATTGCGGATTCTTCACGAGAACTCACTTGGCAATTCCCACGGATTGAGCCATACAGGGTGGATGAAAGTGACGTATCTCGGACATTCCTGCCTCCAGGTTTCCATCGGTGGAAAAGAGCTGATTTTTGATCCCTTCATTCGTCCGAATCCACTGGCAGCCGGGGTGGATGTCGATGGGATCCCTGCGGATTATATCCTGATCAGCCACGGTCATGAGGACCATCTTGCGGATGCTGAAACTTTGGCCCGACGGACTGGTGCCATGATCCTCTCCAACTATGAAATCATCACCTGGTATGGCGCCAAAGGGCTGAATCATGGCCATCCCATGAATTCAGGTGGTGGGTATGACTTTGATTTCGGACGTGTGACCTTTGTCCCTGCCATCCATAGCAGCTCTCTGCCCGATGGATCCTACGGAGGAAATCCCGGCGGATTTGTCATCGAATCAAAAGAAGGCAATTTTTACTTCTCCGGCGACACAGCACTCACCCTGGATATGAAACTCATCGGGGAGAAATGTCATTTGGATTGGGCGGCACTGTGTGTGGGCGACAATTTCACCATGGGGCCCAAGGATGCGGCAAAAGCCGCTGGATTCGTGGGAGTCCGACGTGTGCTAGGGATTCATTACGACACATTTCCACCCATTGTCATCGATCACCCCGCTGCTCGGCAGATATTCCAATCGCAGGGCATGGATCTCATCCTCGTCCCACCCGGGACCAGTATGGATTTATAATCCATTCGCATCTGTGCCCACCCGCTTCACAAGGTGCAGCATCTGTTCCCGGTGAGTTGCTGGTGCCTTGCGACTAACTCTGCCTGACGGGCATTCTCATTTACCTATGCGCTTCTCCAGCTCGACCATACTGTCGTCAGGTCCAAAACGAACCAGCAATTCGGAAAAATAATCCTGCTCCTCGACCCGCCAAAGAAGTCGTCCGTCATCAAGAATCCGGTCCGGCTGTCCCAGGATTTGGTGAACCTCCGCTTTGGACATCGTCCGGTTTATCTCCTGATGCCGAACATTGGCTTCACGCAACGGCACCGAAGACCTTGAAGCGCATCCGGCCAGCACGACAGCCAGGATGGTGATAAAATGTCTCATAAATACTCCGTTTTCCTGCACCATTCAAAGTTCATTCCACCTGATCTGCTCCGGTGCTGAAAGCGCAATCAGTAGCCACTTGTTTCCCAGGTGTCCGATGACGATGAGAGTCATGGCTGTTCATTTGGAACGCCTGGATCGCCGCCGCATTCACCTTTGATTTCAGATCCTTTGCAACCAACTCCACGCGTACCCCACCGCCTCTGTCGGAACAACTCAAAACAGAATATCCCCACCACAAGCGACAAGGAGGACCAGGAGATCCACTGGATACTGGCCTGCCAATGGTACCCGCCACGGGGTGCCTCGCGCCGAACGCTTTCGAAAAGAGGCGAAAACCGCAGACCCAACAGATTCTCCTTCACCAGGTCGCCGCTCGACGGATCAACCCATTGGTGCGAATGCGGGTATAAAGCCAGGAAACAACAGCAAACGCATATCACTAGCCATAACCAAGTCATCCACTCGCGATAATCCTTCATCACTGCATAGCCTCCAATCCTCAGTCCCCAAGGGGAATCCACTTATATCGTCTGGTCAGCTTCAGATTGGTCAAAAAACTCAGCGCCTTCAAGAAAGTTTTTCCCGCACAACCCCAGCACCCCCGCATGCTCCCCTGTCCCGGATAAAAAGATTTCCATTGACGGAGGCGCTGCAACATACATACTGGTCGGTATGAAAGGAGCTGCACGGAACCCGGTGATGACCCGCGAGAAGCTGGTGGGTGCGGCTGTGGGTTTGATATTGGAGAGGGGGTATCATGGGACTGGGGTGGAGGCGATCTGCGAGCGGGCTGGGGTGACGAAAGGGAGTTTTTTCCATCATTTTGCGAACAAGGACGAGCTTGGACTGGCGATCATCCGGTGGTGGAGTGCCATGGGAACCGAGCTGTATGCTCAGGCATGGGCGGATGATTCGGCGGACCCGCTGGATCAACTTTTCGGGATGATGTCGATTATGGAAAGTTTTGCGAGCCGGCCGGGTGAGCCGTGTGTCTGTGCCATAGGCATGATGGCCCAGGAGATGGCGGCGACGCATCCGGGAATCCGGGCCAGTTGTGCTGCTGAGTTGAGTGTATGGACGGGGAATGTGGCGAGGCTTTTGAGCAAAGCCCGGGAGCGGCACGGTTCGGTGGTGCCCTTTGATCCGGAGGAGGTGTCGTGGTTCCTCAACAGCCTCTGGCAGGGATCGATGCTGATCGCCAAGACCCAGCAGGACCAGCAGATCATCATTAACAATCTCCGCCACGCGAGAGCCTATATACAATCACTTTTTCCTATAGATAAAATAAAACCTATAAAGCAAAAAATATGAGTAATACATACTGCAAGCCCATTGGCTGGTTTGAGATCTATGTTGATGACATGACTCGGGCCAGAGCCTTTTACGAAGCGACCCTGAATATAAAACTTGAGCCGCTGCTATCGCCCTACGCGGAGGGCGATCTGGAGATGTGGGCGTTTCCGGATGCCATGGACCAGGTCAAACCGGATGCTCGGGGGCGCTCTGTAAGATGCAGGGCTGCGGCCCGGGCGGGGGCGGCACATTGATATATTTCATCTGTGAGGACTGTGCCGTGGAGGCAGCGCGGGCCCTGGCCAATGGGGGTCGGATATACAAAGAGAAAATGTCCATCGGCGACTATGGCCACATTGCGATTGTGGCAGATACGGAAGGCAACACAATCGGGTTGCACTCGATGAAATAAAATATATTCCAAGGCAACATGAGAATTCCGGATGGATGAACACGAAAAACACCAGAACGTCCATATGCCTTTGGTATGATGGGCAAGCCGCTGAGGCAGCGGAGTTTTACACCTCACTGATTCCGAACTCGCGCATCACGGGCATGACTCCAATGATGGTGGAATTCCAATTGGATGGAGTTCCATTTCAGGCATTAAACGGTGGTCCACACTTCAAGTTTAATGAGGCCGCATCCATATCGATATCGACCCGGGATCAAGACGAGACGGACCGATTATGGGAGGCGTTGACCGGGAACGGCGGAAGTGAAGGACAATGTGCCTGGCTCAAGGATCGGTATGGCCTGTCCTGGCAGATCGTGCCGGAGGTTCTGTCCCGGCTGCTTGGTTCAGATGACAGGCCCGCTGCCGACAGGGTCCTGAATGCCATGATGAAGATGAAAAAAATAAATATAGCCACTCTTGAGGCGGCATTCCGTGGCGGGGAAATCGCCGGTGCATGACAGAACCGCACCATTCTCTCCACGGCTCCTCAAATTCCACACCACACCACACACCAGGCTCGGATTCGGCCGGATAAATATATAACTACAAACTGCCCGTCATTGACTTTGGCCGCCTGGCCATTGTGGCTGATACGAGGGCACATCGTTCAGGTTGCGCCTGATGAACGAATCAGGCTTTCAAAATAACTCCAGATTCACATTTACAATATATTAGAAATCAGAAAGGAAAATGATCATGAGCAAGTATATAGATGGATTTGTTATCCCCATTGCCCCCGGCAATATTCCACAATATGAGCAGGCAGCCAACCTGTGCTCCACGATATGGAAGGAGCATGGAGCTTTGGAATACATTGAAGCGGTCGGTGACGACCTGGGATCCTACGGGTCGGATGGCCGTGGGGCAGTGGAGGTCTTCGGTGCGCATGCAGGTGAAAACCTGGTTTTCGCCTACATCGTTTACGAATCCCGAGAGCACCGGGATGCGGTCAATGCCAAAGTCATGGCGGACCCCCGCATGAAGGAACTCTGCCCGGATCAGAACCCGGATGCAAAACCGGCCTTTGACCCGAAGCGCATGATGTACGGCGGCTTCCGGGTGATTGTGGAAGCATGAAATCGAATTGTGGACAATGAGAAGAATGACTGTACGGCAAATATCAACCAGCCAATACCAAAATGATGATAACGATTGAAACGACGGTGAGTGCTCCGGTGGAAGCCTCATGGCATGCCTGGACTTCTCCTCAATATATCAAGCAATGGAATTTTGCTTCTGAGGACTGGACGTGTCCCACAGCTGAGATTGACCTTCGGCAAGGAGGAAAGTTCAACTATCGGATGGAAGTAAAAGACGGCTCAATGGGATTTGACTTTGAGGGGACTTTCACCTCAGTGATCCCGCTTCAGAAGATTGAGTATCTGCTTGGTGACGGCCGGAAGGTCGTGGTCGAGTTTGTGCCAGATGGAGGAACAACGCGGATTCTCGAAAGCTTTGAGGCCGAGGACTCCAATATATCCGAGCAGCAGAAACAGGGTTGGCAATCCATTCTCAATCATTTTAAAAATCTGGTTGAGCGCATTCCGTGAGACAAACCATCAAGTTGTCAGCCTGCTTTCACTCATTCATTGTCTGTCAAAAACAATTCAACCCATTCGTAACCATGAGCACATTCAATTACCCGCAACTCACCCCGTCGATTGCTGTCCAGAACGCGTCTGCCGCGATTGAATTTTACACCCTCGTATTTGGGGCCAGCGAGCGATTCCGTCTGGTTGATTCATCCAGTGGGCAGATCGTCCATGCTGAAATTCAATTTGGCGACAGCCTGCTGATGCTGTGCGAGGAAATGCCGGAGTGGAATAAAACGCCGCAGACACTGGGCGGGACGACACTGCGTTTGTCTCTCCATGTCGCCAACGCCGACGACACCATGGCCCGGGCCATCGCGGCCGGGGCCACTGAGACCATGGCGGTCAGAGACCAGTTTTATGGGTTTCGCAGTGGCAATATGCGCGATCCATTCGGCCATGAATGGATGATTCAGCACTCCGTCGAGGAGGTCTCTCCGGAGGACATGCAGAAACGCTGGGATGCCATGTGTCTGGATGGCTCGGATTGTGGAGAATGACCAGGCCGGCGCGAATTGTCAGCTCACTGGTTCGTTCCAGGTACGACCCGCGATGAATCCGATTCCCACCCTTGCAGGGGTATGCTCACCCAGGCAAGGGTGGTTTTGTGTGCGTGTGTGAAGGGTGCGCTGGATTTGGTCAGGGTGGGGCAAATCCCCGGGCTGCGGGACTTGAATGATCACAAACGTTCTTGAATCACTCGGTGGCGATGCGGAAGAACGCGGAATTGGGAAGGATGTCCTGAGACCGGATGGTGAGGGTTTTTTTGGAATTATCGACGACTGGGATGCGGTTGACTTTGATCCAGGGAGATGAGCCATCGATGCTCTGGGACGAATAGAGAGAGATGCTGTCTGGAATTGCCGGCCAGATCAGTTGAAAGGTTTGTGGGTCGACCCGGAGAAACTCCAGCTGGCCAGCGACAGTCCGGACGGCGAACTGTCGCACCATGGAGTTATTGCTGAGATTTGCGTCCCTGTCGATGGAGGCGACGGATCCTTCGAATGTCAGGGCTTCGTTGGCGACTGTTGGGGTGAAGACGAGCCCTGCCTTCCAGGTGCCTGCCTCCGGGATGGTGACGTTCGATATTTGAACGAATCGGCCCCGTTGAATGGATGTGCCGGATGTGGATTCGATGCGATGGATATTCACACCGGCTGGTGGGATGAGCAATGTCAGTTCCACAGCCTCCCCGGATTGGCCGCCTGATGGCGTGACGACCCATTCGACTTTGGCCTCCTGGTTTGTGGGGAAAACTGTGGTGGCGGGCGTTTGAAAAGTGAAGGACAGGTCATTGCTCTTCACAACTGTGAACGAAGTCTCAGAGGTGTTGCCCACATTCCCATCGACCAGTCGGATCGGGCCGGATTTTGCGCCCTGTGGCACGATCACATCGATTTCCCGGGTGGTTCGGACCAGGAATTGGGTGGCTGGGACGTCTCCTCCAAAAATGATCCGGGTTGAGCTGGTGAAAAGTGTGCCGGTGATGGTGATGGTTTCCCCGACGAGTGCGGCAGCCGGGCTGAAGGATTCTGGCCGCGGGCCCGGCAGGTAAACCCGGAAATCGCTTTCTGTGAGGTGGATACCAATGTTGTTCTGAATGGAAATCGGTCCGGACGTGGCGCCCAGAGGTATGGTGACGAGGATTTGGTTCTGGGCTGTCACCGTGAAATCCCGCGCCAAAGTTCCATTGAAAGTGATGCCGAGGATATTCTCGAAATGGCTCCCGAACAGTCGGATCCTATCCCCTGGAATGCCATTGTCCGGTGCAATCGAGGTGACTTCAGGCTTCAAAGTCTGCGCCAGAATGACCTGAGGACTACATCCCAACAGGATGAGGATGAGTGAGATGCGGATGATAAGTGTGCCCATATACCACCCAAAGAAAGATGGATTCATCCAATTTGTCAATGTGCGCCTGCAGAACTTCCCGCATTCCCCCATGTTCACAGGTAAAAAAAGTTGCATCCAAATTCTTGACGTCGTGTATCTTGGTGCATAATTGAAATTCGCTATGCCGACATACGAATATATTTGTGAAAAATGTGGAATGGAATTTGAGGTCACTCAATCCATGAAGGATGCGCACTTGGAGATTTGTCCCAAGGATAAATGTCCGAAAGCCCGGTGGGGCAAAGGAGCGGTGAAGAGAGCCATTGGTGGCGGAGCCGGACTCATCTTCAAGGGAACAGGATTTTACATCACCGATTACCGCAGCGAAAATTACAAAACCGCCGCCAAAAAAGACAGCGAATCCCTCAAGCCCAGCTCGGAGTCGTCCAAGCCTGCGGCCGCACCGGATTCGGGAGCCAAGCCAGCAGCCAAAGAAAAAAAAAAGCGGCTGCACCTGGAAAAAAGAAAAGCGAATAAATGTTTCCCGACCTGATATTTTCCCACCGATGGATTCAGCGGATGCCATGTTCAGGCATCTTCGTGTGGTGTCGATCGTGGCCATGGACCAGGCTGGTGCCGGGTTTTTCCGGGTGTTTGGCTGTGGTGCTTCCGTCATGGGGTGGTTGAGTCCCCGTGGTGAGGCACAGACCATTCTGGACAAGCTGAATAAGAATCAGGTTGTCTACAGCCAAAGCCGGCAGTTTGCTGTTCTTGTTCCGGAGATCAAGCCGGAGATGATCAAGGATCCGGAGAAAGCGATTGAGAAGAATCTGCTGCGATTGGATGGGGATCTCCTGGTGATCACAGCGGATAGGGTGGCTGCCAGTTGGTATCAGTTCATGGGAATCCCGCGGCAATGGAAACACCCGGTGTTTTTTAAAATAAACACTCAGATGGAGCCGGACAGCTCCGTGACGGTTGTCATCAATCAGTTTGCCGACCAGACTCAGATCGTTGCTGAAATTCCCTATTTCATCTCTCGGGAAAAGTTGGGGCGACTGTTTGTTCAGATTGTGATGAGAGAGTATTTGTTGTGTTATCCCGGGATGTACAGTGAAGATCCGCCTCTCTGGCTGGGGCGTGCTTTTGAAAGAGAGTTGCTGGAGGGCACATTCTGGAGGCCGCTTCTGGAACCCAAGCAACGGATTCATCTCAATCAACAGTATGTGGATTCGCTGGTGGTATCCCAGGTTGCCTTAGGTCAGCAGCAGCTCATGTCTTTCGAGGAATTGAGTTTCCCTCCACCGGAAGTGGCACTGGAAGAATTGCGTGAGCATTATGATGTCTCAGCCCACATATTTCTGCGGAAACTCTGCGACCTGCCCGATGGCAAACAGAAGCTGGTCTCCATGCTTCAGAACTTGAGGAATCATCTCAACTGGCAGGTGTGCCTGATGAGGGCTTTCAGCAGCGATTTCTCCAATTTTCTCGAGCTGGAAAAATGGTGGGCCCTCGAGGGTGTTCAATTGATCCAGAGAAATGAATGGCACATGTTGCAGCCATCCGAATCGATGGCGAGACTCGAACAGATTCTCATCCGCTATCAACCCATCATGGATGCCCCCAACGCTCCACCCATGGAATCCGGCGAATCACCCACCGGCAACACACAGAAACCTGAATCGTTCACATTGAAAAAATATATCGAGACGACCCCATTTTATGAGCATGAAGCAACTGTGAGGCTGGTATATCGACAATTGATTTTTCTATACAGTCAAAGCCATCCGGTCGTGGCTGAACTATTGCTGGAATATATAAATATTCTCGAAACATACATCAATCATCGTCCATCCACATCCCAGACATCCAGGCTGGTCAATTCCCAGAGTGCGACGCCGCAGGCTCTCAACCGGGTGATTCGTGATCTCGATGGCATTGAGACCCGGCGCCTTCAGACTGCGGCCCGGGTGGCCGGGTGGAAATTGGGTGTCCATATTCCGGACCCGCTCATTCAGGATTCCGGGAGCCGGGTCACACAACCCAGGATGCGCTGATTGCCCAATATCCGAAGGGCGTAAGGCCGGCATTTCATCTGAGCGGCGGCCTGGTTTCTCCCGAAATCCAAATTCTGGATTTCTATGGTTCCTTGGGCTCAATGCGATTCACGCTGGCCGCAGCCGAGCAAAGCGGGCTGATCGATTCCGGATGGATGAAAAGTATGGAAAGATCGCCGAGCATTCTGAGTTGGCCGGAGATCTCAACCGGGATGGCCACATGGGGAAGGATCGCCTGCTGAATGGATTCACCATTGGCGGAAGCCAGGATATAGACCCGGGATTGGCCGGTCGACATTTTCACATGCAGGACTGCAGGGATACCACCGCTGATGCAACGTATGGCGCAGGCTCTATGCGGTTTCCAGTCACCAGGATTCATCACACCAAAATAACATTTACTATCCACAATTTCGCCGCAGAGGGATACTTCTCCGAGATCCATGAATGGGGTTGGGGTGTCGCTTTGGGGTTCCACGGACCTGAGGACTGGTTTTACTGATTCGGGGATGACTTCAATCATGGTGTCCTGACCCCGGTATATGAGCTTTCCCCGAAGTGAAATAAACTGGCCATTGAGCTGGCTCGCGGAATTTTTGCTGAACCCGAATTTGAAAGGGTGGACGAGTAAGTATCGGGACCGTGGATTCTCATGCCCGCTTTGACCGGATCGATCCACAACCAGCATCGGCACCGGATCCTTGTGGAAATAGCCTTCAAAATCCCGGACAGTTTCGTATTCAAATGAAGCCGTGCCAATGGTCCTCTGCAAGGCACTGCCGGCCACTGCCGTCACAATGACTATGAAAAACAGGATCCACAGACTTTTCATCAGAGTGATCCTGGTATTCGGCGGCATCGGGCTCCAGCCAATAAAAAATTCGTCGTCTGTGTTTTTCATATTCCCTCCATCTCTATCGACGCCGGTTCAACATAGGTCCCGGGCAATCTCCGGCAAAGCACTAATGTGGACGATCCCGTTCTGGATTTTCACTTTAAAGATGGGAATTTTTTCGACAAATGGAGGCGGGGATGCGCCGGTTTCCGGCAGGTATTGGTATCCATGCCACGGGCACGTGATGCAGCCATGAACTATTTTCCCCTCTCCCAAGGGGCCATTCTGATGTTGGCAGACATTGGATACTGCGCACACTTTCCCATCGTATTTGAATATGGCCACGCGTTCGCCGGCAATTGACACGATTCTGGCCCGGTTTTCCGGTATATCGGCCACCCGGCAGGCTTCAATAAATCCCTGGTCGAGCCTGGAATCCAGTGGTTGGTTGTCCGGTTTATGCTCACGCCAACCTGAGACCAGATGCAGGCCCAGAACCACAACCATTCCCCCGCCAACCAGGCCAGTCAGGAAGCCATGCGTCTCCGCCTGGAGTGCGCCAAAGACCACGTGAACCACGAGGAAGGCATAGGCGGCATACACCAGCATATGCATGGCTTTCCAGAATGGGGCTGTGAGATTCACCAGCCAGAAATCATGACTGGTCGCCGCCATCAGAAATAAAATGACCAGGGCCATCACCCCAAAGATCTGAAATGGAAAACGCGAAATGCCCGGCCCGGCGTCACTCACGATCAGACTGACGAAGGGATTCAAATCTCCGCCGGCATGGTAGGTGATCCACGAGAGAAACCCATGAAGAAGGGCGAGGATAAACAGGGAGACTCCCATGTGGCGCCGGTTGTAAAGCAGGGGCAGGAAATGTCTGTGAAGCCGCGCCAGGGGACCAATGCAGAGAATAATATGCAGCAGAAGAAAGGCGGCCGACCCGAAGGCCCGAATCAACAGGATCTCCAGGGTGACCTTTGGAAATAAAAAGAGTGAGACACCACAAAAAACAACCAGGAAAAGCACAATCCCCAACCACAGAATCAGGTCGTATCGCTTTTTGAAAGTGGACCATCCCACCGCATGATAGGTGACACTCATATAATAAAGTTAAAATGAAAATGTATTCCTGCTGTGGTCGAGCAGTTTTTTGTGGCCCAGACTATAGATCACCCACGTCCCTCCACTGGTGAGGATCGGACCCATTTCATAGGACAACTCACCCTGATCCGGAAGAAGACCCACCAGCAGCGATGAGGATGTTGGCCCCCATGCATCCGTCGGCTCCTCAGGCGTCCAGTAAAGTAAAACATCCGGATATGTCAGTCGCCCCCGATTGACAATATGGATTCCAGCTGAATGCCCCACCCGGCTTATCGAAACGTTTTTGAGTTGAGAAAATGTGATTTTTTCTCCGGAGGCATGGGAGTGATGGGAGGCCGCTTCCGGATGCGCCTGCATGATGGGTCGTTCCGGTCGCATGAGGAGACCACATACCGCCACGGCCGGAACGATTATCGTGAGGCAGGAGATGATGTATCGATGGCGGATTCTCAGTGGCCGGATCATGGGGAAGCCTTTGGACAATTCGTGGATCGTGCAGCGCAGCGGTGTGCATTTTTCTCCTCGGGAGCAACCTTGCCGGAAATCCATCGGGCGGCCAGCATGGGCCATAACACCATCGTGCCTGGGAGGATGATCATTCTGAATCCCCAGGATGCCTTCATGGCTGCCGGGTCGATCCTCTGAACTCCGCACGTCACAAAAACCACTGCAAAAACCGACCCCACCGCCAGGTACAGCGCGGTCAATCCCCAAAAAATCTCCACAATGCGTTCCATAAATTCCTGGATTCAGAGCATCCATACCCATGCTTCGAGAATCTTCCCATTTATTTTTGATCCGCAAAAATCATGGGTTTTCATCATACCCTCGACAGCCATTCCCATAAAATGAACCGCCTGATTTATGCCTGAGCCGATGGGCGAATCCAAGCCACGATTCAGTGAATTGTTGACCATCTGAGTTTATGGCTGGTGGGATTCATCTGAATTTGGATGGGATGGCTTTCAGAACTGACGGAGTCGGAAGAATCTTTGCGGGCTGGCTGAGCGATTGGTGATCACATTCCAGCCATCCAAAGCGGTGGGTTCCCGGACAATATTCTGCCAGGTGGAACGGGTCGACAGGCTGTCGGTGGTTTGGAGAAACCAGTTGCCGGACTGGATCGGCCATTGAAGAACCGTTGTGACGGATGGCACCCGGTTTGTGGTGAGCATCCAATCCGAGCCGTTTTGAGTGAGTTGAATATGATTGACCCACTCGATGTTGTCAGTCCGCAGGGTCAAATCCGGAATGGTCGGTTTGGGGAAAGCGAAACCATAGGTGGTGGTGATACTTCCGTTCTGTGAGGCATCCTGGTCGCCGACCCCGCCGTCAGTGAAGGACACTCGAATTTCATTGCCGGTGGACTCACTTTCCAATTTGTGCCAATGAGGCTGTGGCTGGCCTGGCATCGGCCCGAAAGCGAAGACGGTCGTCAGGACCGGGCTTTGGTGGAGGATATGGGTCAGAGTGGTGGTACCGCCTGGCACCAGATTCGATAATGTGAGGGTGACGAAGCCGACTGGGAAGGCAAATTCCGCAGGCGGGGAGGCCAACTCCCGGAAACCAGCGGGCTGGACATTTTTGAAGGCAAGATCCGCATCGGACACCACAGTCCACCAATGCCCACTCAATGCAGGAAATGAGGTCACGTGCGCCTGTTGCGAGTCCGGCACGCTGTCTGCGTTGCCATCCCCCCGGTTGGAGCC
>JAJOIW010000214.1 GCA_021209225.1 Verrucomicrobiota bacterium
TCAAAGAACCGAAATTCTGGTCCAGAATCATCGAGGTTATTGAGACCCGGGAAATGCCCCCGGAGGACAAGTCCCAGCCCACCAATGAATTGCGCTTTGAAGTTGCCTCGTTTTTGCGGACGGGTCTTCGGGCCCTGGATTGCGACCAGCTGGTCCTTCCCGGAAAGGTGACGATCCGGCGTTTAAACCGCAACGAATACAACAATACGATTCAGGATTTATTCAAGATTGATCTCAGACCGGCGGATGAATTTCCCAATGACGAGGTTGGCTATGGATTTGATAACATTGCCGATGTCCTGTCCATCCCGCCAATTCTGATGGAAAAATACCTGGCCGCGGGGGAAACCATCGCTTCAACGGCCATCCTCTCCAGTGTTCCCCCATGGCCACCCATAGAAAAATTCGAGGCCGAGACCATGACGGGGAGCTCGGATGATGTGCGTCCCGCCTTCGAACGTTTCCTCGGACTCTACCGCGAGAGCAGCGCATACAAGGACGTGAAGCTGGCCCGCGCCGGCACCTACCACATCAAAATCACTGCTCACGGGGATCAGGCTGGCCCGGAGCCCCCCAAGATGAAAGTGTCAATCAATGACACCCAACATCACGCATTTGAAGTTCCCCAGATCGCAGGTGAGCCAGGCCATTTCGAATTCACAGCAAACTTGAATAAGGGATCCAACCGCATCGAGGTCGCCTACCTCAATAACTTTGTGGACAACAATTCCGGGGACAGGAACCTGTTTGTGGATTTCATTGAAATTGTTGGGCCATCCGGACTGCAACGTCCACCCTTGCCTGAGTCCCACACCGCTGTCATCCCCACTCAGCCGGAACCGGGCCACGAACTGGATCACGCGCGGAATGTGCTGTCGGCTTTTGCAACCAAAGCATTCCGCCGCCCGGCCACCTCTGAGGAATCCACCCGATCAGCAGATCTGGTCCGCATGGTGCTCGAGGATGGTGGCAGCTTCGAGGAGGGAATTCAACTGGCGGTTCAGGCCATACTCAGCTCCCCGAAATTCCTTTTCCGCTGGGAACTGGAGCCGGATTCACTCAGTGACGAGGAGCAACAAATCCGCAATCTCAACGACTACGAACTGGCCAGCCGCATGTCTTACTTCCTTTGGAATTCCCTGCCCGATGATGAACTGTTCAATCTGGCATCCGAAGGCAGGTTGACCCGGCCGGACGTTCTCTCAGCTCAGATCGACCGCATGATCCAGGACGCCAAAGCACGCCGGTTCATCCAGAACTTCGTCGGCCAATGGCTTCAGATCCGAAACCTGGAGACTCACTCCCCGGATCCATCCCTCTTTCCCCAATTCACCCAGGAGCTGCGCCAGGATATGAAGCGGGAGACAGAAATGGTTTTCGCGGCCGTCCTCAGCCAGAATCTCCCCATCACAACCCTGATCGATTCGGACTTCACCTACCTCAATAAGCGTTTGGCTCAGCATTATGGGTTACCAGAACCCGAAGGGGATTCCTTCTCCAAAGTATTTCTCCCGGCCAATCATCCCAGGGGTGGAGTGCTGACTCACGGCAGCATCCTGACCATCACTTCCAATCCCACGCGCACCTCGCCGGTTATCCGTGGCAAATGGATTCTCGAGCAGATCCTGGGAACCCCGCCTCCACCGCCTCCCCCAAACGTGCCGGAACTGGAGGCCACCAAGGAGATTGCCGCCAACGCCTCACTGCGCCAAAGACTGGAGATACACAGAGACAAGCCGGATTGCGCAGGATGCCACGCCAAAATGGACCCCATCGGTTTTGCCTTCGAAAATTTTGATGCGGTGGGCAGATGGCGGGATGCCGAGGATGGTTTCCCGATCGACCCATCCGGATCATTGCCGGATGGATCCCAATTCCACGGCCCCAATGACCTGAAAAAATATCTGACCTCAGGAGAGACATTCACCCGCGCCCTCACCGAAAAAATGCTGACCTATGCTCTGGGACGCGGCCTCGAATATTTTGATGAATGCGCCGTTGCAAAAATTGTCCATTCGGTTCAGAATGAAAAACACAAAATTTCCGCTTTAATCAAGGGCATCATCCTGAGTGATCCCTTTCAGAAAAAACAAACAAAGGATCCAGACGATGAATAGATCAATTGGCACAGACAGGAGGAAATTCCTGAAAGGATTGGGGGCTGCGATCGCCCTCCCAACACTCAGTTCTGCTTTCCCCCGCTCAGCCTGGGCGGCTAAATCCTCAGCGCAACCTGTCCGGCTTGGATTCTTTTTCATCCCGAATGGTGTCAACCTCGAGCATTGGACGCCGAAGTCAACCGGCTTCAACTACCAGTTGCCGAAAACTCTTTCACCTCTGCAGCACCTCAAAAATGACATCACTGTCATTACAGGTCTGACACATGACAAAGGGCGTGCCAATGGAGATGGGGCTGGCGACCACGCCCGCTCCGCTGGCGTCTACCTCACAGCTGCTCAGCCACTGAAAAGTGAGGGCGCAGAAATCCGTGCCGGCCAATCGGTTGATCAAAGAGCCGCAGAAGTCATTGGCCAACTCACCCGCTTCCCATCGCTCGAACTCGGCACCGAGGGTGGCCGCCCCTTCGGGAAATGTGACTCGGGCTATTCCTGCGCTTACTCGAATAACATTTCCTGGAAAAACGAAACCACCCCCATGTCGAAGATCACCAACCCCAGGGAAGTCTTCGAAAGACTCTTCGGGGATGGATCGCAAAGAGAAAAATCCGAGAACGCTGAACGCCGCAAAAGATACAAAAAAAGCATTCTTGATTTCGTACTGGAGGATTCAAATCAGCTCAACAAGCAGCTTGGGAATGCGGACCAGCGCAAAATGGATGAATACCTCACAGCTGTCAGGGAAATTGAAACCCGCCTCGAACGGAATGAGAATGCCCAAGCCAGCCACCAGGAATTTCTGCGCCACTACAACCAGCCCGAAGGCATACCTGACCTGTACGACGATCATGTCAAACTCCTGGGGGATATGCTGGTTCTCGCTTTCCAGACCGATTCAACCCGCATCTGCACATTCATGTTGGCCAATGCCGGATCCAACCGGAGCTACCGGAACATTGGCGTGCGCGAAGGCCACCACTCCATCTCCCACCACCAGAGCGACCCGGAGAAATTACGCCAGATTCAACTCATCGACCAACACCATGTCACGCTCTTCTCCTACATTTTAGACCGCATGAAAGCGACACCGGATGGAGATACCAATCTGCTGCATAATTCTATTCTGTTATTTGGCAGCAGCATTTCGGATGGCAACCGACACAACAATGAAAACCTGCCATTGATCACTGCCGGACACGGGGGTGGCTCGCTGATCAATGGTCGGCACATTGCCTATCCCGAAGAGACACCCATGGCCAACCTGCTCGTGTCCATGCTCAATACGGCTGGGATCGAGGATCCGTATTTCGGCGATTCCACCGGCCCGCTCAATCATTTCATTTAATCCAGCCAGCCGGTCTCAACCACCAAACCGACCCGGCCACTGGGCCTGAAGGTCGGTTTTTTAATTTTCAACCTTGCGATAAAAGTATGATGATTCTGCCAGATTACCGGGCGGGTTCCCGCCTGCTCACATGCCTGACTTGTGCCCTGAGCCTAACCCTCCTGCCGTCACTTCTCACCGGTCAGGACACAGAGGAAAAATCCAGGCAGCTGGATCGGGCAATTCGGGAGATCCAGTCCAGCGATGGAGCCGAAAGACGCAAAGCGGCCTACACATTGAACTCCCTGGGTGCGGATGCCCTTCCAGCTCTGCCCCACATCATCAAAGGATTGAGTGATACTGAGGAACAGGTGTGGTTTCAATGCATTCAGCTTGTTGCCAAAATTGGTCCTGATGCAGTCGATGCCATTCCGGCACTGGTCGACAATATACAGAATCCGGGGCGTCGATACCGCAATCAGGTCTGGTATCGGGCGTCTTTACGCTTTGGGCCGGATTGGAGAAGCGGTCATTCCCGCAGCCTCCGGGATGCTTGGCAATTCCAATAGCTATGTTCGCTCTGCCGGAGCCAAAGCTCTCAGCTGGATGGGCGCAACTGCTTCAGAAATGATTCCGGAACTTATCCCGCTTCTGGATGATGACGCTGCCGATGTGCGTCAGTATGTGGCGGAAGCCTTGGGTCAGATTGGCCAGGAATCCATCTCATCTCTGGTGGTTGTATTGAAATCCGGATCATCGGATCGGGCCCGCATAGCTGCCTTGTCTGCCTTGGCCGGAATGGGAGCTGAAGCGGCAAAGACCCGTGAGGTGATTGCCCCACTGGTCTCGCTGACCACACCGACTGACCTGCGCTGTGCCGCTATTGATGCGTTGGCACAATTCAGACTGCCTGCAGGGGAATTGTTCCCTCTGCTGGAGAATGTGATCTCAGTGGATGAGGAAAAGACGTGGGAAGCCTGCTTTGCTGCTTTGCTGCTGACATCAGATCGAGCTGTTTCACTGGTTCCCTGGATGGCAACCCAACTTCAACAGGCCCCTGACCCGCAGAAGATCAGGGTGCTGGCACTCACCCAGAAACTCGGTCCCAAGGTGGGGTCACTCGCACCTGAAATCGTCCAAACCCGGTCCACCACATCCAACCCTGTCGTGGCTCAGGGCGCACAGGAAACCCTCGAATTTATCGGGCAGGCTGCCTTCATGCCCATCCTTCTGGAACTGGCTCCACTTTCCATAGCGGATATTCCATCTGACTGCTGGCAATTGCAGTCACTGCGAAGTATGGGTCACCTGGTGATTCCGGATCTCCTCCAGGCCATGCAGAGTCAATTCAATTCTGTGATCTGGGTTGCGCTGGATGTGATGGCGGCGCGGGGGATCAATGATCCCATCGCGGTTCAGCGCATGAAAGAACTGACTTTAAATGAATCTGCCGACCTGCGGGCCAAGAGCCTGAACAGTCTGGTGAAGCTTCAAATTCCCGGTTCACAACTGACTCCCATCGTGCAGCGTCTGATGAATGATCCCCAACTGGCTGTCCAGGCTGAAGCGATTCAATCGATTCCATTCCTTGGAGATTCTGCTGGCCGACTGGAGCCCCAGATTCTGGCAGGACTGGACAGCGACAAACAGGAAATCCGCCTGGCAAGTTTTCAGGCCGCAGCGTACCTGCCATCCACACCGGACAATCTGGTTCCCCGACTGGTGGAAAACATCAGCGAATCAACAGAGGAGGAATTAGCCATTCGCCTCAAGACCCTGCACCAACTGGGAGCAAAAGCCGCAGCGGCACTCCCAATCCTGCTGACCCTCCCGGAACCGCAGCAACCGGATCTGGCCGGGCAATGGATCGCATGCATCTCGACTCTTGCACCAGACCATGAGTCAGTCCGCGATATCGCCACCGGTTACCTGAAATCCCCCAAACCCTATCTCAGGCTGGCTGCATTCAAGTCACTGGAATCGGTGACTCTCCCACTGGAGAAGAAGCTGGAGTTTCTGAAATCTGGTCTCTTGGACAACGAGTTGACTATCCGGGAACTGGCAACAGATCAGGTGGCACAACTGGGCACGGATGCCCAGCCCCTGGCTCCCACACTTTTTGAACGCCTGGAAGTGGCAACGGATCAGTCCTTTGCCATTGAAGCTCTTCGACGCATCAAAACCACGGACATCGAAACCCTCATTCAATGCCTCACTCATAAGGATGCGAACGTCAGACTCTTTGCCTCCGATTACCTGGGAACTCTGGGCAAGGCAGCGGAATCCGCCCTGCCCTCCCTGAGAAAAGCATCCGAACAGGATGATTACGAACCGGTGAGAAGGTCCGCTTCCATATCAGTTCGCCGAATCGTCCGATCCAACTGACCCCTGAATCAGTCGCTCCGCCCCCCCCGTCTGCTGGGAGATCAAATTTCACCTTGCCGATTTATTCCAAGCTGCGGCGGAAGGCAACCCCGGGTCAGGAAGGGGCTCCCCGGTCGTCCAAATCAAGGAGGATGCCTTTGATATTCTGGGCCTCCCGCCGCCGATATGAACTGTTCCCCACCCTCTGAGCATCTGGAATCAACGCAAGCGGCCTCGCGAGCCGGAGATCTCCACGCCCATCATGATGGGATTCAATGGATGTCGATCGGCATCCATTTCCGGATGCCCATACATTCAAACAGGTCAAGGCATCATAATCAGGGGACTTTCGGGGCAAGTTCACACTGAGAATTCATTCTTGATTCATCCATCCAGCCGGCATAATCTGGCCACACATTTACCAAATCATTTTTACCTGATTTTATCATGATACGAAAGTTTTGGATGAGTCTCATCTTCGCCGTGCTTCCAGTGGTTTGTCATTGGACAACCTCCACCACTTCGACAGCCCAGGAAACTCAAAATCAGCCATCCAGCCTTTTCGAGGACGTGAATCTGGAGAATGTCGTCAGAAAATATGTGTTCGCCAAACGCAATAATTCCGAACCTCTGACCAGCGAGGAACTCTCGAATATCTCCACCATCAAAGCCAAAGACCTCGCCATAACCAGCCTCAAAGGCCTGGAACACTGCATCAACCTCGCCTCATTGGATGCTCCAGGCAACAACATATCCGACCTTTCGCCGATTGCGGACATGAAGCGACTCCAATTCCTGAATCTGGCGGACAATAATATCTCCGACCTCACAACCATAGAATCCCTGAAAGGACTTCAATACCTCGACCTGTCACAAAACAATATCTCGGACGTCTCACCTATTGCCCACTGCCAGGCGATCACTGCCTTATACCTCAATAACAACCAGATTTCCGACTTCTCACCCATTCTCAAACTTCCGAAAATCTGGTCTCTCTACCTCGATGGCAACCATATTGAGGACCTTATAGGAATCTATAAACTGAAAAAGCTGACCACGCTCTCCATCCGCAATAACCAGATCCGTGACTTATCTCCGATTTTCGGACTCAACCAGCTCAATAATTTGTTTTTTGATTACAATAAGATTGAGGACTTGGGGTCCCTGATTAATATCGTCGAAGCCGACCGCAGCGGCCCCAAAGAATTTGCCATCTTCCTCAATATCAGCCTCGAAGGAAACCCCCTCACCTTCGACGCAAGAAGAAACCAGATCGCTCAACTCGAAAAACTCATCCGCAAAATCTATAAGAAATAATCCAGATCAGCCGCGCGTTTCACGAATTTTTGAATCTGGAATCATGCTGAGGTGGTGAGATTCAAAGGCCCCTGGCTGGAATGCTCGAGGTTTCCGAATGAGCTGATGTTGTGACCCACTGCGTGAGCACATGCCATCCAAAGCCGGTTATGAGGGGCATTATCAAACTGGAAGGCGCAACCGGTCTTGAATCCCAGTCCGTTGCCCACAAACACAAACGGAATATTGTTCAGGGTGTGTGAATTTCCTTTTCCGAGTTCATTGGTCCAGATGATGGTGGTGTGATCGAGAAGCAATCCATCGTGGCCAGGCTCGGGGGATGGAATCCAACCGGGCTGCCAGCATAGCCAGTTGTTCAGCAAACCAGATGTTGATTCTGGTGAGTTTGTCCTTTGATTCCGTATTGAGATCGGGATCATGGGATAATGCATGATGGCCTTCCGAGATGCCGAGCCAACTCATGCGGGCGTTGCCAACGGAATTTGTATACTGAAGAGTCGCCACACGTGCCATATCGTTGGCGAAGGCATTGGCCAGTAAATCAATTTGCATACGGCTGACCTGTGGGATGGAGTCATTCTCCAGGACGATGCCGGGTTCCAGGTCCGGGACGGCATGTGTCAGTTGTTGCTGGCTGAGGGATTCCATTTCGATTTCCATTTCCCGAATGAATCGGGCGTGGGCTTCGAGCAGGTCCCGATCTTCTGCGGAGACAAATCTGGCAACCTTGCGCAGGTCCTCTTTCAGTGGATCAAGAATGCTGCGGGTGGTTTGCGCGTCCTGCATCTGATTATACAGTCGACCAAATAACTGGTATGGGTCATCGATCGGCGCAATAGGATCATTGGGTCCACCGTAAACCCAACGGGTCCATGGGTCCGCACGGTGTGGGACCGCCACACCAAGAGTCAGGTTTCCAAAACGGGTTCGGGTTGCCTCCCGGGATTGAAAAAAGTTGGAGATTTCCTGATCAATGGAGATGCCACTGCACCAGCCGGCTGGGGTGTCCGATCCACCCTGGATATTGCCGGGAAAAAGTTCTTTCGCGGTCAACAGGCAGGACATGCCCCGCATGTGCCCATCGCCATCCCCACGAATCTTGTTCGATATTCCCTTGACCGTCATCAGGCGGTTTTTGAATGGACTCAGGGGTTGGAGAATCTGCTTGAGCTGGAATGAGGATCCGGTTTCATCAGGCCAGAATTCATCCGGAATCGTCCCGTTCGGACTGAACATGAATATGAATCTTTGGGGTGGTCGGGACTGACTCTGGGCAGACTCCGCCAGCGATGGCAACCCACTCAGGAAGGGAAGCATCCCAGTGGATAATCCGGCATATTTTAAAAATTCTCTGCGTTTCATATTCTTCAATTTATTTTCCAGAGGCATTCAGATCTGGTGATTGTCCCGGAAAGGGGTTCCAATGTGATAAGCGCCAGTGTATTCCATCATCGGCAAATATCAAACACTCAATAAATGAGCTGCCCGACCGGGACAGTATCACTGAGCCCTGGCATTCTGAGCATCCCAGGCCGCGGTGGTGACAATTTTTTCCACTAACAACCGGATATTGAACTGGTTGGCCCTGAAGTAGTCGAGGAGTTGCCGGCGGGTTTCCGGACCGTAAGCCGCCGCTGGGTTTTTTGTCAGGTGGTGAAACATCTGATCAATAAAGCCAAGCTGTGCCAGCCGATTGGCAGCCGCATATTCCCCGACATCCGGCCCGCCTGCCAACCGTATGGATTCACCGTCAATATCTAGAAAATCGCTGACCGTATCGATGAGCTTCTGTTTGTCATGGGTCTGGAAACGGCCCACAGCATCAAAGTTTTCCACACTGAACCCCAATGGATTGATGGTGGAATGGCAGGCCATGCAATTCTCCCTGCTGGTCAATTCCGTGACCTTTTCCCGCATCGTGAGATGGGGATCGAATCGGCCATCCATGAATTCTATGGCCATGGGCGGCGGTTTTAAAAATCGACCGAGAATATTCCTTGTGAGAAAAACCCCGCGATGAATGGGCGAAGTCGACCCGTAATAAGCGAACGTGGTCATGATGAAGGGGTGCGTGAGAATCCCCGATCTCGGCTCTCCAGCCATGACCACCGGGATGAATTCACTGCCGGGAACGGAAGCTGGACGATCCAGATTGTAAAAATCAGCCAGGCGGCTGTTTGCGAAAATGGTGTTTCCCACCAGCAATCGCCGGTAGTCCGGATCCTCACCCCAGACAATATCATCCACAAATATCTGCAACGACTTTTTGAGGTCACTCAGTAAGTGTTCGTCGAAATCCGGAAATTTGGTGGTGTCCTTATCCACATCGTCGGCTTCGTCCATTTTCAACCAATGGTGGAAAAATGTCTGCAACTTCAATCGGGTCCGCGGATCATTCATCATTCGGGATGCCTCACGCTCAATTCCATCCAGGGAGGACAACTCACCAGTGGATGCCGCATGCAAAAGCGCAGAGTCCGGGAGAGAATCCCAGAATCCCAATGCCAACTGGCGGGCGGAAGCGAAATCGCCCGAAGCTCCGGATCCAATCACAGGGTAGAGGAAACGCGGCGACTTCAACGCTAAAACAACACACTTCTTCACACCATCCTCCACCCCATCCCATTGCTCGGGGACAAATCGATGCACAAAAAATTCTTTCTCGGATTCAGTCAACCGCGAGACAAATGCCAAAGAAACAAAATCCTCTAGGAACGTGCGGATCCGGTTGCGGAACTCCGGGTCATTTTTGTTTGTTCCGGCGAAATTCTGAATCTGATTGGAAATGTATTGGGCCACTTCGATAGCAGCGAGAGTGGTTGCGTGCACCCAGCTTTTCGATACAGCCGTCCCGCGCTCATAGCCCATTGAATGATCATCCGGTGGAAAGGTCGTGGATAAAACAAAGGTCGAACCCACGGAATCTGTATATAAATGCTCCGAAGGAATCACCTCGTCCGCATATCCAGGTGGCACCCACCGCAGCTGAATCGAAGCGGATTTGTCCTTGTATTTAAAATAATCCACCCGAATCGGGTAGTATCGCCCGCCCAGTAAAAATATTCTTTGCGCATCCTCCTTGAGCATGGCCGAACTCACCCAGGAGTCGATCAATGGCTCACGCAGATCATTGATGAAGAGCTTGGCTCCATTTTCCGTCGCTAACTCAAACTGGTATACGCCGGTTTCCGGGGCGTAGAGGGACCCTCTCCATTGAATTGAGAATTCCTCAGGTTTGATTTTCTCTTCATCCGGACTGGAATCCGCCCACTGAAAATCAATGAGCAGATCATCCCGCTCAATGACTTTTTTGTCCCCATTGAAATTATGTGAGGAGTAATAATGAGCTGACAAACCATGGACGGGTTTTGGCCTGGCGGATGGGCGGAATGCCTCGATGAGATCGGCTACAGTATTGATGTACTGGTGGGAGGTGAGGTGTGCCAGTTCTTTGCGTGGCGGATTGTTCCGCGCCCTGGCTTCGGGGGAATAAAAGGCTTCGAATATATATCTGGCTACAGATTCCGCTTCGGATCCCACGCACTTCTCGGGGTGCTTTTCTGGCATGGTTTCAATGATGACCTGAGTCAGGGATTCCAGAGACCTGTCGCCGTAGAGGGTTTCATCATATTTTCCAGCCACTCCTTTTCCTTGTTCTCCATGGCAATCCACACACTGGTTCTGGTAGATCAATGCCCCGTCTTTCCACCAGGACTGTCCGCTCAATCCGTCGTCAGCCAATGAGGGAAGCACACTCAATGCCAGAGTCATGAATGACCTGATCAAAACCCTGAATTCAATTCGGCTGGTTTCCATGCTGACATTGAAAACCATCCCCGACATTTGTCAATGGCCAGGAAATCATCCGCGCGAAATATCAGAATAAACTGTATATAAATGGCAGTATCGAACTGCCCTGAGTATAGGCCACCAACGCTCCCACCAAACCCAGAAATAAAATGATGGGGAACATCCAGAACTTTTTCCGGACTTTCATGAATCCCCACAATTCTTTCAGGAAATCGATCATCAGAAGATATTGTCCACTCTTTCGAGTGGGTTGTCATGTGAAAAATCCTGGCGGTAGGAATCGATTCTGGAATCGATACGTCGGCGCATCGGATCGCGTCCGAAGCATCGGAACAGAAATCCGATGGGACAGATGACGAGATAAAACATAAGTCCGAAGAGGATCCAGGAGTTGAGCTTATGCAATCCCTGCCCCAGTCCCTGCCACAGGACATACGGATAGGCCAGTGCCGCAGGACATATCCATCCGGAAATGAGCAGGCACCCGCCGGGAAGAAATGGCCAAAGCAGGATATGCCCGTGAATCAGCATGGGCAATGCCACCCCGAAGACGATGGGAATTCCGAATCCGGTCACCTGGGAGAAGGAGCGAAGAACACTGATGTCGCCTGCAATCCCACGGCTTTGGTTCTGGAGCGAAGTCAGAGTCGTCTGGATCATCCGTCGGACAGGGACGGCCCACACTTCAATGGAGGTTTGGGGGTTTCTGGTGAATGGGGGTTTCATCTCAGTCGAGAGGGAATTGGTTTTTCCATGATTCCAGATCCGGACGCATTGTCTGATCTCCTTTGCGCATGAAATATTTTCCCACTACCAGAATATCCATGTGAGTATTCATGAAGCAGCGGAATGCATCCGAGGCCCGGAACACAATTGGTTCTCCACGCACATTGAATGAGGTATTCACCAGCACCGGAACTCCAGTCCGCCCTTCAAAGGCATGGATCAATTTGACCAATAATGGATTGGATCGTGCATCGACGGTTTGCACCCGGGCAGATCCATTCACATGCGTCACAGCCGGCAGCGGAGAATCCACCTCAGGAGGCGATAGTTTGCCCATAGCACGCCCGGCACTCCATGAACTCCCCACAAATCCTTTCACCCGCCGGTCAACAACATATAGGGACTCTCATCGGCAGGCATATCAAAAAATCCTCCACATGACTCAACGTCAACAACCGGAGCAAAGGGTCGGAATCCTTACACGGAATTTGATCTTCCGATTGATCCAGCTCTGCATTTTTTCCG
>JAJOIW010000093.1 GCA_021209225.1 Verrucomicrobiota bacterium
CACCATGAATGAGATGTGAGCCAGAAACAGGAAATGAAATAGGTGGAATTTTTTTGGAGCAATGGAAATTTTTCTGATGGGAATCATTTTGGATGTCCTCCAGGAGTTGGAAATATTTTTCGTAGCATTGGCCGGTATTCGGCTGGCATTTCAGAAAGTGATCCGGCGGCCCGCTCCACTTTTCTGGAATCATTGGATTTCCCGGTGACATCCCCCTGGATGGAGTCGGGATTATTGGCTGAATCTCCCCCAGCATTGGGGTTGCCCTGAGTTCCGGGCATAGGTGAAGGAGTTGGGGTCTGAGACATCATCTGCATGAGAAAGGCCATTTGTTGGGCTGTTGTCTGTTGTTGAGATTGCTGCTGCTGCGATTGTTGTTGGGATTGATTATTGGCAATTTCATTGATGATGTTGATCGCATCAGTGAGCGTATTCACTGTGTCGGCCTCAGCCAAATCTGTCGTCGCGTCGACCCTGGGCTCGCTGAGCAGTGTGGAAACATTCAGCATGTTGTCCATGCCCTCTTTCAGGACCGGAGCCAGGGAGACCAATGGATTGGATTGGGACATCAAATCCAATTCGCCAAGCAATCCCAGTTGCTCGCCTGAAAGTCGACTGGCTGAGTCTGAGAGTTCCTTTTTTTCAACCTGAGTGCCATTGAGGAGTCGGGTTTGCATTTGAATATCAATTTCTTTTTCCCGGAGGCGCAGCAGTTTGATCATCATTTCCAGCATGACATTATCCTGGTCTTGTTCACCGGACTCGGAGCCTTCGCCACCTTGGCCACCCTCTCCGTCCTTGCCGGGAGGCTCAAGTGCTTTTGCCCAGGATTCAAATTGATCGGACCAGACTGCTTGACGCGACATCGAGCGTGCCAGAATGTTGCGGTTTATTTTCTCGGAAATATCACCCAGATCCTCGACAGGCGCCTGATCCTTCATTTCCTTGCTGACCAACTCGTAGGGTTCCAGCTCGGTGCGCTCAGCGAAACGGCTGATCTCCTGAATGAGTTCTTCAGCCTGACCGGATAAGGCAGATTGTTCTTCGGAAGCGGCTTCATTCGCCTTGATGAATTTGGAGGATAATTCATCGATGGTCAGACCTATGGTTCGTGCGACGGATCTTTTCAGCATATCGATGATCTCGGATTGCTTTCTCCCGAGAGCCCGCAACCTCTGAGCCAGCGTCATGGCCTGGAGCTGATCGAGACCTTCATTAATATTGTCCTGAAGACTGGCGAGGTCCTGAAGAATATCCTCAATCATTTCCTGAGCCTGCTTCAGTTCCTGGCTGGCTTCAGAGGAGGATTGTTGGCTGGAGGATGCGGCGGATTTCATCTGCTCGGCAGCCTGAGGCATCTGCTGCTCAGAGAGTGACTGCATCTGCTGCAGAGTATCGTTCCATTCGCGAATTGCTGTGGATTCGAAATTGGGATTCCGCATGGCTTCACGCAGGAGTTGTTGCCCCATTTCGGCGAGCCGTTGCAGGTCTTTGGCATTCTGCTGCTGCATTTCAGCATTGGCTTCAATCCGCTCGCGCACCGCTTCTATAGGCGCCTCCAGATCCAATTCCTCCAGCGCCATCCGATTGAATTCAGAAATGTTCTCCTCAGCTCTCAATATGTCCTCGGACTGGGAGAGTATGGATTCAAGATTTTGTCTCAGGAGTTCGGCATGCCGATCCACACTGACCACCATAATACTGATGGGTTCAGTATAGACCGTTTCAGCCACTGGCCGGAAATCCCGGGCATACCCGCGGACTTCAATAATTGAATCGGGTGGAACACCCAACAAGCGCGGGCTGAAACCATAATTTTCGGTGGCGACCAGGGAATTGAAGGCACCTGTTTCACGCTGGAACTTTCCGCCGGGCACCTCGGTGAGTTCATCGCTTTGCTCATCAAGTATCAATTTCCATTCCAGACCGGTGATGGCTATCCCAAAATCATCGGTTGCCTGAACGACCGCAGGAATGACCTCGGTCTCCAGATAGGCCCCCATGGGGACGAGATCCTTCAACTGCAGAGTTGGAGCGGAATCCTTGAATGTATTGATAGTCAAGCCCCAGGGATTGGCAGCTGAAAATCCGAATTCATCCGTCCATCTCACGCTCAACCGATCGCCGGAAGCAGCTTCAATGGAAGGTAGTATCCACGTGGAACTATTGAAGCTGAGCGGCTGCCACAAACGGAAATCCCGGCTCCATTCAGCACTGGATAATGGGCGCGTGACCTGTGCCTCCAGAGTGAGGGAGGCTCCTTCAACAACCTCAATTTGTCCGGATAATCCAGACAGGGCCTGATCATCATAATTCAGATATCCGGGATGATGAATGGTGACCTGGACCGACTCGAGCGCGGGGCGGAAAACCGGAATGATCGAAATGACATGATCGGTGTCACCTGCACTGAACCTGACATCCACTGGCTCAATAAAACCAGGCAGATCCATGGAAAAGATACCATGATTCGCATGTGCCTGTTGCCGGACAGCTCCCGGAATCTCAAAATAGACGGTTGCCGGTCTCCAGAAGGTGCTGTACTGAAGCACTCCCTGGATCCGGAAGGGCTCACCATGTGGCACCCGGATGGAATCCGGAACTGATTCTATATGAACCATAGTGAATCTCGAAGTGCCCCCCCATGGAATAATCAGACGTTTCAGGGTTGGCATTGCCGCTTCCGGAAATAAAACTATGAGGAAAAATACGATACCTGAGGTCAATAAAACACATTTGGCCAGCCGCCATTTTGCGGCGACCGGGACAGACTGATTAAAATCAAATTGTGCCGCTTCCGAGGCAACCTGAACAATGGCTGCCTCATATAGCCTGGCGGAATAATGGCTGGGGCGCTTAGTCGGGTCTGAAAGCTCAAGAATCCCCGAAAGTCTATCCCCCAATCGGCGGAATGATTTCTGAACATGCCTGGCCATGCGCATGGGGCTCGATCCAAGTTGGACACCATAGCGCAGGAAGATGAGTGATTGAACGTAAACGACAAAGAAGAAAAGCACCCACATTGCCATGCGCCAGGAAAAAGGTGTATCCCAGAATCGATCGGATACCCAAAGCAGCAGGAAGGCGACAACCAGTGCCCCAAGGCAAGCCATGACAGCTTGAAATGAGAATACCTGAAGTAAGCGATAGCGCAGTTGCAGGAATTGTTGCTCCAGGCCTTCAGGAAGTTTCAGGGATTTAATTGATGATTTCATCGCCATTTCATCGAAATTTGTGCCCCATCAAAACTGGAGCGGGTGCATTTGCTAAACGAGTCCGGACAATTTACGCCCGATCCAGTAAATCGAAAGCAGTAAAAGCAGAATACCCCCCCATATTGGGTGAGCCCATAAGCGGGTTTTGCGGAGTTCTTCCTCCGGTTCCGGGACAGATTTCAAAGCCTCAACCAAGCGGGTGAGTTCGCCAAAGGAGGCGGACATGCCTCCGGTGGTTTCGGCAAGTGAGCTCAGAACCTGCCGGCGGGCTGGCTGGCCCACTTTTTCCAATGTGGGAGCCATGATCTGTATCCCAGTTTCGAGTTTGCGTCCCTGATTTGGTATATCCATGGTCAACTGATGCTCCCCTGGCAATCGCGAAATGAAATCGCCTTCATAAACACCCCACCCTCCGGAGACACGCTCCAGTGTCAATTGCTCAGTCGATCCATCAGGCGCCAGCAGTCGCAACTTAACGCTTTCGTCATCCAAGGGAAAACCAGCCCGATTTAAAATTGAGGCTTGAAGAAAGACACGGTCTCCTGCGTTGGGATTTTCCGGAGAAAAGCTGAGGCGGATGCCTTCTTTTTCTGAGAGATTGCGACGGTGAGCCATCCAGCGCACGACTTGCGACCATAACCGGTAGTGGTATTTATCCTCCACCCCGCGGCGCCAACGCCAGGCCCCATCGGTTCCCATGAAGAGGACATGCCCTGAGCCTACCGACTTGGTGACGAGCATCGGTAACCTGCCCCACTGATTTCTTAGTGAACCATGAACCCCCAGAACCTCAGTACCTGGTCGGCTCTTTAAAACCGGGGCAGACCAGAAAAAGCCGGGCAAATTCTCCCACAACCTGGCATTCTCACTTTCCAGCATTTCAAATCGGGTCAAAAGGTGCCCACTGCCCTGGGTGGTCAGGAGAATCGGATTCTCATTCTGCAAGGGATAGCCATTTGGTTTGGAAACATCCACCTGAACTGGCAGAAGCTCCTCCAAAGGTGACCCGATCAGCGAAGCGAGTCTTCCACGGCGGCCAGGCACGAAAACAAGTCCGCTGGATTGTTGTTCCACCAAACCGCGTATCAGCTCAGCATCCTTGAGAGACAGCTCGCCATCCCCAATGCCAACATCCCCAAGAAAAATGACGTCATATGGACTAAGTGCCTCGCGGGTATCGGGAAATGACGGAAGGTAATGCTTGCCAGCTCCAGGACCCATGCCCGGATGGAATAAAAGGCAGCTCATCTCCACACCCGGATCCCGTTCCAGTGCGTTGCGCAAATACCGGTACTCCCATCGCGGCAGAGAATCAATGACCAACACCTTGAGCGTTTCTTTTCTGACTGAAAACTTGAATTCTTTCTCGTTGTTCCCGCTGGCAATCTCCTCTGGCTCAACTGGGATGGAAATGGCCAAAGTGCGTTCTCCCTCCGTTTCGGGAAAATAAAGGAATGAATCCTGAGTTTCCGTGAATGCCGGAACCTCAAGGGATCGACTTTGCGGGTTGTCAGAATCACTCTTCAACGTGACGGTGATATTGACATCCCTTGGGAGAGTCGAGCGTATGCGGAATCCAATAGCCACCTGCTCTCCAAGAAGACCAAATCCAGGGACCCGGACCTCTTCAATACTGAGATCTGGAAGTGGAGTGTCGCGCCCGACAACCGCCGAGAATATCGGAACACCACGGGACCGGTATTTCCGGGCCACCAGTTCCGGTGAGTCCCCCAGATTCCAATCGCCATCTGAAAGCACCAGAACAGACCGCAATCGGGGATGGTCTTTGAGGATGGATTCCAAAGGGTCTGAAAGATTCGTCCCTTCGACTGAGAATTCACTGGCGGCCGGGACGGGACTGAAATCCAGAAATCGGAGATTGCTTTGCTGGAGTAGTGGAGCCCAGACTTCGCTGTTTATGGCTTCAGTCAGCCATTGTGCCCGGGATATCAGAGCATCAGTCGACTGAATGTCACCGGTGGTCATGCTGCGTGAACGATCCGACAGAACCGCAATAACCGGCTTTTTATCGTCCTGTGATTTTTCCACCCACTCAGGCCGGAAAAGGCTGGAAAGTATCAACATGACAATCAGCCATCTGAGCCATTCCAATGCCATCCGCGACCAGCCTGATGGTTGCCGATAGAGATTGACCACCAGTATCCATGTAAAATAGGCACAAACAATGCATGCTATGCCGATGTTGATCGCCGTGACGGAAAAGGTCAGTTGATTCATGCTGTGCCCCCTTGATTGGATCGCTGATTCACTGAAAGGGGAAGAGTGAGAAAACTTTCAACACCTAAAAACAGAACCATTCCTATCAGGAAGAACTTCCAGAGTTCTGATTGAAGGTCAGCAGTCCCCTTCCTCGCGGCTAGGGGAGTGGGCCCATCCATCGTGATGACTTCCAACCGGTCCAGAGCTGAAGTCAGATCGCTGGATGAATAGTGATTCAATTCCAATTCCTCAACCGGCAGGTTCACAGCAATATATTTCCCTTCGTGGGTGAATATGCCAGATTGAATATCGGGGGAGTGCCCCGGGACCGCAGGGACGACAGGTATCCACTGGATTCCCCGGAGGGATTGCGGAAGTCGACCCACCTCAAGCTGAACCGGAGCTGCAAATCGTGTCGAGGACTCGATGAGTATCCGCTGCAGCATGGGAACAAATGCATATCCTTGACCGAGCGTGGACCAATCCGATTCCGGCAAGGACGACAACCAGTATGTTTTTCCCCGACCAAATAGGCTCATGGAAAGGAAAGATGCGTTGTCAGAAAAAAGCACCAATGGTGAACCGGAGGAAATTAATTGGCGGCGTTTGAGAAAGGTTGTCCGATCCAGAGGGAGAGTGAAGCCTTCTGAAGTCCGGGCAGCAGGCCCACTTTGCTGGTCCCAGTTCGATATCTGATATGGCATCCCATCCGGAGCATTCTCCACCTGGCCCCACCGCGTTTCAAAAAGTTCTGATGCGTCATTTTCTTCATTATCATGGGGCAGAAATATGACAGTCCCGCCATTTTCAACAAAATTGACTAACCATTCAGCCTCCTGATTGTCAGGAACAGGTTTTTGCCAAACTATGAGAGAAGTCATTGGTTCCGGCTCATCCTCAATGGTGTCGCGGATGACAATTTCCGATTCTCCGGGAATCCCGACCAGCAACGCAGCACGGATAATGGAACTGATCAGAGCATTTGAAGAATAGACTTCGACCCGGGGCGTGATATCCGGGGGGATGACTAAATAAAGATGATTGTCGCGCTCATTGCTGTCCTGAGGGATCGAGAGATGGATCCATGGCTCGATCAGCTCGCCAGAAATGGAAAGGTTCTGTTGCCAGGAGGTTTGTGCTCCCTCAACCGTCACTTCTGTTTGCGCGGTGGCTCCGGGCATTTCTATGGAAACCGGCACAGATTCAGTTTCTTCCCGGTTTGATATCAGCTGTGCGCGAAGCTGAACCATTTCCCTCTTGCCAAAACCCGGTTGTATCGTCCCGCGATGTGTCAATCCGATATTCTGTGCCACTGGCTGCCCCCCACCCATTGCCAGGACCTTGATTGAGATATTTCTGGAAAGGGCGAGAAATTTGTCCTGTATACCATCCCATACATCGTCTCCAAGTTGCCAATTACTCGTCTGGAGGTCAGATGCAATCCATATTTCGCACACTCCAACATTATTCGACTGGATCCAGTCATGAATCTGCAGAAACAACAATGGGAAGGATGTGGAGGTGTCCGATTCCTGCTCAAGCCATCCATCCATCAGAGATTTCATGTCCTTGACCGGAATGATTGAGGCATCCACAGAATCGACCAGGACAAGCTTGGAATCCTCGCCATAAATATCCCATGCGGACCGAAGGGCTTCGTATGCCTGCTGTTTCAGGGACGGGCCGCCAGCAATCTGAGTGCTTTCCATGGAGGCCGACCGGTCTAGCACCACAAAGACAATCTCTGGCACACCGCCCCCCATTTTGCCAACCCATCCCCCAGCCAGCGGCCGGGCCAGGAAAAACAGGAGCATCCCAACCGCAAGAGTCCTCATGAACAGAACAAGTATCTGCTTCAGCCGAGCCTTGGATGTGGATGCTCGAGTCGCCTGGATCAGGAATTGCATGGCTCCCCAGTCCTCAACCTTATAGCGCCTCCGATTCAATAAATGAATCACGACAGGCACGAGCAGCAAGGGAAGCCCAAGGAGGATTTCTGGTTGTAAAAATGTCATTTCAACAGATCAAAGCATGGATGACTCTTATCAACCACGCCGCATTCGTTGTGCGAGGAAGTCGACGAGCACCTTTTCATAGTCGCCCCCAACAAGAGATCGACGTAACTCTAAATCAAATTCCCGCGCCGCCTTCCGCAGCTTCTCCACGTGAAGGTTGAAAAAATGCAGGTATTGCTGGCGGACCATGGATGGCTCCACGACCACATCGGCTGGGCCTTCCAGATCTTTGAATCGCGTGGATTTTTGAAAATCAAAATCAACCTCCCTGGGGTGAAGAATTTCAAAAAGGGCCACCTCGTGCTTCTGGTGCCTGACATGCTGCAAGGCCGGCAGCAACTCGTCTATGTCAGTGAAAAAGTCCGAGAAGATCATGACCAGAGCGCGTCGTCTGGATGTTTCAGCGAGCTTGTGCAGGGTCGCGGACAAGGAGTTGGTCCCGCCGCATTGAAAGTCTGTCATGGTTTGAAACACCTGCTGGAGGTGACTGGGCTTGCGCATGGAGGGCAACTCGGCGCTGGCCTCACCCCCTGTGAGCTGAACTCCAACAGCATCCCCCTGGCGTATGAGCAGGTAGGCGAGTATGGATGCAATCCTCCGGCTGTGGTCAAATTTTGAATCCGCAAGACTTCCCCGATAATTCATCGAGCCACTGGCATCCAGAACCAGATAACCTCTCAGGTTGGTCTCAGCTTCAAATTCCTTCATGTAGAAGCGGTCCGTTTTGGCAAAAACCCGCCAGTCCAGACGGCGCAAATCATCACCTGGCACATAGTCACGGTATTCAGAAAATTCCACACTGGCTCCACGGTGTGGGCTTTTGTGAATGCCGGACATCGACCCCTCTTTCGGCTGCCGGGATTGCAAAGCATACCCTGACAATCGTGCCGCAATGTCGGGATTAAAAAATGGGGTGGATGGATTTTCAGTCACTGGATGAATGGTTTGTGAGGGGTGGATTCCTATCGGCTGTCGGGAATCAGATCGTCTATGACCGGGTGATGACATCAGTCACATTGATCCCTTCACTCTGAGCCTGGAAGTTTGTCACTAACCGATGACTCAATACGGGGTAGGCAACTGCCTGAATATCCTCCTGACGAACCAGATAACTGCCACGGAGCACCGCCCTGGCTTTGGCACCCCGGATTATATACTGAACCGCTCTTGGACCAGCTCCCCAGGAAACCCATCGCTTCAACCAATCCGGGGCTTCTGATTCCTTGGGCCGGGTGGCGCGAATCAGATCCACCGCGTAATCGTATAGGCTGTCCGGAACCGGCAGCCGCTCAACAACTTCCTGAAATTCCTGAAGCTCCTGGCCATTGATGCAGGCTTTTAACTTCTCCTGACTTCCACGTGTCGTCTGCCTCGCTATTTCCCGTTCCTCATCCCGATTTGGATACTCAACATTGATGAGGAACATGAATCGATCCAATTGAGCCTCAGGCAGGGCATAGGTTCCTTCCTGTTCAATGGGATTTTGTGTGGCCAGCACGAAAAATGGAGTGGGCAACCGATAAATGCGACCGTTGGCTGTCACTCGGCGTTCCTGCATCGCCTCCAACAACGCAGATTGGGTTTTTGGTGGAGTCCGGTTAATTTCATCCGCCAGAACTATGTTGGCAAAAAGTGGGCCTTTCACAAAAACGAAGGCGCGCTTCCCTGGCTCATCCGTATCCTGAAGAATATCCGTCCCAGTGATGTCAGAGGGCATTAAATCCGGGGTGAACTGAATCCGGCTGAATTCCAGGGACATGACTTCTGAGACTGCATTCACCAAAGTGGTTTTCGCCAGCCCCGGAACCCCCATAAGCAGTCCATGACCCTTCGACAAAACACAGATCAGAAGTTTCTCAATCACGTCGTCCTGGCCAATGATCACCTTGGCCAGTTCAGACCTCATTTTCCGGGTGGTTTCCTGAAGCCGTTCGATAATCTGAATGTCGTCCTGATTGGTGTCCAAAGTGGAGGTCTCGTCTGATCTCATTATGTCGTCTTTGTGAAATATCCGGGAATGTTAAGCCCAGATCGGGCAGAGTAAAGCAAACTCATCCCCGCGAAAATAAGAAATCCCTCCACCCACATGGGCGAAGGGAATAAAATTCAATGCTGGATTGAATCAGGAAGCTTTTTTCTTGGAACTATTATTCCCCTGCTGTGCTTCCGTGCTGTAATGGCTCGCATAATAACGATTCTGATAATAGTAGTAGCTGTAGTAGTAGGAGTCTTTGCCCTCAAAGTCGATGTCGTTGAGAACGGCTCCAAGGATGCGAACCCCTGAATCCTGAATTCGTTGAACGGTGCGTCTGGCGTGTTCCCGACGGATGCGGTTGAATTTGTTCACAAATATCACACCATCAGTTCTGGCTGCTATGACAAGCGGGTCCGATACAGCTGAAACAGGCGGACAATCTATGATAACCCGGTCATATCGCTCTCTCAGCTCACTGATGAACTGCGTCATCCGGGAGGAACCAATCAATTCCGATGGACTTCCTGGAATCCCCCCACAACAAACAATATCCAAATCCGGAACCTCGGATTTGTGAATGATCTCGCCTATGTCCTCCACCTCGCGTTTGAGGTAGGCAGCCAAACCAATGGGGGAATGCAGCTGAAAGGCTTTGTGCACGGAGGGACGCCTCAAGTCGGCATCCACCAACACGGTTTTCATCCCGGTCTGTGCCAGAACAATGGCAAGGTTGGAAGCAACGAGCGACTTTCCCTCAGATGGGATAGTGCTTGTGAGAGAAATCACGGAATACTGCTCTGACTTCGGCATCAATGAAACAGCGGTTCGCAAAGTGCGGAAGGATTCAGCTGCCGTTGATTGCGGGTGAAGATGAGATTGAAGGTCCCGCTCAACCAGACTGTTGGTTTTGATGTTCGGAATGTAACCAAGAAACTGCAGTTTGAGAACGTTCTCAATATCCTCCTGCGTCTTGATGGAATCATCGAGGAAGTTGATGAAGAATGCCAACCCGATACCAGCGGCCAATCCTCCAACCACACCCATTAGAAGGATAAGTGATTTTTTAGGCTTGGATGGTGACGCAGGCGGAACAGCATAATCCACGATGCTGATGTTATTCGATTTGTAGGATTGGGAAATTTCCGTTTTCTTCTGCTCCGACATCACGATTTGATATAGATCCTTGGAGAGTTCAGCTTTCCTTTCGAGCAGATCGTATTCGATACGTGCCTCCTGAAGAGCAAGTTGCTGATTTTCGCGCTCCTGCTGAATCTCTTTGAGTCGACTGGCTTTGTTTTCCGCAATGCGCGACTGATACTGGATGCGCTTATAAACCTCTTTTGACTTGTCCAACAATGAGGATTTGAGCGACTCAATTTCGTGAAGTGCCTGTTCGACAGCAGGATGTTTGGGCTTATACCGCGTGAGCAAGCCAGCAAGTACGGCTTGCTTGACCGAGAGATCCTGCTTCAGCTTCAAAACATTGGGATCCTCCGCGATACTGGGAATAGTCGCGAGGTCCTTGCCCTCCTGGAGAAACTTTTCAACTTCCTCAGAGAGACTCTGTGCAATTTTGGCATCCGCTTCCGCTTTTGCGAAATCCGCTGTGGCCTGTTGATAGGCCATAATGGCTGTGTCCATCTGCTTGTCCAATGCAGCCCCATTTTTACGCAGAAAGTCCGAAATTGCCTGGGTGTCCTGAAGGCTCTTCTGTTCCAGCTGTTTGAGTTGTTCTTTGAGCGATTCAATCCCATCAGACATTTTTTTCAATGATCGGGTCAGGTTATCGTCGCGGAAGTTATCAGCCAGAGAATTGGCGATCGCCGCCGCCTTCACGTTGTCCGGATGGTCGACTTCGATGTCCACCAGGTAGGTCAGGCGCAGCGGTTTGATGGTGATATCGGCTGAAACCGCGGCATTTTTATCCAGAGCCTTTTTATATCTCTCGTCCTCATCCAGACCCAATTCTGAGCGGACTTTCTCAATCAGGGAGCGGCTCATCAGGTTTTTATACATGGTTTGGAGGTACTCGTTGTGGTTCCCCGAAACCACTATCCCACCGTCACTCAGGAAACCCTGATCCTCGCGGTCGATCTGGAGTTTTGCTGCGGCAGTGTAAATCGGCTCGGCCCGCACAAGATAAATAATGGCAAGAGCAAAGACGCCGAGAAATGTGGCAACCACAAGCCAACGACGCTCTAGTATGATATGCCAGTAATGACGCAAGTTTAAACTGGCCTCACCGGAGTCCTGATCCATGATGGATTCTCTTTGATCCATCATATTATTGTCGTGGTTCATAAGTATTACTCGCTTGATATTTACTCCGGACACTTAAAACAAACCTCTTTCCGATACATAGACCACATCGTTGGGTTTCAGATAGATGATCTGAGATGGGTCGGCGACGGATTTCAAATCGTTGAGTTTGAACACGCGATTGGGCTCACCCTGACGGATAAGTTCAATTTTATTGGGATTTCCAATGCGCTGGAGTCCACCGGCTTCGCTGATTGCCTGGAGGATAGTCATAGGCTGATCCGGAGGAAGGGTGATTAATTTGGGGATGTTAACGTAGCCCTGAACCGAAACCTGTTCATTTTTGAATTCTTTGACCGTGATGATGACGTGCGGATGGACAAGATAATCCTTTTCCAGGAGGTCGCGCATGTACCGCTCCGCCTGAGCTGCGGATTTCCCCGCCACCATGACCTGACCAAGCAATGG
>JAJOIW010000067.1 GCA_021209225.1 Verrucomicrobiota bacterium
CCCCTGCGTGGCGCGTCGATGCGTTTCGGATTTGTGACGTATTTGTGGGGTCAGGATATGAAATTGCCGGAGCTGATTCAGTCCTGTGAAGAATCCGGATTACTGGGTGTGGAGGCCCGGACCGGGCACGCTCATGGAATCGAGCCCCGCTTGTCCGCCAGTCAGAGAAATGAGGTGAAAAAGCAGTTTGAAGACTCTCCGGTCCGATTGGTCGGGTATGGATCAAATTGCCAGTTTCACGATGCTGAGCCGGAAAAACTCCGGTCCAATATCGACCAGGCAAAAGCCTATATCCAGCTCATGCATGACTGCGGCGGCACCGGGGTCAAAGTCAAACCCAATGGATTCGTCCCGGGCATTGAAAAAGAGCGAACCATTGAACAAATGGGGCGATCACTCAATGAAATCGCGGCCTATGGCGATGATTATGGTCAGGAAATCCGTGTTGAAGTGCATGGGTCGGGAACCAGCGACCTGCCAGTCATCAAAGCGATTTTTGACATCGCCAATCACCCGAATGTGAAAGTCTGCTGGAACTCCAATCCACAGGACCTGCTTGGCATGGGACTGGAAGCCAATTTCAACCTGGTTCAGTCGCGCTTTGGAGCCACTGTTCATGTGCGTGAATTGGATTCCAAGGACTATCCATACACCAGTCTTATCCAACTCTTATACAAAATGAATTATTCCGGGTGGATTCTTCTGGAAGCCAGGACCAATCCCGCAAATAAAATCCAGGCCATGAAAGATCAAAAAGCGCTCTTCGACCGCTACCTGGCCGAGGCCATGACAAAGGATCCCATCTCAGGTGGGAATAAAAACAGCGCCAGAATATGAATCTGGCGCCGGGTTGAGAATTGAACCTGGATGGAATTCACCAGGCCTGAATCAGGATATCCATCAAACTAGTAAGAAAAGATTTCTCCAGGCAATGCTGGGGTCGTCATGGGCGGTTTTCTGCGCTTGGAAATCGCCTCGAATGCGTGAGCCACTTTGATCAGATTGATATCATCAAAGGATTTGCCAACGAACTGAATACCAATTGGAAGGTTTTTATCTTTGGTGTAACCGCCGGGCATGATGACAGCTGGCAGGCCGGTGACTGAAGTCAGTGTATTGATGTCTCCGGGCGTTTGAGTCAGGGACCCATGTGGTGGGGGCAAGGTCCGATAGGGCAGAATCAGCGCATCCAGTTGATATTCCTCCATCAGGTTGTCGACCACTTTCCGCAATGAGGACCTCAGTGAGAAGCGGGCCAGATAATCGGGACTCAGATCCGGGGATGGGAGAGTCATCGACTTGAGATACCGCTCATGCACATTTTCATGACCTGCCGCAGCGAGCATATCCTGGATGGTTTTGAATGGCCTGTCTGAGCCGAGCCTTTCCAGGTAGGCGTTGCTGGAAAGCACCAGTTCATAGGGATGGGTTGTGCCGGATATGGCACTGGATGTGGCTTCCCGCAGGTTGGTCCCAACCAATACCGGATCCAGCACCAGGGCTCCACCGCTCTTGAGATCCTGCACCACCGATTCAAAAATGGAAAGCACCTCAGGATCCAATGGCCCAGTCGTGAACATTTCTCTCAATACTCCAATTTTCCTGCCATAAAGCGAGGGTGACTTGAGGTGGGATGCCAGGTCCTTTGGCGGGAAATGGCCGATTCCTTCAAATGTCATGAGGTCTTCCGCATCCCATCCGGCAATGGCTCCGAGTGTTGCGGCCGCATCAAATACCGAGCGGGCCATCGGACCTGCCCGATCCTGCGTGGGTCCGCGAGGAACAATTCCGGTGCGTGTGACCAATCCCTGAGTGGCGACGATGCCCACCAGACTGTTATAGGAGGAGGGGATCTGCACAGAACCTCCAGTATCTGTGCCGATTCCCACAGCGGCAAACCACGCCGCAATCGCTGCTCCAGTGCCATTGGATGATCCTCCCGGGCTGAATTCGAGGTTGTATGGATTGCGGGTGGCTCCGATGGGATGTTGATCAAAGCCGTTGTTGCCATACCAGTTCACTGTGGAAACTTTCGCCAGGATGATGGCTCCCGATTCCTTAAGTCGTGCCACAACTCCTGAATCCCGAGGTGGCACTCGGGGCCCCAAATGATTTGAACCCCGCCGTGGTGGGTAATCCCGCCACATCCACCAGGTCCTTGATGACAAATGGGATGCCATGCAGGGACGACTGGCGGCCCGTGGATTTCAGTGCCTTATCCGCCGCCCGAGCCTCATTAACAGCGTTGGAGTTCATATACAGCACAGAGTTAATTTTCGGACCAATTTTGTCGTAGTTCTGAATGCGGTTCATATACAGAGTGACGAGCTTCTCGTAGGTGAGGGCTCCGGCATCCACTGCCGCGTGTATGTCCGCTATCGTCGCCGTGGACAGGTTGAATTCGGTCGCATGACCGCGACTGGAAAACTGGATCACTATGAGAAAATATATCGCATAAGCGGATATTTTATTCATCCAGATGTTTTTTATGTATATCAGTCTTCATTTTTAAAATTGGGTGGGAATTTTTACCGGGGTGAATTTTTCGCCTTTTGAGAGGTGGTGTGGTTCGGGCGGGAACCCGCTTCTGACTATGGTATTCATAGGCA
>JAJOIW010000128.1 GCA_021209225.1 Verrucomicrobiota bacterium
GTGAATTTTGAAGTGGCCGGCACTTTTTCCGCATGTTTGAAACCAACAAAACCACATCCGGCGGGTGCGATGAAGCCGACCCGGTCATGGATCTCAAAATTGATTTTGATAAAGCCAACAGCCGCGTTTTCCTGACCTGGAGTAAGGTCGAATGTGCCAGTTACTATCGGGTCGAATACCGCAGCGCCCTGAGTCCGGACCATGCCTGGCAACAAGTCGAACGGACGACAAAGGAGTTCTCGTTTGACATCATTCCCAGAAACAACGAGATGCGACTCTACCGGATCGTGAGCGTCATAGAATAAAATCGGCCCGGATTGGGGAGAGGGATTCATCCGATCCACACACGATGGAGGGTATGAAAAAAAAGAAAAAAGGATTCACGCTCATTGAGCTGCTGGTGGTGATTGCCATCATTGCCATTCTCGTGTCCTTAATCGCTCCAGCTCTCAGCGCGGCCCGCAGCAAAGCCAGAGAAATCTATTGCCGCAACAACACACGTCAGATTGGCCTGGCGCTTGCCTCATTCGTCCAGGACCAGCGGTATTATCCGGTTTTCAATCTCGATCCTGAATTTGCGTCCGAAAACATTTTCTGGCCCGAATACCTTTATTCCTACACCCGAAATCAGTGGACCAACCGGCTCTATAAATGCCCGGATTTTCGCGGATCCACAATTGCGGGCAATGACTATGGCACTCCCCTCGGATCCTATGGATACAACGCCAATGGAACAAAATTCACCCCCAGTTCCCTCGGATTGGGTGGAAATTTTGCTAAGATCAAACTGGAATCCGACATTCCGGATGGCGTATCGCACCAGAAATTTCTCCGTATTGCTGAATCTCAAGTGAGAGCCCCGGCAGCCATGATTGCCATGGGGGATGCTCACTACATCTGGTCTTCTGCTGGCTTGATGCGGCTGATTTACGATGTTGAAAATGCCAAAGATGACTATAGTGGCATGGGATTCCTTGATATCAACTCCCGCAATGGAGTGATCCGCGACGTGTGGCCCGGCTCGCGTGGGGCGCGGTCCGCCGAGGCCGCCCGCCATCGTGGCCGGTATAATATCGCTTTTGCGGATGGTCATGCGGAAGGCATTCATCGCAGAGACCTCTTTTCGATGGCTCCACACAGACTCAAAATGTGGAACAATGACAACCAACCGCATGGCGATCTTCTAACCTACCCAACACCGGACCCATGAGATTCACGTTCCCGTCGCATCCGGAAATGGAATATCCCCGCTTCCAAGGTTAGAAAACAAAGCCAACGGATGCATCTTTCCCTCACGGGCACTTTGCTCCTGCGGTCTGGTTGTGCCACCGTCTGGTGGGAACGACAGCAACGGCGCGGATCCTGAGTTTATGCATTCCCTGCGCTGCACTCAGGTTGCCAATGTCCGCTTGACAGGCGTGCAGCGCGGCATAGTATCGGGCATTCAATGGAATTGGGCATGCCTGTGAGTCACGAAATATCCTATTATGAATAAAGAGGATCTGACGGTAGCGAAGTCAGCCAGCGCCCGCTGGTTTTATTCGATCGCTTCCGGCTTGTTGCTGGTGGCTGCAGTGATTGGGTTCCGGCATTTTTACCTTGATCTACAGGCCTATCCTGGTCGACCGATTCCTCCAACTGCCCGTTTCACTTATATTGTTCATGGAGTGATGATGTCTGCGTGGATGGTGCTGTCGGTTGTCCAACCGCTGCTGGTGGCGACCGGTCGCAGGCGCATCCACATGAAACTGGGGGCACTGGCCGCAGCCCTGGCGATTGGCATTGTTGTGGTTGGATACCTGATAGCCATTGGCTCCACCAGGGGAACGCCGCCGGAGCTGGTGCGGTTCGGTTTGGCGCCAAAGGCGTTTCTGACAGTACCTCTCAACGGGATCCTCACGTTTGCGGCCTTTGTGATTGTTGGTGTTTTGAATCGCCGCCGTCCGAATATTCATCGGCCGATGATGTTTCTGGCTTCGCTATCCGTGACGGCCGCCGCGCTGGGGCGCATTCCGCTCCTGAGCGGATGGTATGCCGGGACATTGCTGGAGGTCTGGTTCAGCGCTTTTCTCAGCATGCTCATGCTGGGGATATTGATGCTCGCGGTCAAATGCGGGCTGGAGAAACGATTGGATCGATGGTTTGCGACCGGGCTGGGTGGGCTGGCTGTTGTCTGTCTGGCCACTTCACTGGTGGCGAAAACCAAAGTTTGGGACCAGTGCGCCACACTTCTTCTCCGCTGATCGCCCGGAGACCTGAAATGTGGTGGCGCATCATCCCCAAGGCCCTCCTGCCCGTCTGTGGGCAACTGTCCCATACCTGATCGGGAGATTCATGCCGCGGGCATGTGAACCTTCGATTTTGCCCCGGCTCCCGGTCTGACAGGAGAAAATCCACGATGAGAAAACCACTCTATCAAAATGTTGTGTGTGGCGTGCGGGGATTAATCAAGTTCCCATTCATCATACAGATTTTCCGGGACATCGAGCAGGAAGGAGGCGGGTTTTTGCCATGGGTTTCCATATCCGCTGGTTTCCCGGTATTTGGGCCAGGTGAGATAGACCTGGTCTTTGGCCCGGGTGATGGCGACGTAAAAGAGTCTTCTTTCCTCCTCGCGTCCTTCGGCGCTTTCTGAGGCTCTGTAGTTCGGAAAGAGGCCCTCGGCCATCATGATGACAAAGACAACTTTAAATTCGAGGCCTTTTGCCTGATGGACTGTGGAGAGCCGGATTTTTTCATCATCATCATTCCGGCGCGAGAGATCCGAGTTTTCGCTTTCGAGTTCAGTGAGCAGGGCCAACTGGCCGAGAAAGTTTTCGACGGAATCAAATTGCGCTGCAAAGTTGGCCAGTTCCTCGAGTTCATCCAACCTATGCTGGGAGTTTTCAAATATTTTCTGTGCGTATTCTCTATAGAATGCGTCGAGTATGAGGTGGATTTGCCGGCTGGGTTGTTGAGCGATGTCACCCTGGAGCATTTGTTCGGTGGTGTAGACCAGTTGAGTCCAGGCTTCGAGGCTTTTTTTCGGGATGGACGGGTTGAGTTGTGCCAGCCGGCTTGGAACATCTGATCTTTGAGCTGGGGATTGGTTGAGCAAAGTCTCGAAGTGGTTCCAGATTTTTTCCGAGGTTTTAATACCGAGTCCCGGCAGGAGCATCGTGACCCGCTTGAAGGAAATTTCGTCTCTCGGGTTGCAAAGAATTTTCAGCAGGGCGACGACATCTTTGATGTGCGCTTGTTCAAAAAAGCGGATGCCACTGGTGATGACAAAGGGGATATTTCTGGATGTCAGTTCCATCTGAAGTTCGAGACAGTGGAAATGGGACCGGTACAGGACGGCCATTTCCTCCAATTCAATTCCTTCATCGCGAACCTCGAGGATGCGTTGAGCGACGAATTGTGCTTGTTCAGACGAGTTGCCGGTGGTGACCAGGACGGGCTTCATCCCATGCTCCCGCACCGGTTGCAGAGACTTTTTATATTGATGAATATTGGGAGCGATGGCGGCGTTCGCGTAACTGAGAATTTCCGGAGTGGACCGGTAATTTGTTTCAATTTTATAGATACGCGTTCCCGGGAATCGATTGGGGAAGGAGAGAATATTCTCAAAATTCGCGCCACGCCATCCATAGATGGATTGGGAATCGTCCCCGACCACCATGACATTTTTATGTTTTTGCGCGAGCGTATCGACGATTTCGCCCTGGACGAAGTTAGTGTCCTGATATTCGTCAACGAGGATGGCCTGGAATTTGTCCTGATAGGACAGAAGAATATCCGGGTTATTTTTCAGGAGTTTCAGCCAGAGGATCAGGAGGTCATCAAAATCCATGCAGTTGGCTTCTCTTTTTTTCAATGTATATATGGAAAAAAGTTCAGTTATTTCCGCAGTGAGATTGGTGAACTGGTCATATTTTTCCTGGATCAGTTTATCGAGTGGCTGTGCTAGATTTATCTGGAGTGAAAACAGGTTGATGAGAAGGTCCGGTTTGGGAAAGCGGGACGATTGAGCATCTATATCGAGTTTTGCAATGCAGCTTTTCAGAAAGTCGCGTGCATCCTCGCGGTCCATGATTGAGAACTCCGGAGTGAATCCCGCTTCAACGGCGTGGGTTCTCAGTATCTTATGGCCAATGGAGTGGAACGTGCCACCCCAGAATCCCGGCTTTGGCATCTGCATCAGCGAGGCGACGCGGTCAATCATCTCCCGGGAAGCCTTATTGGTGAAAGTCAGGAGCAGGATGCGATCCGGGCGGATTCCGGATTCGATCAGGTAGGCGACACGATATGTGAGAGTTCTGGTTTTGCCCGCTCCAGCCCCGGCTATCACCAGTGAGGGTCCAGATGGGGCAGTGGCAGCTTCAAATTGTTGGGGATTCAACTCGTTCGCATAGTCAATTTTAAAATCTGAAGATGTGCCGGTCGGCTTTAATGTATACTTTTTGGCCATGATTTGCATGTTCTGGTCCTGATGGGCCTGCGGGTGTGACATCAGTTTGAATCAACACCTCACGCGACTGTATCAAATGCGCTGAGTGATTTGCAAACCCGCCCTGATCCACTCACGATTTTGAAGATGCGGGAAATGGATATTTTCTTTGCACTTGCGGATTCAATCATCCAATCCGGGTGGATCAGACCAGAAACCGCGGAGAATCGGAGGCCAGGCTGGCCGGAATTTCTTTGTATACGGGTTTTGGCTTTTCACACAGGGGGCCGGGGAAGTACCTGACGGAAGTCTCCGAGGCGGATGTTTCAATTTCGGTATAGGAAACAGTCTGGGCGTCGCTCCGGTGCATGCAAATGGAGAAGGGGCCTTTCTGAGGAATGTGCGAGGCATGCAAGGCGCGCAACCAGTCCTGATTGGATAAATGGCTTGGGTGAATGAATTCGTTCAGGGTATGTTGGCGAATGGCCTGAGCGGATGGTTCATTGAAGCCGGAACTCACCCACATATTCTGTCGCCATGGGTGGTCGATATTCTCGAGCACGTAGCCATTCCAGCGCCATTCCACGACGCTTGAGGAATCGAGGAAGAATCCAAACAGGCGGAATGGAAGGGTTTGTTGAAGTTTATCCAGGTGGAGTCTGGATTCCGCGTCCTGAGGTGAGCAGGTGGATGAAACATCTTTGGTGAGGAATCCCCGGCTGCGTGGGGATTTGATGGAAATTTTGTCAGCCACCGAGTACCAGTTGAGCAGAGCAAAGGCCGATCCCCGTGAATTCGAGGAAATCCAGGTGCCACCCTGAGGTTCAAATGGATGGATGACATGCAGACCATCCCGCCGGAAGATTTCCGGTCCGCAGGCTTTCGGGCGATCCAAGCTCTCGTCCCGATTCATGGAGAGCAGGTATTTGGATTTACTACAGGTATGAAAGTCAGAGTACACATTCTGGGAATTATTACTGTTCTGAGTGAAGGAACCTTTCCTGAAATCAGTCAGAGACGGACAATTGTTGATATTTTTTATTGAATTTATGGTAGAATTTACACCATTCAAGGAAAGGCACGGGTTTATGGCCCAAGGAACGATTCGCGTTTCCACAGAGAAAGGCCAGGTGCCATTGTTTGAAGAGGGTCCTCCAGGCAAACCAGATGGAATGTTGTGGGTCATAAATATTTGTAGCCTCGGATGAGGCTCCATTCAATTCGATGATCTGATACCCACGACCCAGCATCAGATCAATTTCATTTTCGAAACGGATATCGAATCTCCCAAAATGGAATCCTGGGATGGATTGACTGAGGGAGTCGATGGATTGGGTGAGTTCGGGAGTGATCCATCTCTGGCCATCCAGAAAGAGCGCGCCCTGGGCGTGGTTTCCAGCAAAGACGAGCGGGATTGACTGGCCTGCAGCCGGAATGTCATCCAATTGATTGGCGAATCTTTTGAAGAAAACTTTGTATTGGAATCGGGCTCTCGGGTGGGACCAGATCAGTTTGCGGATGGGGTCGACGCCATTGCCGACCAGGTGGGGGAAGATTTTCTCTGTGGCAGCGAAAATATGACCTTGGGAATGGCCTGGGATACGGATGTAGAAAATGCCGGCTTCCCGTTGTCCGGTTGCGGTCTGCTGGCAGATAATATTTGAATGAGGATTCTGGAGCAGATATTCCCGTGCGTGATCGGCTGATTGGGCGAGACGAACGCCCATCCCGCGCTGTCCCAGATCCGGTTTGAGGATAACCGGCCAATCCACGCAATCCCGAAGCATCCAGGCTTGGAGAATCCCGAATCTGGATTCCAGATTGTCGCCCTCAGGAATGAGGTCAAAAGGCAGGTGTGCCGGGGTGCCGGTATTCGCGATGGAACGAAGGATTTGGGATTTCGATTCACCGATGAATCCGCCGTTCTCCATGCCTGGATTCGCGATGGTGGGGAGTGTCAGGCTGCGGAATCGGATGGCCAACAACAGGTAGTAAAAAAAGCATGGGGTATAGATGATCCATCCTGGCCAGAATTCCCATCGCAAGCATTTGGCGAGGCGGACTGCCCACGAGCGGCGACCGTCCGGGTGGGACAGGCTGGAGATGAGCTTGAGGAGGAGGATCCCGGAAATGATGAGGAAGATGAGAAACCAGGCAGCCTGATAGAACTGGTTCAGATACCCGATGTAAGCGTGGCCAACCCGCTCGAATATGGCGAAAATGACCAATGCCCAGATTAATGCGCAGAGGAAGGTCGTGAACCCGAAGAGCCATGGACTCATCCGGAGATAACCAGCCGCCATGAAGCAGCTGAGTCGGGTGCCTGGCAGAAATCGGCAGATCACCAGGACCCTCCAGCCTTTCCTGGCAAACCAGTCCTCGTAGCGGGAGAAACTCTGTTTAGCCAGGAATTTGCGGGCCCACCCGTTGGATTGCGACCAGGAACGGAGATTCCAGGCAATGGCAAATAGGATGAAATCCCCAATCCAGATTCCAAAAAAGGCGCCCAGGAAGGCCACCATCCGGCTGATTTGTCCGGTGCCCGCCAGCACAGCAGCCGTGATCATGGTGGCATCCTCGCTGATGAAGGCGGTCGCTGTGAAAAACAGCACCTGGAAAATTGGGGGCCAGTCTTCAAACCCAAAGGGCAAAATCAGAGGAGATTCTCCAGCGCTATCCATCAGCAGCAGGGGGTGCCTGAGTCCATCGGGACATCAGGCTTTGGTGTGGGTTGCAAGATAGGCGACGGTGGATGGGGCAACACCGAAATTCCGGGGCAAACACAGCTTCAAATAACTGCCTATGACTGCGATCAGGGCGAAGTGATGAATGGTGTGAGCCGTGACGTAATAAAGTTCCCGGGCCAGAGTGGTTGAACACAGGTTGATGGTTTCATTCCCCACCCCAGCCGACAAACGAATCGGCTTGCTGAAGCTCAACTCGTCCAATTGTGAAATCATGGATTCGAAATGCCGGGACTGGCGCAAGGCGGCAGCCGGGCATGCCTCGAGGTCAAGATGACGCTCCCGTAAATCGTAATTGATTTCTCCTGAACCGAATTGGCGGAAGAACATATCGAAGTGGTCGAGGCAATGGCGGTAATGTTGTCCGATGGTGGCGTTGAAAGCGTGGGGACAGGGATGGGTGAACTGTTCTGTTGAGATGCTGGAAAGCAGTTCAATGCCTTGTCTGAGTGACTCAAGAGCACCAGCACGGATTCCCTGAACAGCGTCCATCACCCGATTCTGAGTGGGGCTGATATCATGTGACGCTGGGTTAGCCAGGTTTCCTACAGACCTTGCGAGTGGTTCAGTCATTTAATTTAGGTTATTATGATGTTTTGTGCACCAGGATACAAGCCAATCTGCAAGGGCATCTGCATCAGGCAAATGCTGATAATTACCGTCCGGTAAAACGAATCCAAATCCCGGGCCATAAGCGGATCCATTCACGACACACGCCGCGGACTGGATACCTTGAATCTGTTGGCGCGCCGCTTGCAGGGCATCGGCTTTTGCTCCATTCAGTTCATATTTCCAACCCACTACCTGGGCTTTGGGGAACATGTGAGGCAGGTGGGGGAGGACCTTGATGGATGGCTCCAAACGCAGTGTGATTCCTCCATTGCGCGTGGGAATTTTGGCCTGATTGAGGAGGTTTCCCGCATCATCAAGGATCTGGGAAACCGCAAAGTCACACAGCGCAGCCAGATGAAATACCCATCCCACAGCATCCGGATCCCCGATTTCCTTCAATTTCTGAATCAGGTTCCCGTTGGTGGTGAATGGAATGGTTTCAACCGGGTATGAGGCCATAGGGTATGTGGCTAAAACTCCCCGGAGTGCGATGACAGGAAATCCTGAGCTGGCAAAGGACTCAGCCAGTTTTGTGCCCAAGTGTCCGGTGGAGAAATTTGTTATTCTGCGCGCCTCATCGATGGGCTCGAAACCCGGTCCGTGGGTGATGATTACCCTGTTCATTGAATTGTGAAATCCGCTCATGCATGCGGCCATCGGCCAATGTCAGCCCTTCATGCCTACCAAGTTGGAAAGCAATCCACAACAATTATTCCCAGCCTGTTCCACATATTCACCGCAACGTCTTAAACCCGACTGGCCTGGCTCTGATTCATCGACTGATTCACGTGGGTTTATGCCGGGGCCCATCCATCCATTTTCCCAGCGGGATGCTGTCCAGCATGCAAAGGACTTCCGGTAGAAATTGGGAATGAGATCATTTTTTTGTCAGTAATGGGACTTTCGATTCGTTTTGTGGGGGTGATGGATAAAAAGGGTGGAGTTCACCGATCATCCATAGTTAGGATAGGATTTGTTAAGCAGCGTGGATAAGCGAATTTTTTATATTGTTTTCTGCCTTTTTGGGGGATGTGCGATGGGGTCGAAGTCCCCGCATCCGGGAATTGGGAGTCTGGGCCTGCCCGACCGCTGGGCCATGGTTGAAGGGGCCATCGATGAGGATGTGGTTGAAGGGTGGTTGTCTGAACTGGGTGACGCGCAACTGGAGTCATTCGTGCGGGAGGGACTCACCAATAATCCCGGTCTGGCTGGCACACTGGCCCGATTGAAATCCATACGGGAAACCATCCGGATTGTGCGGGCCTCCCAGTTTCCGCTGATTGGGTCGTCGGTGAGTGGCTCCAGAAATGCCTCTGCTGTCCGCGATGACCAGGGAGATCTGGGCTCGTTGGATGCCTCAAATAATTATGTTGCCAACCTGAATATTTCCTGGGAGGTGGATGTGTGGGGGAGATTGGAGAATTTGAGGCGGGCGGCTGTGAACGAATATGAGGCGGCCGAAGCGGATTACCGCGGGGTTCGTCTCTCACTGGCAGCAGCGATAGCCAGTGCCTACTGCAACCTGGTCACGGCGAGGCAGCAGGTGGAATTATCCCGCCAGACCCGCGACAGCTTTGAGCGCAATTTCCGCATCACCGAGAGAAATTACAAAGCCGGGGATACATCATCGAGTCCGCTGGACGTTCAGTTTGGTCGCAACAACGTTGCCTCCGCCGAGAGAACCCTGATCAGCCGGCAATTATTTGAAAATGATGCGCGGCGGAACCTGGAGATTCTGCTCGGGCGGTATCCGGATGGCGAAATTGTTGGGGAGGACGAACTGCCAGTTCTGGTCGAATCTGTTCCAGCCGGCATTCCATCGGATTTGTTGATGCGGCGTCCGGACCTCGTTGCCGCGGCAGCGCGACTGGATTCAGCCACCATGCGGCGATCCGCCGCGAAAAAGAATCTTCTGCCGTCCATCTCATTAACTGCGGGCGGATCAGCCAGAAGCAATGAACTGGCCGACCTGATTGCGCACCCGCAATCCCTGGCCGCCAACCTGGCGGGCTCCATATCCCAACCCGTATTCCGAAGCGGTGCCCTCAGGGCACAGGCCCGGCAGGCACAGAACCAGGAGGAATCCGCCTTGCAGAATTTTATTTCCACCGCCCTCTCTGCATTCAGGGAAGTGGAATCCGCTCTCGATCGCGAGGCATCTCTGGCTGCTCAGGAAAGGTATCTGGATACCGAATTGGCTCAGGCTATCCTGGCGGAAGAACAATCATCCCGCGACTATTCAGAGGGGATCGTCGGAATTTTGTCTGTCCTGGAAGCTCAGCGGCGTGCCTTCAATGCACGCAATGCCATGATTGCTCTCAGGAACAGCCGCATTCAGAACCGCATTGACCTGTATCTGGCACTGGGAGGGGATTTTCATTCGAGCCACACGGATTCAACTGCTGGATTCCATGGGGCACAGACCACAAATTTTGCCGGCTACCAGCCGGAAAGGCCATGAATAAATTCAGGGATACACACGAACTCGTTGACACATCGGCTTCACGCCCAACCGTCACATGGGCAGGAAATTTGGTGCGCGGATTGATTCCACTCGCGCTCCTGGCAATCGGTTTAGCCGGTTATCTGGTGCTTTCAAGGAAGCCACCGGAAGCGCCCGCTGTGAAAGGGGCTCCCAAACCACTGAGGACACGCGTTCTCCCCATGAATAAAGGAAATTTCCCCATCGAAATAACCACCCAGGGCGTGGTGCGTTCCCACACAGAAGTTTCCCTCACTTCCCAGGTCAATGGGCGCATCGTCAGCGTTTCATCGGCATTTGAAGATGGGGCATTTTTCCAGGTGGGCGAGATTTTACTGGAGTTGGATCCCATCGATTTTGAGCTGGCAGTCGTCTCGGCCAAGGCTCAGTTAGCCCGGGCCGAGACAATCTTGTCTCAGGAACAAACCCGTGCGCGTCAGGCCCGATTGAATTGGGAAGACCTGGGATATGAGGAGGAACCCAACGAACTTGTGCTCCGCCTGCCTCAACTCCGGGAGGCCGAGATCGGCGTGGATTCCGCCAAGTCCCAGGTTGAAAGTGCCATGCGGAATCTGGAAAGAAGCAAGGTCAGGGCCCCATTTTCCGGACGTGTGCTTCGACGCATGGTTGGGGTTGGGCAGACCATCGCCGGGTCCACGCCATTGGGCACGATATTTGCGACCGACTATGCCGAGGTGAGGTTGCCACTGGCGTCCAAAGATCTGAAATTTCTGACGCTTCCGGAAAAGTCGGACGACCCGCCATTAGCGGTGGAGTTCATGGATGCTTTGGATTCCACATCTCCCCATCGATGGAAAGGATGGATCACGCGCACGGAGGGGGCCTTGGATGGAAGCACCCTGGAATTATTTGTGATTGCGCGGATAGATGATCCCTTTGGACTACATTCTGACGCGGCGCCCCTGAGGATGGGTCAGCCGGTCACGGCGCGGATTGAAGGAAAGCCGGTTGAGAATGTCTTCAAGGTTCCCAGGGAGGCGGTTTTTGAATTGAATAAGATTATCGTGGTTGACCCTGAGACGATGAAGTTGTCCAACCGCCAGATAACTGTGATTTTCGGGACGGAATCGGAATTATATATTTCTGATCCCGGGGGTGGATCCTGGCTATTTACTGGCCACCACCCGGCTTGTTTATGCGCCGGAAGGTTCCTCCATTGAAATCATCACAAACACGCTGCCAAAACTCACTCAGCCAAATCCATCAACCCAGGCAGAAAGCAAATGATCAAGTGGTTCGCAAACAACGGCATCGCCGCCAATCTCCTGATGATCGGGATCCTGCTGGCGGGAATTCATGCCGCCTATTTCCGGGTCCCACTGGAAGTCTCTCCCGCCTTCGAACTCAACGTCGTCCGGATGACCATTTCATACCCCGGAGCCACCCCGAAGGATATAGAAAAAGCCATTCTTCTGCCGGTCGAGCAGGCACTCGAAGGCATTAAAGGGGTCAAAATGGTCAATGCCGATGCCTATCGCGGGAATGCCAGTTTCTGGATCGATGCCGATCCAGGACGGAATTTGCAGGAATTGATGGATGACATAGATTCCCGGGTGCGGGGGATCACCACATTTCCGGCCAATATGGAGCCCCCACGGCTCTACATTCCGGACTCAGCTGACTGGCTGGAGGTCATTAAAGTGGCCGTGACCGGGAACCTTTCTGAAATGGATCTGCGCCGTGTGGCCCTGGATGTTCAGGATGACCTCCTCGAATTGCCAGGTGTCAGCCGCGTTGAAATCCAGGGCAGAAAACAGATGGAAATCTCGGTGGAATTGGACCAGCGCAAAATGGAGGCCTACGCCGTCACATTCC
>JAJOIW010000063.1 GCA_021209225.1 Verrucomicrobiota bacterium
CGCAGTGGAATCAGTTGGTGAAAGCCATGGAAGCCATTCAACGGCCGATGGGAGAGACCCCGCTGCTGATGGGAGGTGTGGCATGAAACTGGAACGGGTGACGTGCATTTTGAGATCTCCGATTCTGACCTGGCGATGGGGTGGCAGGAACCGGTTGACCTGGGTGCAGCTTGTGGAGCAATCGGCGCTTTCGGCTGACACCAGGCGGCTGGTGGTTCAGGTGGTCCGGAAAACCGGATTGTGGCCTCAGGAAAAATATGATGTGGCTGAGGAGTTGGTATCGCATTTTGTGGAGGGGCATGAGCTGGGGAAGTCAGAATCGGAACTCATCGCCCATTTTGGCAGTCCATCCCAAGTGGCGCGGCTGATCCGGCGATCGAAGAAAAAGGGTCGCTCTTTGCTGTGGCATGCCATGGCCTGGACCCGGCTGGGCATGGTATCGCTATGCGTGGTCTACGCCCTGGTATTGCTTGCGTCAGTTTCGCCCACTCCCAGCCCGCGGATGGACTACAAAGCGCTTCTCGACCAGATCAATCCACCCAGACCAGATGAGGGGACTGCTAAGGCTGTCTATCTGGATATATTCAGGGATTACGGGATCCGTAAATTTGACAATTCCTCCCCTGAGAGTTCTGATTGGCAAGATACGGTTTCATTGTTCCGGGAGAAATATAGATTATCGGTTCCGGAAATCCGGAGAGCGGCGGCCTACGAGCATTCCGGACTGAAGGGAAAATTCGCTTATGAATATTCACAGGAGGAGTATATGGCATTTTACCAAATGAGCGAAAAGGAGTATCTCCAAGTATATCCCAATGGTGGGCCTGTAAAAGAAACCGATCGCATCTATACAGTCGCCGATATTCTGCTGCCGCAGGCGGGTTTGTATAAACATTTAAGCATAATCATCCGAGTGAATAGCCTGATTGCGCTGAATGAAAAGAGATATGGGGAGATCCCCGTGGATATAGAAACCATTTTGCGCATCAGTTCCCATTGCGTGGAACAGCCATTATTGATTAATCGATTAGTCAGCATAGCCTGTCAATGGCAGGCCCAGGATATAGCCCGGCGGCTTTTTCTGGATCGGGAGAATCTGCCTGATGTGCAGGTCATCCGCCAGCTCCTGGATATTTTCCGGCACACCGATGCTCTGCACCAGTTTGAGGTCAGTATGGAAAAATATTTAATGAAGGATCTGATTCAGCACATCTATAGTGATGATGGTAGCGGGGATGGCATCATCACACTCCAGGGAACTGAATTGTTGAGTGCATGGATGGATGATCCATTAGTTCAAACATTCAATCCGCTGGTTGAGGCTGTGGATGATTGGGTCCCGATTGTGGGGGAATCCAGCAGAGCAGTGATGGACATGTTTTTGAATTCGGACCTGAAATTTGCCCTGCTTCCCATCATGCAGGAAGTCTCGCCACGTCGTCGGGCCGTCACGGAATATCTCGAGGCATTGTGGATGGCGGTGGAGGAATGCAGTCAGCTTCCACTGTGGGAACTGCGGAATTACATCAACAAATGGGAGTCCGGTGCGGTCGATTTCCAGGCTGGCGGTATTCATGGAGTTCCATCCTCTGAGAATCTCGGTGTATTCTATGGCTTATTCGATTCCATAGGCCCGAAATCAGCGTACAAGTTTGTCATGAGCCGCGCGCACCATGAGAACACCCAACTGATTCTGGCGCTGCATGGATATTTCATTGAGCAGGGAAAGTGGCCCGAGCGGTTGAGTGATCTGGTCCCTGGGTGGTTGGCAGAGGTGCCTCTGGATGCCACAACGGGCAAACCACTGGTGTATCGGATTGAGAACGATGGGCCATTGGTTTATGGACGCGGGTTTGACGGAGTGGACAATGGCGGGCAATTCATCCCCCGCGATCGGCCAGGTTTCCATTGGTCTCAGTCAGATCCAGAGGAGGGGGATTGGATCATCTGGCCCGTGCCTGTCAAAACCCAAAGCTCACCGGCTGCGGAACCAGCCGCCCTGCAATAACCCGGCACGCATCCGGCTGCTGGCTTCGGCTTTCTCCCTCTGAGAGTCAGCCGCAGGCCCCGTTGGATCCCTCAAATTTGAGAATTGTGGAATGTGGCATAACCTGCTCAATCCACCGGCATTCCCGGCAGATCCGCAGAATCACAATCCAGTCCCAATCAGTATGAATAAGATAAAACGAGTCCTGGCCGCCCTGTTCGGAGCCATCCTGTTCGGAATCATCGTGCCGGTGATTTACCTCGTCGCCTTTGACAAACCACCGCTCGATGGACTCAATGGCATTCTCCTGCTTATTGGCAGCGGAGTGGCAATCGGGGCAATTGTGGGCGCCTTGTTTCCCCGCATTTTTGAATTTTTTATCGATGTGCTCTTTGACGTTTAAGTGTCATTCACAGCCATTGAGGTCTGCCCTGGAACCTTGCTGAAAGTGTACGGAGGATCCTGAATCTGTTAATACAATCATGTCTCTCTTCCACTGGACCCGTCCGCCAGTTCAGCCAACCCTTTCCCTCTTATCCCGCAGATCTGATTCCTGATCCCAATGAAGCCGGCATCGGCGCAAAGATTTCGATCCGTGCCGGGAACCCGCTTCCGCTCGATTGAGGGGAGCCAGGGGTGGGCTCTGCATGGAAATGCTTATTTTGTTTGATAAAAAGCGAAGTATCTGGCATAACTGCCCACTTCAACTCAGAGGACCAACCTCTGGGTTGGCAAATGAACTATGTCAGAAGAAACAAGTTCTCATAAACCCGCATCCATATCGGCAGACATGGACTACAATGCCTCGAAAATTGACAAGTTGGAGGGATTGGAAGCGGTGCGTAAGCGGCCAGGAATGTATATCGGTGACCCGGATGAACGTGGGTTGCACCATTGTGTCTTTGAAGTTCTCGATAATTCGATAGATGAGCACCTGGCTGGGTATTGCCAGTCGGTTGAGGTGGTACTGCATGAGGATGGTTCTGCCTCGATCCGTGATGATGGGCGGGGAATTCCGGTGGATAATCACCCGAAATTCAATATTCCGGCGGTGGAACTGGTGCTGACGAATCTGCATGCCGGGGGGAAATTCGGTCAGGGGGCGTATAAGTATTCCGGTGGGTTGCATGGGGTGGGCGCCAAATGTGTGAATGCTTTGTCCGACTGGTTCCGGGTGGAGATTTCGCGGGACAACAAGGTTTATTCCATGGAGTTTGCCCAGGGTCAGACCACGCAGAAGCTTCAGGTGATTGGGACATCCACCCAAACCGGCACGTATATCCGTTTCCGGCCTGATCCCATCATTTTCACTGTCACCACGGAATTCAAATTTGAGATTCTTGCCCGGCGGCTGAAGGAGCTGGCCTTTCTGAACAGCGGCATACGCATTCACCTTCTGGACAAGCGGACTGGCAAGGAGGAGTCCTTTTATTATGGCCGCGGGATAGCTGAATTTGTTGAGCAACTGGCAGCCAGCAAGACCCCCATCATTGCGGATCCAATCGTGCTCAATGGGGTCAAAACCATCGAACTCGACGACGGAAGCCGGGATGATGTTTATATTGATTGCGTGGTGACCTACACGGAGGACTACCATGAATCCATTTTCTGCTTTGCCAATTCCATACCCAATCCGGATGGAGGGACGCACATGTCCGGGTTCCGCTCGGCGCTGACCCGGGCGATCAATCAATATGCCCGTGCGAACAACCTGCTCAAGGAAAAGGACCCGTCCATCAGCGGTGAGGACACGCGGGAGGGCATTATTTGTGTTTTGAGTGTGAAGCTCCCCAATCCCCGGTTTGAATCACAAACCAAGGTGAAGCTGGTGAATTCGGAGATTGAAGGAGTGGTCAGCTCTCTGGTTTACGAGGGGCTGCAGGGGTATTTTGATTCTCATCCGCAGATTTCCAGGAAGGTTCTGGACAAGGCTCTGGTGGCGGCGCGTGCCCGGGAGGCTGCGAGAAAGGCGCGTGAGACGGTCCGCAAAGGGGCGTTGACCGGTGGGGGATTGCCGGGGAAACTGGCCGATTGCTCGGACAGGAACCCGGCGAATACGGAATTATACATTGTTGAGGGTGACTCGGCCGGTGGCTCAGCCAAACAGGGACGCGACCGCAAGTTCCAGGCGATTCTTCCTATCCGAGGCAAGCTGATCAACGTGGAGAAAGCGCGATTGGACAAGGTGCTGCAGAATACCGAAATCCGCACCATGATCACAGCCGTCGGGACCGGGATCGGGACCGGGGAGAGTGAAGGCTCCTTCAACATCCAGAAACTGCGCTATCATAAAATCATCATCATGACGGATGCTGACGTGGATGGGTCGCACATCCGGACCTTGCTGCTGACGTTTTTCTACCGCCAGATGACGGAACTGGTCAAAGGCGGGTATGTGTATATCGCCCAGCCTCCACTCTACGAAGTCTCCCGCAAAAAGAGGGTCGAGTATGTGGATGATGACCAGGAACTCAACCGCATCCTCATCACCCTGGGCACCGAGGAAATCACCCTCAGGAACCTGGAAACCGGCAAGGAAATCGAAGCCACCCAACTTTCCGAAATCCTCGACCTCCTGCAGAACATTGACAAATTCAAGAATGCCATCGAGGGAAATGGCGCGAATTTCAGCAATTATATCGATTCGATAGATCGTGAAACGCATGAATTCCCCCGCCACTATATCAAGGTGCGGGAGGGCAATCATGAAACCGATCATTATTTTATTGATCATGAGGCGGTGCAGAAGTTTGCTGCTGAGAATCCGGAGCTTGGGTTGTTTGGAGCCGAGATTCCAGCCGAGCTGGCGGCTGAGAATACCGGGGATGCCTACCGTCCGACCCGCCGCGCCCGATATGTGGAGATCCTGGAAAGCAAACCCCTCGCAAGAATTTTCAAGGAGTTGTCCGCCCGGGGGTTCGACATCAATCATTATTCCGCCCAGGACAAGCCCCTGTTTGAAATCATGGAGGGAACCGGGGAAAAACGGATCATCAAACCACTTTTCTCCATTCCTGAAATCCTCGACACCATCAAGGAAGTGGGCCGCCGCGGGATTCAGATCAAACGATTCAAGGGATTGGGAGAAATGAACCCGAAGCAATTATTCGAGACAACCATGGACCCGAAAGCGCGTCGATTGCTGCAGATTGATTTGACCGATGCGATTGAGGCCGAGGAGATGTTCACGAAATTGATGGGAGACGAAGTGGCCCCCCGTCGTCAATTCATCGAAGATAATGCCCTGAAAGTGCGCAATCTGGATGTGTGAAAAACATCAATGGAGCCCGTGAGTAAATAAATTTCCATGCAGAAAACCCACAAGTCACCCATCGTCACTGAATGAGTGGATTTGTGGGGTGACTGGACAAAAAGACCTTAAAAACCGATGGCAGTAGAGGACATTCCCAACCAGACGCCCGAGTCAAATGACCCGCCGACCCCGACTGGTGGCAGTATACAGAAGATAAACGTTGCCGAAGAGATCAAGAATTCGTTTCTGGACTATTCGATGTCCGTGATTATATCGCGGGCGCTGCCGGATGTTCGGGACGGGTTGAAGCCGTCGCAGAGGCGGATCCTTTACGCGATGCAGCAACTGTCCCTTTACCCGGGGAAGAAGCCCTACAAATGTGCGAAAATCTGTGGGGACACCAGTGGTGATTACCACCCGCACGGTGAGGCAGTCATCTACCCGACCCTGGTTCACATGGCTCAACCATGGGCCATGCGCGAGGTCCTGATTGAAGGGCAGGGGAATTTCGGATCGGTCGAGGGCGACCCACCGGCGGCAATGCGATACACTGAGGCGCGCATGACGCACCTCGGCGCTGCTCTGATGACGGACATGGACAAGGATACCGTTGATTTTGTCCCGAATTATGATGAGCGACTGACGGAACCGACGGTGTTTCCGGCAGCCTTTCCCAACTTGCTGGTGAATGGAGGGACCGGGATTGCGGTGGGTATGGCGACCAACATCGCGCCTCACAATCTCGGCGAAGTCATTGATGGCATTCAGGCCCAGATTGATAATCCGGCGATTACCATCATGGAACTGATGAAGTTCATCAAGGGACCGGATTTCCCCACGGGCTGCCAGATCTGTGGGGTGGCTGGGATTCAGAAGTACTTTGAAACCGGCCGGGGATCGGTCAAAGTCCGCGGCAAGGTGGAGGTTGAGTTATCTGATGCCAATCGTGAGCAACTGGTCATTCGGGAAATTCCCTATGGTGTGAACCGTGCAACACTGGTGGAGAGGATTTCCCAACTGGTCAATGAGAAGGTTCTCACCGGCATTACCGACATCCGGGACGAATCGGATGAGAATACCCGGGTTGTCATTGAGATCCGGCGCGACGCCATTGCCCGGGTGATCATGAATAATCTGTATAAGCATACGGTGCTGGAGACGTCCTTCAGTTCAAATATGCTGGCGATTGATCATGGTCGGCCCAAGGTTCTGAATCTCAAGGAAATTATCCAGTGTTACATTGAGCATCGCCGCGAAGTGGTGATGAGGAGAACCGCATTCGAATTGCGGAAAGCGGAAGCCCGCGCCGAGGTTCTGGAGGGGTATTTGATTGCCCTGGACAACCTGGATGATTTTATCCGCATCATTCGCGAATCGGCCAACCGTGAGGACGCTCAACAGAAACTGATGCGTTATGAGTTCCCCCGTGAAACCGTGGAGCAGTTGGGCATCCTCATCCGCCGCGAGGTCAGGCTCGTCAACGGGCAATATAAATTCAGCAAAGCCCAGGCGGATTCCGTGCTCGAACTGCGCCTTTACCAATTGACTGGCCTCGAACGCGACAAGGTGCGGGGCGAGTATAATTCACTGCTGGAAAAAATCCGCGACCTGATGGATATCCTCCAACGGGAGGAACGCGTGCTCAATATCATCAAAGAGGAACTCCGCACCATCCGTGAGAAGTATGCCAATCCACGCAAGACATCCATTGTCCCGGACGAAGGCGAGATTCCGATTGAAGATCTGATCGCCAATGAGGGCGTGATTATCACCATCACCCACAATGGCCTCATCAAGCGCACCAGTGTGAACGAATACCGCGCGCAAAAGCGCGGAGGCAAAGGTGTCAAAGGCCTCTCGACACGCAAGAAAACTGTCGACGGACAATCTGAGGACTTCCTGGAGCATCTGTTCACGGCCGGGGCTCATGATTATCTGCTGTTTTTCACCAATACCGGGAGGGTGTTCCTCGAACGGGTCTATGAGATTCCCGAAGCGGCACGGGCCGCCACCGGGCGCAGCATTGCCAACCTCCTCAATTTCCGGGAGAACGAGAAAGTGGCGGCACTCATCCGTCTGGAAGCCACTTTTGACGAGGACCGCAAGGACGTGACTTTCCGTCAGGAGGGGTATTTATTTTTCGTGACCCGTCTGGGCAAGGTGAAGAAGTCCCTGATATCCGACTATGCCAATATCCGGCGCGACGGCATCAATGCTGTGGATATTAACGAGGGAGATGATCTGATCCAGGTGCTGAACACCTCCGGGTCGGACTCCATCGTCCTTATCACACATGAAGGCATGAGTATCCGTTACCCCGAGGAAAACGTGCGACCTATGGGACGGAATGCCGCTGGGGTGCGTGGAATCAATCTGAGTGGTGAGGATTATGTGGTCGCCGCCGCCAAGGTGGATATGGAAGCCATGCTCCTGGTCGCCAGCGAAAACGGGATCGGCAAGCGTAGTATCTTTGACGAATACAGGGTCCAGACGCGTGGCGGAAAAGGAGTCCGGACCATGAAAACCGGCGACCGCACCGGGAAGGTTGTCGGTGCATTGACCGTGCGAGAGAGCGACGAAATCATGCTCATTTCGAGCACTGGCCTCATGGTTCGCACCAAGGTGTCCTCCATTCGCGTCTCCGGGCGCGTCACTTCAGGTGTCAAACTGGTCGCTGGCGATGCCACCCTGGTGTCCCTGGCTCCAGTGATTGAAGATGAGGAATCCGAGTCCCTTGAATCCCAGGAGGACGTATCCGGCGACACTCAGGAAACCGTGGGAATCCCTCAATCCAACACAAGCGTTTCTGATGAAGATGAGGATGAATACCCGGACTCTGACGATTCGGACGAAGCCGAAGAAGAATGATCTTCCGTCCCTCCGCCTGACCCGCTATCCATGGACTGAGCTCATCTGAGCCTTCTCCATACAGGGAAAATGGGACCCTGATCCGGAGGTCACACTTCCGGTGATGCGGTCCCCAGTCCCGCCGGGTTGTGGGTTCAACCTCAGCTGACTTATGGGGTGGTGAGGCGGTAATAGCGCAGGAGTTGGCCTGTTGGCACATCCTCCTGAAATTTCAGGACCTCACCGTCCCCAGTGATGGGATTGGAAAGCGGTTCCCAATCACCCGAGTGAAGATCCGATCGGAATTCGATCTGGTAGACGACGTCCTGGATGGATGGCCAGCAGAGTTCAATGCGGGATGTGCTGAGTGCGCGGATGCTGAATTCCGGGCAGTATTCGACCGGAAAATTTCCCAGGTGAAACACGATTCCAGAATTGTTGGCTAACCAGGCTTCTCGGCGGGCTTCATCGATGGCGATCCCGCTTAATCCGCTGATGCCTGAAGGCAATGGCAGGTTCCGAATCAATTCGCCGGATGGGGTCAATTCGGCGATTGTGGATTCATCGCTGCTCACAATAAACAGGTGGCCACTCACATGACTCACTTCAATATCCCCGTAATTCACCGTAAAGCCTGGCAGAATTTCACTCACCTGGAATGAGTTGAGGACCTGGCCGGTAACCGGGTTGATCTCCGCCACCACACTATCGTTCTCCGAACCAGCCGGCTGCCTGTCCTGGACCAGAAAAAATGTCTGGCGCTTTGCATGGAATACTCCACCGACCACATGGCTCATCCCCAAAGCTTGTCGCTCTGGTCGCGAGGACCTGGCCAGTGGATGGATCGAGGGCGAAGATTTCAGCGACATCCGTTTCTCCATTGATCATCAGGAGCGTGCCGGATGGAATGGCCACCTCGCCCAGCGTCAATGGCCCCCCAGCCACATCCAAATCCACGTCGTTGGCCGCCTCGCCAGGCCGCTCTATGCTGCCGATGAATTCTCCCGCACGCGAATAGCTGTGGATCATTCCCAGGAACTCGCCATACACCCATATCTGGTCAGTGGCATTGTCAAAGGCCAATCCCACAATCGAACCCACCTCCGCCGGATTGAACTGCTCAATCAATACCAATTGCGACTGAGCCCCAGCATCCACATCCATAGGCCCACACCCAGAATCAATCCACAAACCGTGTTCCGTATCCCAGAGAATATATATGTCAATCTTCCAATCATAGCTGTCATCAATTCACAAAATTCCGTTTTTTAGACTGTCAGTTTCCCAGCTTTTTACAATTTCTTTTTCACCCTCTGCCCGGAAGGACGTTTGTTGGGGAAAGGCTGCTGGAATGGGATGAATCCTCCGCTGATCACATTCTCCCTGGCCGGGAATAAACTCAAATGCCACTGGAAAAGAGAGAAAAATATTCCTTATTTCACTGGCCATTGCGGGCAATGGGGTTTATAAATTTGCTGAAATTTCTTTCCATACACTGTGCCTTCCAACTGAAACTGAATATATACAAATCAGCAGCAAATTTTATGAAGCATGAATCCGCGATGCGAATGGGAATGCCTGGTTATTCGGCCAGCCGGGTCTTCAGTCAGTATGTAATGCCCCTGATTCTGGTCCTGATATTTCCGGTGATACCCTTGATGGGCCAGGGACCGGTGGATGAGCGGCTGATTGGAGAATGGGCCGCCATAACCGAGGGGATGGAAGGCGAGAAGGCATCCATCACACGCGACGCGATTGTGGTGTTTGGCGAACGCATGCCCATCCGGTTTATTTCACAGGGCCTGTTCCAGATCGGCAATCCAGGTGAGGAGGAGCGCGTGCAGTACAGAATATCCGGAGACACCCTCACTATCACCAGCGACGGTGAATCCTCCTCGTGGAGACGGGTCGCCACTCAGGTTCCAGTCAATTCATCCGTCCAGAATCCCCTCGCCAGCAGCCCACCCGCACCTCTGGCCACTCCAGTCCCAGGTGGATCGGGGCCGGATCGGTTTGCCCGTCCATTCAAAGGCGACAACATCGCTCTCTCCCTCAAAGGAAACCAAACCTACACAGGCGAATTGCAATTCAGAGGCACCAGCTATCCCGTGACAGCTCAGGCGGATGGGAATCAACTGAAAGGACGGTTCCAGATGAATGATGGGCGATCCTTCGAATTCAACGGGAACCTGACTGGGGACAGCTTGAGCTTTGTCACCGGCAGCACCACCTATGTCCTGGCGGGCGAGCCATTGAAGCCCCAAGGAAATCCGCTTGATATCGGCGGGAATGGAAACCCGCTGGCAACTCCCCCGGTTGTTGCCAATCCATTGGACTCACAACCAGCATCCCGGGGAGCCCTCATATTCAAGGAATATAAGCTCATGGATCCCGGATTGAATAATATGGTGGCCTCAACTGTGCTTATGCCGGAAAGCTGGAAAGCCGAGGGGGGATTGCAGCGTATGCCGCCCGCCGTTTACAGCATTCCCATTATTGTCGATGTGAAGTTCATTGCTCCCGACGGGCGCCAGGTCCGGTTTTTCCCAAGTCTCATGTTTGAGTTTGATAATTTCCAGCAGGGGCAAATGATGCAGGCGACGATGCAGGGGAATCTCTACATGCCCCTGGCCAGATCCCCTGGAGCCTGGATTATGGAGATGTCCCGCATGAACCCGGATCCAGCGGTCAGCAATCTGACAGTCGTCAGGGAGGAGGACGTCCCCGAAGTGACAGCAAAACTCAGACAGCAAAGCCAACAATTGATTCAACAGATCGAGGCGAATAATCAGCTCGGAAGACAGACCGGCTTCCTCTCGAATTATGAAGCCAAATGCACCAAAGTCGTCCTCACCTACAATCGCGACGGCCGATCCTACGAGGAGACGCTTCTGATCTCCTGGAGTGCCATGACCAACATCTGGCAGGGCCAGGTCGTCAGTGGCCTTTGGGGAATCCTGGGCATGTATTCACTCCGTGGACCAGCCAATACCGACTACGTCAACGACCCGGAACTGCTGGCCGTCCTCAGCTCGGCTCGGGTGAATCCCGCCTGGCAGGCGGAAATGGATAAATACTGGGCTCAATTAGCTCAAATTCGCCACAAGGGGAATATGGATCGTTTGAATGCATCGAGTGCTGCCCATCAGAAGCGAATGAATACCCTGAATGAAACCTCGGATATTCTGATGAGCGGATGGAAGAGCCGCAATGAATCCATGGACCGCATTCATGCCAAAACCATCGACGCCATCCATGAGCAGACTCCCTACACCACACCATCCGGTGAAACAGTCAAACTGCCCAGCTTCTACGATAATGTCTACACAGATGGAAATGGCCGGTACATTCTGAACAACAATTCCCTCTACGAACCCAATACTGATCCATCCGTCAACAGCCAATCCTGGCAGCGCATTCACGCACAACCGTAGTCCTTTTTCACCTCATCCAAAGCGCATTTCAAGTTGCAGGATCTCTCTCCGTTCATGGTGGGGGATTTTTTCTTATTCTGGAGGATGCGGGCGCTCAGATGATGATTTTCCGGTTGAACCGGAAGTGGCACCGGCCGGTGGGGGGAGGGGAGAATTGAATGCCGGAGGGGGGAATAAAATCCTTGTGTGGCGATCTTGATTTGGGCGGGGATGTGAGCTAAAAGCGGGGAGTGAAGATCGTATTGGCATATTCGGGAGGATTAGACACATCGGTATTGATGTTGTGGTTGAAGGATCATTTTCAGGCGGAGATTATTGGATTCTGTGCCAATATCGGGCAACGCGAGGAACTGGATGGGCTGGAGGAAAAAGGAAAGCGAACCGGGGCGAGCACCATGTATGTGGACGACCTGCAGGAGGAATTTGCCCGGGATTTCATCTATCCGATGATGCGGGCCGGAGCGATCTATGAGGGGCAGTATTTTCTGGGAACAAGTATTGCGCGG
>JAJOIW010000097.1 GCA_021209225.1 Verrucomicrobiota bacterium
AAAAAGTATTGGGACTGAAGCGGAGATTTTATTGAATGGATCAGAGACCGATGAGCCATTGGTTGAGTTTGGGGTGGAAGCGGGTGAGGTCTGCATCGGATCGGAAGTCGGCAGCGGCGGCGGTGAGGAATTCGGCGAGGTTTTTATGCACCTGGGCATTGGCATCGATCTGGTCAATTTTGGCTTTGAGGGCAGCTTGTTCCCGAATCTGGAGTGAGAGGAGGTCCGTGGCTCCCAGTGCGAACCGGTCCTGTTCGATGGTTTCGAGCTGCTGTGATAGTGACAGGTTGATATTAGCCATATCCAGCTGGCTGGTGGCAGCCAGGATTGCCGAATGGTAGTTGAGGATCTCGTTTCTGATTTTATCGAGGGCAAAGGCAAGTTTGAATTCGGTCTGGCGGATTTTGGCATTTGTTTCCTCGACTTTGCCCCGGGCATTTCTTTGTTGGAGGGGCATTTCGAATTCGATTCCGGCTTTTGAGTTCAAGTTGTCCCAGGTCTTTATAGAGTTGATTTCCGATGGATTGTTCAGCGGACAGGGAGGTGCTGAGCTTGGGGAGGAGTTTGTTTTTTGTAAAGGGAGGCATCGACATCTAGTTTAGCGAATTCGAGGTCATAGATACGGATTTCCGGGCGTGAGGCCATGGCGGCGACAGTGGCTGCATCGATGGTCAGCTGTGCGGCGAACTCACAGGATGGGAGACTTTCCGGGACTTGTTCCCGTCCGGGGCGGATGGGTTCCTCCGAGGTGTCCCGATAAAATAGGGACAGGGCGATACTGGCTGCTTCGAAGGCCCGTTGAGCCATGGTGACATCGATTGTGCGGCTGGCCACCATCTGTTCATTCTCGAGGTTGCGCACTGGAGCGGCGAGTCCTTTTTCGATCTGGGTTTGAATGGCATCTCTCCTGTCCATGGCGACCTGAAGCATGCGCTCATAGGCGAGAAGTTTATGTCCGGCGCTGAGCCAGTTGAAATAGGCGAGGAGGGCGGCCCGGGTGAAATCCAGGTGCTGACGATGGATGATAGGTTCGGTGAGTTGGCGGTCCAGTTGAGCTTTGAAGATGGCTGCCCGTCGTGAATCAATGGATCCATCCTGAAGCAGAGGCAGTTTTATACCGAGAGCCGGAGTGCCTCCCTCATTTGTGCGCTGCTGATAATAGTAGTCTGGAAGAGTCCCATCGGTGAAGCGGTAGCCCCCATAAACAGTGGCGCCCCAGATGCCGAGAAATTGCTCAAAGCCAGCCTCAGCAGTGGTGGATTGGTAGAAGCCAGTCCGGTTTGAAAACACTTTGAGCATGGATTGAAAGTCGAAAGCACCCTGCGAACTGAGTAATCGTCCATCGGCGACATCTCTTTCAATCAGAGCAGCCAGGAAGGGGGGGTATTGGGATGTGGTCGATTCCAGAACCTGCTTCACAATCAGTGGAGACATGCCGGCTTCCGATCCATGAAGGCATCCAATCAGCACTACAGGCAGCAGGACTCCATGCCACATCGCTCTCCACCCACCCATCGGGAAGAACGGACAGCATCGGCGCGGACAATCATTCGATGGCACATTCATTTGGCTTTCAACTTGGCCTTGACTTTAAATTTATTGTTTTCGCGGACGCTGGGTGGGAATCCATTGAGTTGGCGCCAGACTTCAAACCAGAGTGGGACGCGTTCGAGGAGAACCCATCCCTGGGCAGCCACACCCTGGCGCATCACGGGGGCCGCGGGCCAGGAGATTTCATCGGTGTTGCCTTTGGCATCGGTGATTATGTCCGGGTTGGGAGCGACCAGCACGCGGAATTGGCCATTGCCATTATCCATGGCATCCACAAAAATGACCTCACCCCCAAAGGTGCCTATGGCGACGCTGGGCCATCCGGCAAACTGTATGGCGGGCCAGCCTTCAAATTGCAGCCGAACCGGGCTTCCCATTTCCAGGATGGAGCCATCAGGGGTGACTTCGCGTTCGCGGATCAGCGGCATGTCATTACCATCAACCCACATTTCCACAACCAGGTCATCCGATTCGGGGACGATGGTGCACAAGGGTGAACCCGCTTTCAGGTAGGTGCCCTCCGTCGCCTGCAATCGGAAAACAACGCCGTCCCGGGGGGCGATCACATTGAGTGTGCCGGTCTGATTGATCTTGATGCGCAGGTCGGTGATTTCCTTATCCAGTTTATTCAGGTCGCTTTGAGCCGAATCTGCGGATGCTCTGGCATTTTCGATGGCGGCGTATTGATCGAGTTCTGTTTTCAGGATCTGTGCTTCGGCCTGGAGGGTTTCGGCGGCTTTACTATCCCTCTGGAGGGTGGCCAGTTCAAATTCCCTCTGAGAAACGAGTCCCCGGGGGTCCTGGAAGAGTGACTGCGTGCGTTCGAAATTGAGGTCAGCGGCTTTTTGTGATGCCTGGGCGGCCTCGAGTTTTCTGCGGGCGATATCCATGGCCTGGTGGAATGCCAACTCGACCTGTTTGACCCGATTCTGCATGCGTTCGAGTTTATTGACGGCGGCCTGTCTTTGCAGCCGCATATCTTCCAGCTGAGTATTGAGGTTTTCGACCAGTGAGGGGTCGTTGTCGGTGATCTGAATGATCTGCTGACCTTTTGTCACCTGCTGCCCCTCCACCACAAAGACCTCCTGGACCCGGCCCGGAAGAGGAGCCTCGATAGCCACACTTCTTTCCAATGGATTGAATGCGATGACTTTACCCTGACCCTGAATAAACTGCTGCCAGGGCAGTATGGCCAAGCTGAGTACCACTGCGATAGAGGCCAGAACCAGAATCCTGTTGAATCGCCTCAGTGGAAGCGGAAGCTGAGTCCGCTTCTTGCATTCCAATTCCACATAAGCATCCATGATAGGCATCGCTTCGGAATAGCCTTCCGGATCGGTCGTGGAGTGATGTGCCGAGTGTATCTGAGATTTTGTGACCATGATTTGAAAGTGGGTTCCAGTCCTTATCCCTGACTGATCTGGTCCATGGAAATGACACGATGACTGTAATCAAAAATATTCCGGTCCCGCGTGGCAACAATCATGGTCCAATCGGCTTTGATTTGAAACAGGGTCTGAAAGAGTTTTTCCGACTCCACGTGATCGAGTCCATCAAGCAATTTGTCAATCAGCAGGATTTTGGGGTTATGAACGAGTGCTCTGGCGACACAGAGGCGGATGCGTTGCGAATCCGAGAGCGGGCGACCGCCGAAATCGAGATGGGTATCCAGGCCTTCGGGTAAATCCATGAGCTTGCTGTGCAAGCCGACCTGCTCCAGAGCGTGCTGAACGGTTTCGTAGGGAATATCCTCTTTGCCAAGTCGAATGTTGTGAAATATCGATCCTTCGATGATTTCCACCTCTCTGAGCAGGGTGATATTGTTTCTGAGTGATTCAAGATTCCATTGTCGCAGATCCAGGTCATTGATCTGGATGAATCCTTCGTTCGGTCTCCGCAGGCCATAAATCAATTGCAACAAAGTACCTGTTCCGGCTCCCATTGGTCCGGTAAGGCAAACCTTTTCTCCCGGGTTCACGGTCAAATTCAGGTTTTTGAAGACCGGTTTTTCATCATCATCAAATTGGAATGTGAGGTTCTGAATCTGGATGCTGAGAGCGTGATCGGTAGTGCTGACGCTCTGGCCGGACAGTTTTTCGATGGGAAGGTCGACAAGGCTTCCCAGTTTATCGATGGCGGCCAAGGCATCGTACCATGTTTCAATATGTTTTCCCAGACTGACCAAAGCTGAGACGATGACGCTGACGATCAGTTCACTGGCCACCAGTTGACCGAGAGTGAGTTCCCCAGACAGAACTAGCGCCCCACCAATGACCAGCAACGAAGCACTGGCGATGGCCTGCAGTGCCAGCAATCCCAGAATCTGGCGGATCAATATACGATAATGGGCATTCCGCTGGGTGATATAATCATTGACCAGATGGTTGGTGTGTTCAACGGAGAGATCTTTCCCCCCAGGACTTTTAAAAAGGATGGGGAAGGCGACCAGTTGCTCGAACCATCCGGCGACCGCATGCTTGGCGTAGCTCTCCCTGATACTGGTGGCTATTCCATTTTTTCCCAGCGGAAAAAGTATGAAAATCAGCCCCAAAACCAGAATCAGGTCAAATGCCAGCAGGAATGGATGGTAAAAAGCCAGAACCATCAGACCGATGAATGTGCTCAATATCACATTGACCCCATCCAGTAAAATGGTCGCACTGGATTTTTGAACTGTCGTCACATCCAGAAAGCGGTTCACCAATTCATGGGTCTTGTATTTCTCGAAGGCATCCATTTTCAGTCTGGGTAACCGGAATGAGATGTCGGCGGAGAGACGGACAAATATTCTTTGTTGGATGAGTTCAGAGACGTAATGCTGGGTGGCACTGACGACGGAAAGGAGCGCCAGAAAAACGAGCAGAGCGAAGCTGAAAATCAGGAGAGTCTGGAGATAAACCTGTTGTTGTCCACCAAAGGCAATGTTCTGAACCACCGCATCGACTGCCAAAGGCGTCGCCAGGTAGAGAATCCCCGAGATAATGGAGAAACACACCAGGAGACCAATATCGGCTTTTTCTGGTTTAAGCAGAGAAAAAAGCCGGATATGTGGCGGAAAGCCGTGAGATTTGTGCGAAAGGGAATCGTGTGCCATAGATCGATTTGAATGATTGAATGTGAACAAGGTTATCCGGTGGTTCTTTGACCACTCGCGATGGCATTCACCAGGATCAGGAGTTCGGTCAGAAGATTCTCATCTTCGGATTTTCTCCAGGTTTCCAGAAGTTCGACCTGGTGTTGATGCAGGAGGCGCAGACCGGCATCCCGGGCGTGGAGCGTCCGGAAAAACCTCGGGCGGCGCACCTCCATCGGTTGCCTGAGGAGACGGCTCAGCATTTTCTGTGTCTGATTGTATTCTTTGAGAATGATGCCGGCGATTTCCTCGCGGATTGAAGTGTTCTTCACCAGGCTGGCATAGGAACGCATGATGTCTGGCTCGGCACTTTCCAGACTCGCCTCCAGATTGAAGATGAGATACCGGAGGAATGGCTGGGTTTCAAATTTGTCAGCCAGGTGTTGGAATTCATCGGGTGATTCCTCCATGAGTTTAAGCAGAGCTGTTCCTGATCCATACCAGCCCGGCAGGTAGAAGCGGGCCTGATTCCAACTGAAGACCCACGGAATCGCACGCATGTCTTTGACACTTTTTTTCCCGGTCCGTGCCGTGGGGCGTGAGCCGATGCGACTTTTCTGAAGAACATCTATCGGGGTGGCCTGCATGAAAAAGTCTTCAAACCCGGTATGACTGATGAGATCCTGGTAAGTCTGCTGGCTTTTTTCAGAAAGAAAATCGACGACTGGTTTCCAGTTGGGATCCAGGGAATTGGAATTGAGGAACCGGTATCCGAATGTTCCGGCTGTGAAGAGTTCCAGATTATGTGCGGCTGTGAAATGATTGTTGTATTTCTGCGCGATGGACTCACCTTGCTCGGTAATGCGGATTCCACCATTGAGGCTTCCGGTTGGCAGGGATTCCAGAAACCGGTGTGTCGGACCGGCCCCACGGCTGATGGTGCCACCTCTGCCATGAAAAACTGGATATCGACTTTCTTCCGGGATCCAGTGTGGATCAGGTTTCCTGAGCTTCCCGGATCATTCTGAGGCTGGCCATCATGCCGCAGTCCTTGTTGCTGTCGCTGTAACCGAGCATGACCTGCTGGATGGTATGGCCTGAGGCAGTTGGGGTTCTCCTGGGAAGTGACTCAAAATTATCGACATGGTCATCAAGGGCGCGGTCCAGAATGGGGAGACTGTTTTTGGTCACGGTATGGGAGAGGAATGCCTCCATGATTTCCCCACTTCGGTCCAGGTCATCCCGGGTCTCAAAAAGTGGAACAACCGGCAGAAGGCAGATCATGCCTTTTTTGCTCATCACCGCCAGTCCGGACTCCCGGCACAGGACATACACGATCAGGAGATCTGAGAGGGATCGTGTCATACTAACAATCAGTGAACCAATTCCGGCCCGGCCATTCTGGCGGATATGCCGGTGGATAACTCTATAACAATCGAGGGTTTCACGTGCTTCGGTGGGCAATGTGTTTGTATGGATCACAAACGGGCGAGGGGATTGCAGTTCCTCATTCAAAAATTTCACTTTGCGCTCCTCCGGCCACTGAGCAAAGGAATGTGCCTCAGGGATAGCCGCTGCCTGCATCAATTGGGTCAGGGCCTTCTCGTGAAATGCGGAATTCTGCCGGATATCCAGCTTGGCCAGGTGGAAACCGAAAACCTGCAATGTGCGCTTCACCGGGAATATTTCATTGCAGGCCAGCCGATCGGCTTTCAATGTCATCAGCGAATCCTCAAGGATCTGAAGATCCCGCGCCAGGTCCGATGCTCGGCGGTAATGGCCGGATATTTTCCCCCGGGTTACTTCAGCCGATGGCAACCTTGTATCATGTGCCACACAAATTCCTTCCAGGGCTCCTCCTGGAGTTCAGGTGGAATGGACTGGCTGACCGGGTCTTTCCGCATCTCCGCCAGTCGGGTGGATAACTTTTTCCCCTGACTCTGTGCCAAAGCCGAGAGAGGCAGTCGGATCGCCAGTCTTTGCAGCGACTCATGCATCAATTCAATGGCATTCTGGTGCAGTTCCTTCAGTGCCTCCCCGGTGACTTCAGCCGTCACAAACGGGTGACCATCCCGGTCACCCCCAACCCAGGTCCCGAATCGTATGCCTGGCATGGATTGGTTCTCAGCATCTCCTCACGGGACACCCCGAATTCCTCCAGATGCTGCATCAACCACTGATCATGCAGACGGACCGCCTGGGGAAGCTTCTCCCTCAGATAATAAAGAATATTCCGACGCTCGGCCGAAATGTCCGGTTTCTCCATCGGTATCTCCCCCGTGCGCCACAAACGCTCCAATATCCCTTTGATTTCATCGCGGATAATTTCACGCTCAAATCCCGTATATAAATTGTTCTCCAGTTGAAACAGACACAGAAATAATTCTCTGTGCTGATCCAGAATGCTCCACTTCTTGGATTCCGTCGGATGCGCAGTCAACACAATGTCCACTTCCGTCGCCCGCATCCCATCCAGCAGCTGGGATGTCTTTCCAAACTGACCTTCCAGCCGTTTCAGATAGCCAGGCCAGCTGCCCGACACCGCATTGCTCCCCTGCTGGTTCATCCGTTTGCGATTGGTCTGATTCGCCGTGTTCTCCTCCACCAGATTCAAAAGTTGAAAATCCAATGACAACAACTGAACCACCTCACGACCCATCCCCGGCCTCAACCGGCTTGGCTTCTTCTCCAATTCCAGATACTCCGTCAATGCCCCATGCCCAATCTCCTCCAGCACCTCCTTCAAACATTGCCTCAGATACTGATGATCCTTCTCAATCTTCTCAAACCCTCCCTCCAGATGCGGATCCCTCATCTGCTCCACATCCTTCCTGCCTTCCATCGCTTTTCGAACCATTTTTTCCTGCTTCATACCTCAATCGCTCCTGCATTATACCTTTTCACCCACCCTGTGAAGACTTCTCTCACAGAATTTAGTTGCCAGTTTGACTTACTTCATGAATGTTAATTCACGAAATACGGTTCGTAAATTAGTCAGTTCTGGCAAGATGTCAAATCCAGTGGCTCAAAAAAATGACAAAAAAGTTGTCCATGTGAAGTGGACCTTTTTATCCAATCATGGTCATGTGCTGATCTGCCTGGCTGAAGACCAGGACGTGGTCCTCAGGGAAGTGGCGGCCCGGGTTGGAATCACTGAGCGGGCGGTGCAGAACATAGTCCGCGACCTGGAGGCCATCGGAGCCATCCGCATCGAACGTGAGGGACGGCGCAACCACTACGTCGTCAATCGGGATTTGAACATGCGCCATCCCATTGAAAGCCATCGCCAGGTGGGAGATTTACTGGATTTTGTCCTCGGCAGGCAGTGACATCAGCCCAGTATGAGGCTGAGGCCATATCGGGTCTGTGAGCGCCGGCGTCCCTGTAGTCGCTCCCGGGAAGTTTCACATGACCGGCACCCACTCAAAACTACCGGGCATAAATTCGTGCAATGTGGTGGAGGGTGAATTAGCATGAGGCTCATTCACGATGGGTATGAATCATTCGGAAAAGTATTTATTAATATTCAAGCGCAGTGCCTGGGTGGTGTTTCTGTTTCTGGTGCCAGGGTGTGAGAGGGAAGCGGGAAATGGGAAGCCATTGGAAGACAAGGTGTCCGCTGGCCTGAGGCGCGAAGTGGAGGTGATTGAGGTGAGGAGAATGGGTTTTGAAAGCTCGGTCAGTGCCGTGGGATCATTGGCGCCCATCGAGGAGTCGCTCCTGGGAGTAAAGGTGTCTGGCCGGGTGCGGGATGTTGCGATGGATATTGGAAGTGAGGTTGAAGCGGGCGATCTGCTGGCACGGATTGAACCCGAGGACTATGAAGCGCAATTGCGGCAGGCGGAAGCGATGCTGAGCCAATCCAAGGCCGTGCTTGGGATACCGAATGAGGACACAGGTGAGGGGGTGGATCTGGAGGAGACAAGTTTGGTCCGGCAGGCATTAGCCGCGATGGAGGAAAGCCGTCGTGAACGCGATCGTGTGGTATCGCTGTCTGAAGGCGGGGTTGTTTCACAATCTGAACTGGAGGCCGCTGAGTCGGATTATCGCATTGCCGCGAGCCGCCACCAGGAGATGCTCGATGAAGCCCGGCGGCGATTGGCTCAACTCGATCAGCGCAGAGCAGAAGTGGATCTGGCCCGCCAGAATCTGGACGCAACGGAAATCCATGCTCCATTTTCTGGAATCGTCGAGAAGCGGCTGGCATATAAAGGTGAATTTCTGAAGGCAGGTGATCCGGTGGCAGTCCTGGTGCGGAATGATATATTGCGGCTCAAGCTGGAAGTGGCTGAAAGGGATGCCCCGAGGATCCGGCTGGGGCAGCAGGTGCGATTGTCTGTGACCGGAGATGATAAAATTTATCAGGGCGAGCTGCGTCGGATCAGCCCGCGCCTGGATGAACTGAGTCGCATGTTATTGGTGGAGGCGGAGGTTGTGAACCCGGGGGAATCTGCGGGGGGGGGCAGTTCGTGACCGCCAGGATCATCCTCTCCGATGAGGAAATGGCTTTGGCCGTGCCTGAAGATTGCATCGTCACCTTCGCCGGGATTGAAAAAGCCGTGACTGTTGACCATGGCAAAGCTCAGGAGAAGGAACTGAAATCCGGTCGGCGAGCCAATGGTATGGTCGAGATATTGAGTGGTCTGAATGCGGGAGAATGGGTGGTGAGGAATCCCGGAAGTCTGCACACTGGCGAGCTGGTGGAAGTCAGTTCAGACTCAATGAAAGTGCCGGATTGATCATTCGAGGCTGGGTATGCAGAAGTTAGCTGAAGTTTGTATCCGACGTCCGGTATTCGGGGCCATGATCATCATGTCGCTTGTGGTTGTGGGTCTCATGGGATTGGCGAATCTTGGGGTGGACCGGACTCCACCTGTGGATATTCCCACTGTGTATGTGGGCTGCCGGTTGTCCGGTGCTTCGCCGGTTGAAATGGAATCTCTGGTTTCCCGCCATATTGAAGAGGCGGTGAATACGGTGGAGGGAATCACCGAACTCGATCCATTTCCGGATATGGAAACTGTTTTGTGATTGTCCAGTTTGATCTGAGCCGGGATGTCAATCGGGCCATGGAGGATGTGCGCAACCGCATCCAGTCGATTATCACGATGCTGCCGAGAGATGCGGATCCGCCGACCGTGACGAAATTTGACAGTGACCGATCGCCAGTGCTTTCGCTGGCGCTCTCGGGGAACCGTTCTGATCGCGAACTGACGGAGATGGCTGAAAAGGTGGTCAAGCTTCAGTTGGAAAGAACCTTGGGCGTGGGGGAAGTGGAGATCCGGGGCGGAGCCTCGCGGGCCATATCCATCTGGGTGGATCCGGATCGACTGTCCGCCTATCGGATCCCAATCGGGATGGTGAGAGAAGCGATTGCCAGGCAGAATGCCGACATACCTGGAGGCAATGTGGAAAACCGGCTGATGGAGCAATCGCTGAGAACATTGGGCCGATTCCGCCAGGCCAGTGAATTCAATGAGCTTGTCATAGCCCGAATCAATGGGGCAGCCATCACATTGAAGGATTTGGGATTTGTTGAAGACGGGCAAAAGGAGAGGCGGTCCTTATCCCGTCTCAATGGGGTTCCATGCGTGTCACTGGCGATCAAGCGCCAGAGTGATGCCAATGCGGTTGAGGTCATTGAAAGGATCAAGGACAAATTACCAATGGTGGAATCGCTGCTCCCACCGGACGTTAAAATTGAAGTGATTGAGGATCAGTCAAATTATATATATAAGGCACTGCATGAGATAGAAATACATTTGGTGTTGGGGAGTTTTCTGGCCTGTTTGGTGGTGTATGTATTCATGCGCAACTGGCGTGCGGTATTGATTGCTGGCATAGCGATTCCGGCGTCTGTCATATCGACATTCGGCATGATGTGGGTGATGGATTTCACCTTGAACAGTGTCACCATGCTGGCGCTTGTGCTGGTTGTTGGGATAGTGATTGATGATGCGATCGTTGTCCTGGAAAATATATTCCGGCATATCGAGGAGAAGCATCTTTCTCCATTTGATGCGGCCCGCGAGGCGACTGCGGAGATTGGGTTGGCGGTGCTGGCGACGACCTTGAGTCTGGTGGTGATTTTTGTGCCGGTGTCATTCATGTCGAGTATCTCCGGGCGGTTTTTATTTCAATTTGGTTTGACTGCTGCTGTGGCGATTCTGGTGAGTTTGCTGGTTTCCTTCACTTTGACGCCGATGATGGGGGCCCGAATGTTATCCGGTTCCAAGGACACTCGAACCAACCAGTCGCGCGCCGGATTTTACAGCTGGATTGAAAGGCACTACCTGAACAGCCTGCGATGGGCATTGAAATTCCGCATCCTGATTGCCCTGGCTGCTGTCCTGGTGATGTGTTCCTCGGCCATTATATACCAATTCGTCCCGCAGGAATTTGTGCCCCGCGGGACAGATGACGGGGAATTTGAGATTTCAATCCGGGCACCGGAAGGGACGAGTGTCGCCGCGATGGATGAAGTGGCCCGGGTTCTGGATGAGGAATTACTGACTGTTCCAGCCATAAGAATCCTCTATACGAGTGTCGGTGGAAGCCGCATCAGTGGAGCCAATAATATCCGCACCTTCGTTCGTATCGCACCGCATTCCGAACGCCAGTTTTCATTGAAGCGTTTATTTTCCACAAAGCCATTGGATGCCTTCAAGGGGAATTATACCCAACAGGATGTTGCCCAATTGGTGCGCAACAAACTGAAAAAGTACCCCGATGTCCGGGCCTCGGTCCGATCCGGTTCCTCGTCCATCAATATCGGTGGGCCGAATTCGAAATTGATTTTCCATACTGGGCCCTGATCTGGAGTCTCTTGCGGACTATGCTGAGCGGCTGCGTGAGATGTCAGCTGAACTGGGGATAGTGGATGCTGACACGACATTGCGGCTGGATAAGCCTGAACTTCAGGTGGTCATTGACCGCCAGCGGGCGGCTGCCTTGGGGGTGGATACAGAGGACATTGCCGGGGCATTGAGAATTATGGTGGGGGGAGATGAACGCGTGTCCCGGTTCCGGGATGAATCCATGGGGGAGGAATACGATGTCCAACTGCGGCTCATGGATGGTTCGCGCAATAGTATCGCCGATATTTCAAGACTCTATGTGGCTTCCAAAAATGGTGGGATGGTGCGGTTGGATAATCTTGTTCAGATTGATCCCTCCCAGACCGCGTCGCGGATTGATCGATTGGACCGGCAACGTCAGGTCAGTTTGCGCGCTGGAATTGCGCCGGGGTATGCATTGGCTGATCGGGTTGAGGCACTTGAGGAAGCTGTCCGATCCAT
>JAJOIW010000125.1 GCA_021209225.1 Verrucomicrobiota bacterium
CGAAGGCTTTCCGGGTCATAATATCTCGGGGGTGGATACCGCGGCGCAGCAATTCGACCACCGCCGCACCAGCGCGCCGGCAATCATCCGCTTTAGCATCGGAGATGGCAGCCTGAGCCGAGCTGTTCGGCAAGCTCATGCCGAGGGCTTCAATAGCTGAGGCCATTGTGTTCGCTGTGTACATGCCACCACACGAACCAGGCCCGGGTATGGCGCAGGACTCAATCTGATGCAATCCTTCATCATCCAGCTTTTTATTGGCGTGGGCGCCAACGGCTTCGAATACCGAAACTATGTCCAGTTTTCTATCTGAGCCAGTAATGCATCCAGGAAGTATGGTGCCGCCATAAACAAAAACAGCTGGCCGATTCATACGGGCAATCGCCATGAGGCAACCGGGCATATTCTTATCGCATCCCCCGATGGCCACATATCCATCCATGCCTTCGCATCCCACGACTGTCTCGATGGAATCCGCGATGACTTCACGCGACACCAATGAAAACTTCATCCCCTCCGTCCCCATGGAAATGCCATCGGAAATGGTGATGGTGTTGAAGATGATGGATTTTCCGCCGGCTTTGTCCACGCCCTCGGACGCGTGGCGCGCCAGCTCGTCGATGTGCATGTTGCACGGGGTCACCATACTCCAGGTGGATGCCACACCGACAATGGGCTTTTGAAAATCTTCTTTGCGGAAGCCGACTGGATAGAGCATCGCGCGGCTCGGGGCTCTGTCGGGGCCGTCCAGCAGAATACTGGAATATCGGCGCCATGCTGCCGAGGGCGAGTGACTCGCTCCGTCACATGAGGATTGCGTGGTATCAGACATATTTTCGCTCATCAGATTGACGTAATCAGGCCATCAGGCTCAAGAAGTTTATCAAAGCACATAAATGTCCCCCCCAAGGGAAACGTGCTGAATGACCAACGATTACAAAACTTTTACCTATTGGAGCATAGAATTTTCCCGGATCTCCGATTACATTGAGGTGAATTGGACCAGTCAGGAATTAGAATAATGAGTAATATTCATTCGTTTTTTCGCTTACTTATATTTGCCTTGGCATGTGTGGGAGCCACGATTCTGCCGGGATCCCAGCCATTGTCAGCACAGAGTGCCCTGAGCGCCGATGAGGAATTGGCACCGGAAATCGTAGCCATCAGGATGGATTCAGACCAGTTGATCGTGACTGTCCGGGTTCCCTCCGGGCTTCGCAAAATTGTATTGGAGGGCCGAAGTCGGCTGGCCAAGGGGAATTGGATTCCACGAGCAGTCAGACACCTCGATGGGGAACAATCCACAGAAGTGGAATTTTCGATTAAAGCGGATCGGGAGACTGAGATGTTGCGGGTTCGGGCTATGGCGCACAACCCGCTTCCATCCAGCTTTTACGAAGGGCGGAAGGAATTTGAGGGGAGTGTTTCCGACTCAGTGAATTCCGGTGGTCCGGAAGTGGCGGTAGACTCTGATCGGGTTGAGGACATGGCTCCGCCAGCCGAAGAAGGCGATGCCAATCGTGAGGTGGTGGAGTCGGATATCTGGGCGTTTCGTGGGGAGACACTCTATTTTTTCAATAGTCTGGAAGGGCTCCAGGTCATTGACCTCAGTGATCCGAAAGCACCGGTTGTGAGTAAACGCTTCTTTCTGCCAGCTGCCGGCGAACAGATGTATGTGATAGATGACAACCACATAGCTCTGATGGTGAATGATTATTGCGGTTATTATGAGGAAACAACCGGCAGTCAGGTTCTGATTATCGATGTCAGCCAGGAGTCACTCACAGTCACGGGTTCCATCCGGATTCCAGGACAACTGCAGGAATCCCGACTTGTCGGCACGGTACTTTACACGAGTTCGAGTGAATATCGTCCCGTGATGGAAGGTGGATCCATCACATCCTGGGAAAGCGGCTCCGCACTTGTGGCAATTCAATTGGCCGACCCGGCAAATCCAATCAAGACAGGCGAAAGATTTTTTGCCGGTTGGGCAGAGGCAGTGAGCGCCACCGATCGATATTTTCTGATAGCGACCCATGGGATTTGGCCATACAACAACACCGAACTCCACGTCGTCGATATCTCCAATCTCAATGGCTCCATCGGGAACACGCTTACCATTCCAGTCAAGGGCTGGATCAGGGACAAATTCAAAATGTCTGTGTCCGGTTCTGTGCTCACCGTCATTGCTGAGGTGCGCAACAATAATGGTCAGCTCAGCCATACCAGCCTCGAAAATTATTCATTGGAGAATTCAGCGCGGGCTGAGCGCCTTGGAAGTGTCACACTTGGGAAAAATGAAGCGCTCTTTGCAACAAGATTTGATGGGCAGCGCGTGTATATCGTCACATTTGAGCGCATAGATCCGCTCTGGATTGTGGACAATTCCGATCCGCGGGACCCGAAGATTCTGGGTGAGCTGGAGATTCCCGGCTGGTCGACATATATCCACCCCATGGGGGATCGACTGATTACCATGGGCATCGACAACATTGACGGATGGCGCCCGGCGGTGCAGATGTTTGACGTTTCTGACCCAGCTCAACCCACATTGCTGAGCAAGGTGCTTCTCGGCGATTCGTGGGGCTGGAGTGAAGCCAATCAGGATGAAAAAGCATTCCGGGTATTGACTGATGAGGGGATGATCCTGGTTCCATTCAGCGCCTGGAGTGATCGATCCCATCAATCCGGGATGCAGATTGTGGATTTTGATGAATCCAAATTGACCCTGCGGGGGGTGATTGAGCATGACTTTGTCCCCCGGCGTGCCACCACCTATGGAGAATATATTTACAGCATCAGCAACCAGGAGCTTGTCACTGTGGACGCGTCCGACAGAGACAAGCCGAATGTGCTCAGCGAGATTCAGTTAACCAGATCCGCTGACAGAGTGCTGGAGTGGGGAGACTATATCCTCACAGCGCAAGTGTGGTGGAATGGCTCTGGCAAGACCAGGTTGTCAGTTTATGCCAAGTCTGATCTGGCAACGCCCGTGGATGATCTGGAATTTTCTGTGCCTGAGGATCTGGCTGGATCCCCGAAAGGTTATTCATTCTCCTCCTGGTTTCTGGCTCAAGGAAAACTTCACCTGGTTTTGTCCACTGAAACGGTGGCCCTTCCCCCAATTGCAGAGCCTGCGCCGGGATCCAAAGAGGAAGCTGATTCTGAATATGTCTCCTACGTCTCCATCTTCAGCATTGGTCTGAGTGAAGGAGTGATGACGATCGAGAATGAAAGTCACCAGGCATTTCATGATCTGGGTTGGAATCTCAATTTGGAGGCCAAAGTCTTCAGCGATTCTGAAGTGGTGCTGACCCGCCAGGCAGGCTACGGGTATTATTTTCTGGACGATGTGTTCTGGGGTGGACCTTTCAGACCCTGGGGATGGAACATGCCTCCACTCTTCATATCCCTGGCCATTCCTTCCGATGGAGCTGCCCAATTCCTGAATACATTCTCATCATCTCAACCCATAGATCCCGAGGTGGGCGGCTGGATCGATTATTCAGGGATATTCTGGAATGGGCGTCAGGCATTTTATTCGACCCAGATTTCGAGGATGGTATTGATATCGCCTGACACAACCAAACCACCATTGCCGGTGCCACCGGGAGAAAAGCCTGTCGACCCGGAATTCCGCCAGGTATGGCTCACAGAAAATCAATTGACCAAAGTCGACTTCACTGACCTGACTGAACCGACGCAACATGACCCGATCAATATTCCAGGCAAGCTGGTTGGTCTGACACACCAGGGCAATGTGCTCCTGACCTCCGGCAATCCCTATACAGATTCCGGGGATCCAAAACAGGATCAATTAGCCATTCACGCCAGCGCCTATGATGAAGTTGAAGTGCGCCTGATTGATACTCTGGTGGTCTCCAATCTGCCTTATGAAGCAGAAATTGTTGCGGATACTTTGGTTTATGCAAACTGGACGGAAAAGAATGGGTATGCGATCCAGGGCGTGAGACTGGATGAGGATGGAAAACTGGGCATAGTGAGCACATTCGGGTTACCGGGCTGGTCGCGGCAGCTTCGTGCGGAAGGATCCCTGCTGATGTCGGCACACTATTCGAAGGATGGGGTCCTGGCGATCGACTATTCGAATCCATCCGCCCCGGTGCTGCGGAGTAAATGGTCGATTCCCGGATGCCTGTATCCAGACATTTCAAACATGGCTGGCACAGTTGAAACCGGCTTTTATATCCCACTCGGTGTATATGGGCTGGGCATCTTTGACGTCAATGCGGGGGAATGACCCCTCCAGGAATTTAAGGCACAGAATTTTTCATAAGCCTGGATGGGTGAGATTCCCTACAGCCGCCAATGACTCAGTCACTGGCGGCATATTTTTGTGGCTGGATGCCAGGTGTCACAGATTGGCTGACTGCATGGGCTCTGAAATCGAAAGGGAGCGGGCTTGACTTTCATCTGGCCAGAAAGGATCCTGATTTAACCATTTTCCACTGACAGCGCATGCCACGAGGAATCGGTTTCGTTAGATCCAATAACATACAACCCACATATATGATTGCCGAAGTGACGCTGATTCAAATAGTGAAATTATTCCTTCTGGTCATTTTATCGGGCGCCCTTTTATTTCTTTTTTTCAGAAGCCTGAAGCTGGCAGGTGTTGAGAAAATCCGATTCCGCACATTGATCAGTCTGCCGTTTCTCGCTGGGACAGTTTTTCTGCTTGGGATGCCACCCCATCCAATGATTCCACTCATAGGAGCCTTATTTGGTTTGGGACTGGCAATTATCTGGGGCAAGCCATTGATATTATTGGCGACAAAACCATTTCTGGATCCATTCATGCCATCTGAGGAACTTGAGGCATCAGCCAACTTTTCACCGGCGATCCGCATGAGGAATCAGGGGCTTTATTCGCAGGCCCTGGAATCCATCGATAAGGAACTTGAGGAGTTTCCCACCAATATTCAGGGACACCTGCTCAAAGCACAAATCTGGGCAAAACACCGCCAGGAACCCACGGAAGCACTGGCTATTTTGGAGGAATACCTGGCGAAGGATCCACTGCCTTCTGTCGGCTCACAAATTGTGGCACTCACACAACTGGCGGAAATCTCCCTGAATTACCTCAAGGATAAATCCCGGGCCAAAGCATATTTTCAGATAATTGTGGAACGCTTCCCGGATTCCGAAGCTGCGAATGAGGCGGAGCAACGTATTGCTCAACTCTCCATCGCCACGGCCACAAAGGCAACCGAACCCATTAAAAGCTCACCGTCACCAATGATAACCGCGACTACGGATTGGAGTTCGGCCGCGATTACGTGCACGAGAATCTTAAAAAATCTGTGGATGATTTAAGCCTGGATGATCTGGCGGCTCACCTTCATGAACATCCCAAAAACTTCAGTGCACGCCGTGAATTAGTGCAGCGGCTTGCTTTTGAGGCGGATGATCCATCCGAGGCTATGCGCTTAATTCAGGAGGCACTGGAAATTCCGCATCAGTCCATCAAGCAGCGGGCCGACTGGTACCATCTGCTGGTGGATATACAAATCAGGAAATTACAAAACATTACCGCCGCTCAACTCACCCTCAACAGACTCATCAACGAGGATCCCGATTGTGCCATGGCTGAAATCGCCAAAAAACGTATCGCCATGCTGAAACGTGAAATGGATGTCCTGCAAAACAAGTCCGTCATTCAGATTGGTGAATACGAACAAGACATCGGTATCAAACGAAAACCGCAATCCTCCCCAGGCACGCAGTCTTAACATGAATCGCGATCCCGGAGAGATTCACCCGGAAACCGGCGGCACTCCCGGACCACATATTGGAATCAACTCACTTAGCGATGATTGATGGATCGGACGAAGGCACTTGGATCATTGCGTTGGTCCCACCGGCTTGTCACCACCAATAGGTCGGATCTGTAAGTCTGGAAATAATTTGGCTTTCCCTGATGCTGCGGGGCGGCTGGAATCTGCCAGGATACGCCTGGCTTCCTGGTCGGCTTCATCCATGGATTCATTCAAGGCGTTGATGAAACGAGGATTTGCCGCCAGAATCATCCATTCTGCATCGGAATATCGATGAGCAAACTGGTTTTTTTCTTCCCTGGTTGTCATTTCAATCGTTCCCTGATACCGAGTTCCAATCCTGTAAGCGATTCCCATAGGACCGCTCAACTTTCCAACCGGTCGGGGATATTATCTCAGTTATGTTTCAGTCGGCGCAAATACGATTCCGCTACAAAATGGTTTCTATTTGTCGCTCGACATGGAAGTAGGATCGACCGGAATTCAAGAATTTTCCAATAATTTCCCCATTTTTTATCCCTGGACAGCATGGAAATCCAGGTAAGTGCCTGAGAATCAGCAGACTTGAATGAAATAAAACTGACTAACTTTGAGACGAAAACGAAGTCCACCAGGGGTGGAATGCGCTTCTCAGATTGTGTCCACAGAGACTGGACCTGGATCCCAGATCCAGAAGCGATGGGAGGACAGTTGGTTTTCTGGCGATGCTCATGGCGAGCTGGACGTAGTTCATGCGACCTGAATTATCCAGGAATTGGGAAAAATCCAATGGAAGGTCCTCATGGGCGGCATCGGAAATAGCTTTCAGAACGATTCCTGGAATGCCATAGGACTGGCATTGATCCAGAAGCACTGACGACTCCATGTCCACAGCATCGTGCTGAGTGGAATCAAAGAGCACCTGCTTTTCCTGCGCGGAGGTGATGATTTTGTCTGAAGTCAGGTACTTCCCACGAACAAGGCACTCATGCCTGAATCGATCCACCCAGGGGAACTCCTCATAATTTCCATGCAATACCAGATCTCCTGAACGAAGCCTGGGGTTGAGTCCACCGGCAAAACCGGAAATGACAACCGCCTTGGGAGCAGTGGAAGCTGATTCAATGTATCGGGAGAAATTTCTTCCAGCGAGTTCAGGCCCAACTCCGGTTGTCCATATTTGCAAGGAGGGAACGGTGGGAGAAGGATGGGCACTTCGAAGTATGGAACGGAAGATTCGAGCCTCCTCAGGCATCGCCACACAAATGACAACCATAAGCCTGATAATGATCCATTACTCGGTTGTGACCTGATTATGGACCCGATCCCGGGGCCAATGTGACTCCGACTGCAGCAGCGTGCGGAATTCACCTAAAGCAAGGAGTGGCCAGGAAATCCGGTATAGATCGTATTTCAGATAAAATACCTTGGGAAAGCCGGTTCCGGTGGTTTCATGTTCGGTCCAGGTGCCATCCGGGTTTTGAGTTTGTATAAGGTAACTGATCCCATCTCTGAGAGCCGGGTCCTCTGAATCTCCAAAAGCAATCAAACCCATGACGGCCCAAGCAGTCTGCGATGGAGTGGATGGCCCCTGCCCCTTGTAGACCGGGTCTTCGTAAGTATTGCAGCGTTCTCCCCACCCCCCGTCCGGACGCTGTACCGAAATCAGCCATTGCCGGGCCTTTTGGAGCCAGGGTTGATTCATATCGACTCCCAGGGCAGAAAGTCCACGCAGCACCTGCCAGGTGCCATAGATATAATTGACGCCCCACCTCCCGTACCAACTGCCGTCAGACTCCTGCGTCCGCCGAAGGTAATCGATTGCTTTGGCCACCTGAGGGTGATCAACAGACCAGGATTCTTTTCCCAAAACTTCCAGAATTCTGGCAGTGATATCAGAACACTCCGGATCAAGCATGGCATTGTGATCCGCAAATGGAACCTTCTCCAGAATGCTCTTGGTGCAATCCTTGTCAAACGCGGCCCATCCCCCGTCCTTGCACTGGAATGTCGCCATCCAGGTCAATCCCCGATTGAAGCATTCATTGCGCGACTGAACGTTGTCGGTGGAAATCAGGCGCAGCGCCAACAGAACCATGGCGGTGTCGTCCACATCCGGATACCATTTATTCTCGAACTCAAAAACCCATCCGCTTGGCTCCACATTCACCGGGTTCTTGTAGTACCAGTCACCCCGAAAACGGATTTCTTTCTTAATCAGCCATTCACACGCGTTTTTCATCGCGGGATGGTCCTCGGGGATCCCGGATTCCCGCATGGCAATACAGACGATGGCTGTGTCCCAAACCGGGGAGAAACACGGCTCAATGCGCACGGAATTCGTGGTCTCATGCTCCAGGTTCTTGAGGTTGCGACGCGCCCGGATCACATGCGCGTGGTCGTCCGGATAACCAAGACATTTCAATGCGATCAGTGAATTGAGCATAGCCGGAAAAATGGCTGCCAAACCATCAGATCCTTCAAAACGCTCCAACATCCACTGCTCAGCTTTCTTCAAAGCCATGGACCGGAAAGGCCTCAGTTTCAACTTTTCAACCACTTGAATGAATCGGTCCGCAACCAGAAAGAAATTCCGCCAGGTGAACATCTGTGGATCCTTGGGCAGGCGGAGGTCCCGCTCGTGGTAGCCTTCAGGAAAAAGTTCCTCGATTGAGAATTCCTGATTGATGCGACGCACCGGCCGGAAATGGTTGATGATCGCCAACGGAACCAGCATCGCCCGACTCCACGAACTCATCTCATTGAAGTTGACGTAGAACCATTTCCCAATCAGAAGAATTTCACAGGGAATACAGGGCACATACTTCCATGGGTATAAACCGAGCAGGGCGAGGTAAAGCTTTGAGAATGTGTTCATACGGGGCACCCCACCCAAATGCACCGCCATCTCCCGTGCCCGAAGCATGCGCGGGTCGGTGATCGGCACTCCCGCAAGCTTCAATGCCAGATAGCACTTGATGGTGGCATTCACCTCAGGCGGACCACCATAATAAATATTCCACCCGCCCTCATCGGTCTGCATCGAGAAAATGTGGTTGACCGCTTTTCGCTGCCAATTCAAATCCACGGACCCATCCCAGTGATGGAATGCGACTGTGTCCGCCACCAAAGTGGCATCCACCATCAGTTCCCCAATCCAATAGGTCTTATCCTTCTGGGTGCGCAACAGGTAATTGTGAGTCCGCTCTATGGTTTGGTCCAAGGCCAGATTGCCAGATGGCTGCCCTCCCCCAGCATCCATTGGCCTCATCCTTCGGTATCCGTTCTGATTCGATCTCATCATCGACTTTCATCCACCATGTCAAACCTACTCGAATAAACTCAAGCCAATTTCCTTAAATCTGCTTCATACTCAATCAGGTCCATCATTCATTCTCCCCCGGGTCCAAAATCCGTTTCTTTAAATCCACGCATGTTATTTACCAATATTAAGAAGTGACATTGGCTTCCATACCGGCATAGGATGGGACGCTTAATCAAACACCTGACTGATGAATATACCTAACTATAAAAGTTTTGCTTGCCTGATGGCAGCCTTGGCATTGTCCACAGGCGCTCAAGCTGCGAAATTCTCCGATTACGAGCTGAAAACGGCCGTGTTCTGGGAATTCAATGATGACTCCAATCCCGACACAGCAGTGGATTCTGTTGGCGGTGTGGTTGGCACCCTGCAAGGAACAGCGGATGAATCCGCCATGGCCGTCTACACTGAAGATGCGGGCGGACGAACCGGTGAAGCGGGCGATAAAGCCGTCGACTTCAGCCAGGCAGGCGCTGGACCATCCATTGTCGTGGACGATGTCGATTGGCTGAATGAGTTGACTGCCGGAAATCGGATGTCGATTTCCTTTTGGCAGCAACTGACAGAAGTGACCGCCATGACTGTGATGAAAGGGGCCTCTCCCACCTCATCCGGCTCTGAACGCGGGTTCTCCATGCACACCCCCTGGTCCGACAGCACCATCTATTTTGACACAGCCGGATGTTGTGACGGCGCCACCCAGCGTGTGAGCCGGAACATCAGTGGCCTGATCGCTGACTATGATGAAATCGAAGCCTTCGACTTCACCGAAAAATGGCACCATTTCGTTTTCATCAAAAATGGAAACACCAAAGAAATCTGGATTGATGGTCTTCTGTTCCTGCGCGGCACGAACACTTCTCCACTGCCCACAGACTTCAGACAATTCGTCATGGGATCCTCACTCAATGGAGCAGAATCCATGCAGGGATTCCTGGATGATGTGGCCTTCTTCAATGGTGTGCTCGTATCAGACGAGATCAAACAGCTCGCCGGTGGACTCAAAGCCTCTGACCTGATGCGGGACGTCGACTCCGATAATGACGGACTCCCCACCGCTTACGAAAAGGCCGTGGGACTGGATTCAGATGTCTCCAATGAGGGGGTAGATTCCGATCTGGATGGACTTTCAGATCTGGAAGAGTTTGGCTTGGACACGAACCCGCTGCTGGCCGACACGGATGGCGATGGGATTGATGACAAAGCGGAAGTCGACGCCGGCACAAACCCACTCTCCAGAGATACTGATGGTGACGGCATAGACGACAAATCCGAGACCAACACCGGAACATTTGTTTCAGCCACTGACACCGGAACAGACCCGGTCAAGGCGGACACCGATGGCGATCTCTGGCCTGATGGACTGGAAATCAAATACAATGGAAACGCTCTCGATGCTACCATCGTGCCTCTGAAAAAAGGCGACCAGAATCTGATCGCCTACTTCAACTTCAACAGCAATTCTCCGTCCGACGCTGCCGTGGATTCCGTCTTTGGCATTGAAGGGGAATTCCGGGGCCGCGCAGAAGACCCGGAAAATGGTGTGCTGGCCACATCGCCAGTCTATTCGGCAGCTGGTGAAGGCGCATCCGGCAACAGTGGTGACCGCGCCGTCTACTTTGGTTCCGGCTCAGAGCAGGAGCACCTCTTCATTGAAGATGGTTCCTTCATGTCCCTCACCGCACCATATGACGAGATGACCATCAGCTTCTGGCAGAAACTCGATGCCATCGCTGGCACTTTCTCCTTTTTCGGGTTCTCCCCATCCGCTAACGGTCCGAACCGTGGGGTCAGTGCTCACGTCCCCTGGTCCAATGCCAACATCTACTTTGACAGCTCCGGATGCTGCACTGCCAATACCCAGCGGGTCAACCGGGACGCAAACGCCTTCTTTGATCAATATTCAGAGGAATTCCCCGACATTCTGAACTTCAGTTTCTCCGACTGGCACCACTATGCATTCATCAAACGTGGTGGCCGCAAAGAGGTGTATGTCGATGGACTCCTTTTCATGTCGTCAAATGGCGCATTGCCACTGCCTGCGGATTTCACCAGATTCTTCATTGGAGCAGGACCAAATGGAGACGGCAGCCTTCAGGGATATATTGATGATTTTGCAGTCTATGCCTCAGCTCTCTTTCCGCTGGAAGTGGAAAAACTGGCCGAAGGCGCCTCCCCCACATCTTTGGACCGCTCACGCGACGCGGACAATGATGGTATGTCTGACATCCTGGAAGAAATCGCCGGTCTCGACATCACCAGAAATGATGCCGGTGACGACGAGGACAAAGATGGTGTCGTCAACAGCAAGGAACTTGAAAATGGAACAGACCCATTTGACGCCGACTCAGATGATGATGGACTCAGCGACGGAGTGGAATCAGATACCGGCACCTGGGTATCATCCAGCGATACCGGAACCAATCCATTGGTGGCCGATACCGATGGAGACGGACTCAGTGATGGTGTTGAAACCAACACGGGTGTATATGTCAGCCGCACCGATACCGGCACAAACCCACTCAATGTGGACTCCGACAACGACAACTTCCTCGATGGACTGGAAGTTATCGCAAAATCAGGCCCAAATGACTCCAGCAGCACTCCGCTTGTGAATGGCCAAGTCAACCTTCTTGTGTATTGGGATTTCAACAATCCCATGGCCATTTCATCTGAGCTGAACAAACTGGACTAAAACGCCAGAGGCGTTTATTTTTTCACCTCATTGGAGATTCCGGCGCGCCGGAGCTTTATTGTGGTTCAGTCCGGCGCCGAAATTCTCCT
>JAJOIW010000122.1 GCA_021209225.1 Verrucomicrobiota bacterium
GGTAAATCCTGGAGCGACATCTCTCCGGAATCCAAAAGTCTTTGTCTGAAATTGGTTAAAAATTTGTGAATATCAATGGAGGAACTCAAAATAACTCCCGATGGGTCGGGTATTGTCCCGTCAAAGCCAAAAAGGGTCATTTCGGAAAAATGCTCGGGTCGAATCGGGATTCCAGTGACTTTCTTATTCCGTGCCTCGAGTTCATCGCAATGGGATTGAAAGAGTGCGGCATGGCGCGTGTTGGATGAGATCCATTCCAGGAGAGGTTTCGTCTTTAGAGTGATGGCCCATTTGGCGGAGTGAGGCAAACCAGTAAACCCGGGACTGGACCCGCAGAATGCGGCCATGGGCACCCATAACAACAGGGCCATCAGTTGCCAGTTCAGGTGTTTTGATACATCAGACATTATTTCTATTTCAGGAAATTAATCCGGGATGCTGCCCGACACATTCCAGGCGTCATCGCGCTGGTGATGACTACATGGCACTTCCGACTCCGGGTATGTTACAATTTTTTTCATTCACATGATCCAGAGGGTGAAAACCCGATCCATGGTGATTCCGGAACGGATGCATCCTGCTGAAAATCCGGTGCCTGGGTTTCTGTGTCCAGAATCACACACAATAAATAAATGTGCGGAAGTGAATCGAGGCTAAGCGGAGACGATTGAGCAGGTTATGAAAACTTCCGCTGAGTGAGAGTCAGGTCTGCCATAGAATCCTCTCAAAACACCTTTATCCCGTGTCGATAGATCGGGTGGAGGCTTATGAAACAATCTGCAAAGGATTGGGCGTATCCGGGATATTTGAGAGATATTCTGTGGAGCTCAATGAGTTTAGTGTTGAGTGCTTTGGTTTTTGGCTGCTGCCGGATTTAAGGAAAATCCGGTATTCTGGACCAATGCCGGTGGGTATCCGGTATGGTTCAGGCATTTGATTGAATTAGGATTCTATCCCACCTGGTCGCTTCTTTTTTTCATCAATGCCCTGATCGTTGCACAGCTGCTCCGGAAGGTTGGTCGGGGATGGTGGGTGGTTGCCAATCTGTCTGTGGTCTGGATGGCTATGGTTGTCCATTTCCTGTCGACACTGGAAGTGATCTTCAATTGAGAGAGAGTGGATTCCGGGTATGGCTCACTTTCTGCGTCCCAGCAAAGCTTTGGCATGATTGAGGATTTCTTTGTCACTGCCGCCCAGCATGCGGGCGATCTCCTGGACTCTGGACTTCTCATCCAGTTTATTGACCTGGGACAAGGTCCTTCCGTCGGACACGTGCTTTGAAACAATGTAATGGGCATCAGCACAGGCGGCGACCGGAGCCAGATGCGTGATACATAATGTCTGCCGGTTTTTTCCTATTTGTTTGAGTTTCTGGCCAACCACCGCAGCGGTTTCCCCCCCGACATTGGCGTCAACCTCATCAAACACCAGGAGCGGAATGGAATCATTCGCTGCAAGCACAGTTTTAACTCCCAGCATGACACGCGCCATCTCCCCGGATGAGGCGATCGATTTGAGTGGCTTCAGTGGTTCTCCCGGATTGGGGGAAACATGAACTCCACCGCATCAAAGCCGTGGGATCCAAGCCGATCGCCAGAAATCCGGGGATTGGCCAGGACATGGATTTCAAACTGATTCTGCTTGAATCCGAGGTCATTGAGGTGGGACTGAATGGCCTCGGCCAGGGGTGGAGCAATCCGGCTGCGCTGCTGGGACAGGTTTGATGCGATGTCCATCCTGCGGGAATCCAGGTTTTCGATGAGTGTTTTGAAATTTTCGATCTGTTGCTCCCTTTGCTGGAGGTGCATGAGTTTTTCCTGGGCCTGCCTGCCGAATGCCAGAATTTCGCCGACGGACCGGCCATACTTTTTTTTGAGTGACTGAAGATTCGAGTAGCGCATTTCGATGGATTGAAGTTGGGATGGATCGACTTCGAGGTTTTCGACATACGATTCAATTTCGCGGGTGAGTTCATCGGCGAGATTGGCTGTTTGCCTGGCCAGATCGGCGAGGTGGCTGGCTTCCGGATCCATGGATGCGGTTTGGTGGAGCGCTTTGGAGGCGGAGTGAATGAAGTGGAGGGCGGAGGGTTCGCCATTCTGGAGGTAAAATGCTGCCTCCTGGCAGAGATCGTGGATGCGTGTGGCGTTGGTTGCCCTCTGGTAGGCATTTTCCAAGGTTTCCTCCTCATCCGGATGAAGCTGAGCGCTTTGAATTTCCTGCGCCTGAAATTCCAATATTTCGACCTGTCGTGCGAATTCCTGGTCATTGACAGCCAGTTCGGCATTGGCTTGGACGAGTGAATTCCGTTCCCGGGTGAGTGAGGCAAGCTGGGATTTGAGTTCCTGCAGGTTGCCGCTCGCATCGAGGATATCCAACTGCTTTTTGTTTTCCTGGAGTGATTGGTGGTCATGTGGGCCATGGATATCGACCAACTGGCCGCCGATTTTGCTGAGGTGGCTCACCGTGCAGGGCGAGCCATTGACGAATTGCCGGCTGGAGCCATTGGCCTGAATCGTCCGTCTCAGGAGGAGTTGATTGTCCTCGCAGGGTTCGAGCCCCAGCTCCTGCAGCAGATCGTCTATCGCTTCGATCATGTCACTCATATCAAACACCGCTTCGATCACACATTGGTCCGTGCCCGACCGAATCAATGACTTGTCAGCCCGTCCGCCAAGAACCAATTGCAGGCCACCAATAATCACTGATTTTCCCGCTCCGGTTTCTCCGGTTAAAGCATTGAATCCCGGGCAGAATTCCACACTCAGGTCCTCGACGAGGGCGAGGTTTTTGATACGCAAGGTCGTTAGCATAACTCACTTCATTTTGGCGTGACTCCAGAATTAGAGAACCAAGATGGTTGATTGATTGTTTTGTTTTATGGTTGGATTTCAAGTCTGGAGAATGGTGAATCAGAAAGAATCAGAGATGCATGAATTGGAAGCTGCGGAAAAGTTGTCTGTGACGGTCCTTGGGTCTGGCACATCCCAGGGAGTCCCGGTGATTGGCATGGAGTATCCGGGTGAATATCTGGCAAATCCCAAAAATATCCGGACGCGTCCATCGGTATATATAGAGAGTGACCTTACATCGATTCTGATTGATACCACCCCTGAATTGAGAATCCAGTGTTTGCGGGAAAAGATCCGGAAAGTGGATGCCGTCTTTGTCACTCATGCCCACGCCGATCATATTATGGGCATGGATGACTGCCGTCGTTTCTGCAATCATGAGACGGGTGAAGCTCTGCCCATTTATGCATCCAAATCCACATTCAAACAGTTGAAGCGGGTGTTTGCCTATGCCTTCCGATTGAAGGACATTCCATTGGGTTACTTCAAGCCGGAGGCGAGGGTGGTTTCTGAGCCATTCCGATTCAGGGATCTGGAGGTGGAGCCGGTATGGCTCCCGCATGGGAAAACCACCTGCACCGGGTTTCTTTTCAAGTGTGGTCCAAAGCGCATCGTGGCCTATCTGACGGATTGCAAGGAAGTGCCATCTGAAGCTCTGGATCAGGTGCGTGGAGTGGACGTCCTGATTCTGGATGCCCTGCGGTTCCGCGAACATCCCACCCATCTCTGCCTGGATGAGGCCCTGACTGCCGCACGAAGAATTGGCGCCAGAGAAACCTATTTCACCCACCTCACCCATGATTATGATCACGATATTCATCAGGCCGAACTCCCGGCCGGGGTCTACCTGGCCTGGGATGGCCTCAAAATTCACGCTGGTTGAAACATCCACCCTTTGAAGACGGATCCTCAAAGCGGGTCAGAATGAAAAAAATCCCCGGGAGATATTTGACCCGGGGATCCGCGAATTTTCCAATGATTCCGATTCTGCAATGACTGGTCAGATCAGTCCTGCGATCATTTTTTCCAGTTCAACCGTGTCGGCAGCAAATCTCCGGATTCCATCGGCGGTTTTTTCTGTTGCCATGGCATCCTCATTCATGAGCCAGCGGAATGTTTTTTCATCCACATCCATCTTTTCGAGATCGCTGGAATTATTCGGGGACAATTTGCGCGTGATCGGCTCGTTTGAGGATTGCAGTTCCTTCAGCAGGGATGGGGCAATGGTCAGGAGATCGCAGCCCACCAGTTCGATGATCTCTCCTTTGTTGCGGAAACTGGCACCCATCACTTCCGTTTTGTGCCCGAATTTTTTGTAATAATTATAGATGCTGGTCACGGACACAACACCCGGATCCTCCGCTGGTGAGTAATTTTTGCCCGTGTTGGTTTTATACCAATCGAGAATGCGGCCGACAAATGGTGAAATCAGCTGGGCTCCCGCCTGAGCACACGCCACCGCCTGAACCATCGAGAAGAGCAGGGTCATGTTGCAATGAATGCCTTCTTTTTCAAGCACCCGAGCCGCTTCAACACCTTCCCAGGTCGTGGCTATCTTGATCAGAATCCGATCGCGGGAAATACCACTTTTCTCATAGTAATCAATGAACTTCCGCGCCTTCACCAGGAGGCCGTCGACATCAAATGAAAGCTTGGCATCGGTCTCAGTGGAAACCCTGCCTGGGATGATCTTGAGGATTTCAATCCCGAACAATATCAGAAGGTAATCGACAATCTCAGCCACAAGTTGGTCCTGGGCCACACCTCTGGACTTCACGTCCGCAACAGCTTTTTCGACCAGATGCCGGTATTCGGGCATTTGAGCCGCTTTGTAAATCAGACTGGGATTTGTGGTGGCATCCTGAGGTTCGTAAGCCTTCAATGAAGCGAAGTCACCGGTGTCGGCGACGACGGTTGTGTATTTCTTAAGTTCTTCGAGCTGGTTTGTAGTGGTCGCTGTATCAACAGACATAATCAATTTTTCTTAGCTATCCAGATCCTCCCGGATTGTCCGGTTTCTCTCGGTTCTCAATCATTCGTCTGGTTTTCCATGCTTTAGCTTCCGAATCATCAATCCCCGATGGATCTCATCACAGCATATTCAATCGGAGATTTTAGAAAACCTTTAAATTCAAGGAATTTATGTCAAATCGGTTAATTTTCACCGGATGATTCTGAGCAATAAAATTAATCGTGCTTGGCAGTCGAAGGTGTGGAGAGCTTCTCGGTATCGCAGCACCCATTGTTTTGTGCGGCAGGTTCCTGAGCGTCAGCCTTGTCGCGAATGGCTGATTTTGCCTGTGCCAGATGGCCCTTGCCGATGGACACGCCATTGAAAGCCTCCACTTTTTTGCCGGGCAGGTAGGGCTTTGGTTTTGGACCGAAATTGTAGCGGATGTTTTTCCAGGTATCTCCGGGCTGGGCATTGGTGCCAAGGGCTCCGCTGGGGTCATATCCGCAATGCACCATGCAATTTTCGCACCGGGGATCCCGGGCGACGCCATCGACGACTCCATAATTCTCCCAGTTCACTTTTTCCAGCATTTCCTGATAGGTGGGATAGTGCCCATCGGTCATGAGGTAGCAGGGGGCTTTCCACCCGCGCACATTCCGGGTGGGAATGGCCCAGGCAGTGCAGGTCAACTCCCGCTTGCCTTCCAGAAATTCCTGGTAAACCGGAGTGCCGAAAATGGTAAATTTGCGTCCCCATTCCTGGATGCGGCTGAACTTCTCACGGGTCATTTTGCGGGTGAGGAAAAAGTCGCCCGGGTTTTTGCCCAGTCTTTTGACCATATCCTTTTTAGCCGCGTCGTAATCGTATCCTGGGGAAATGGTATGTCCATCGACCTCCATGGCGGAGAAATACTGGAACATTTTTTCAATTTCCTCCACATCTGTCTCTTTGTAGACGGTGGTATTTGTTGCGACCTGGTATCCGAGCAGTTTTGCCATGCGGATCGCCATGACGCACTCCCGGAAAACGCCTTCCCGTTCGACAATCAGATCATGGGTGAACTCCAGACCGTCGATGTGCACATTCCAGTACATCCAGCGGCTGGGTCCAATCACTGGCCGACCATCATTTTTGCCGGCGCGGATTTTTTCCAGATCCTTGTCATTGATCAGGTTTTCCGATCTCAGTTCAGTCAGTTTGGGCTCCCAGCCTTTGTTGTAGCAGGCGGAGAGATAATCCACCATTTTCCGCCGCATGAACATGCCATTGGTGCAGATATACACGATGCGTCCCTGATCGAGAATCCCCTGCACCAATTCCTCAATTTTCGGGTAAATCAGGGGTTCACCTCCGCAGATGGATACCATGGGTGCTTTGCATTCCTCGGAGGCATGAAGACAGTCCTCCAGTGGCATCATATCCTTCAGTGAAGTGGAGTACTCCCGGATCCGTCCGCAACCCGTGCATGTCAGATTGCATGTATGCAGAGGTTCGAGCTGGAGAACCATGGCAAACTTGGGTGTCCGTCGGATTTTGTTCACCACAATGTGCCGGGCTATTTTGAATGTCAGAGCTAAAGGGAAACGCATGGGCGTCTAATCTTATCTTACAGTTTCGGTTGGTTAATTTAAAATTTGTGTATCGATCGGAGTCGGGAATCCACTGATGGATCCGGCTTCGAAGTGATGTGGAGTCCGGTCAAACCACTGCCAGTGTTCGGGATTTCTGAGAGACCTTTTTCATTCCGCTCATCTGATTTCCAGTCATCCAGTTGCCGGTTACTCAGATAGCAGTCATCTCAAAGAATGCCAGGAATCAGAAATGTCGATGGCGAGACCCCGCCTGAGGCATTGATGCCACCACACCCACTCATCGCCAAAGTCGCTGCCAGGGTCAGGGCCATCACTATAAGTCCTCGTTGAAACCTATTCATGAACGAACTTTCTATCATTATTCACCGTGCCACACAACCTCACAGTGGAAATATTTGACCTCATTGGAACAAAGCCAACATCCTCAGCCCCAATCATTCACTTGAGCCGAAATAAATGGTGGCCCATGTCCGCGGGTTTTATTCCGGAACATGGACCCCACTCCGACAATTTGAGATTGACAGAATGTCCCATTCCGAGTGTGATTTGCCCTCCACCAATCAGAGTTTTGGTATGCATATTCCACGCGGTGTGGATGGGCTGGTTTGATTAATTTTTAAGACTTATGAGTGATAAGAAAATCAATGTAGCGATTGCTGGTTTAGGGTTCGGGGCGGAATTCATTCCCATATTTCAAGCACATCCAGATGCCCATCTGGCTGCCATCTGCCAGCGCAATGAATCCAAAATGAATGCCGTCGGAGACGCCTTCGGCATTCAGAAGCGGTATACCGATTATGATGAGATGCTGAAGGATCCGGAAATTGATGCGGTGCATATCAATACGCCGATTCCGGATCATGCGACGCAATCGCTCAAGGCATTGCGGGCTGGGAAGCATGTCGCGTGCACAGTGCCCATGGCGACCACCATTGAGGAGTGCCGCGAGATTGTCCAGACAGTTGCGGAAACCGGCAAAAAATACATGATGATGGAGACCGTGGTCTACAGCCGCGAATTCCTCTTCATCAAGGAGTTGTACGATAAAGGGGAACTGGGAAAGATTCAGTACCTTGCGGCCAGCCATCCTCAGGATATGGACGGATGGCCCGATTACTGGGAGCGCATGATTCCCATGCACTATGCCACCCACGTCGTCTCGCCGTGCCTGGGCATGGTGAATGGATTGGCCGAATACGTGAGCTGCTTTGGTTCGGGGACAGTCCGTGAAGACATCTCCCGCAAGAGCGGCAATTCCTTTGCTGTGGAAACCTGCCACATAAAAATCAAGGATTCCGATCTCACAGCCCACATCTGGCGCTTCCTCTACGATGTGGCCCGCCAGTACCGTGAAAGTATTGATGTTTATGGGACCAAAAAATCCTTTGAATGGACACTGGTGGAGAACGAACCCAACATCATTCACGTCGCCAAACGGCCGGAGCATGAAATTCCTGAGAAGGTTGAAATTCCGGACTATGCGCACCTGCTGCCCCGAGCCCATCCGGAAATTCACCCGATCCATTCAGGACGCCGATCACCTCTCATTCCTCCAGGGCGCCGGTCATGGTGGATCCCACCCGCACATGGTGAACGAATTCATCAACTCACTCACCCAGAACCGTGATCCCTGGCCCAATGCGAAAACCGCGGCCAACTGGACATGCGTCGGAATCTGCGCCCACCAATCCGCTCTCCAGGGCGGTGACAAAGTCTATCTGCCTGAATTTACATTATAAGTTCATTAACCAACTAACGACCTACATTCTATGTCTGAAGAAACTTCCAATAAGAATAATAAGGTGGTTTTCTGGGGCTGTTTTATTGCTCTGATCACCACATCTTTTGCGTTCATCACCCGAGCCATTTCTTTGCAATGGGGGACGATGGGCCAGCGACTTTGGCCTTGACAGTGTGCAGATAGGCGAGCTCTTCGGAGCCGGAGTCTGGCCGTTTGCAATCAGTATCATACTTTTCAGTCTGGTTATTGACCGGATCGGATACAAAATCGCCATGTATTTTTCTTTTGTCTGTTATGCGCTGTACGGTCTGTTTGCATCTTTGGCCTATGCCAAGGTATCCGCTGCCGGTTTGGAAGGGCAGGCCCTCCTGGACGCGCAGGCTGCCGGCTTTAAACTCCTTTACACTGGTTCCATCATTCTGGGACTGGGCAATGGCACAGTCGAGGCATTCATCAATCCTGTTGTCGCCACTCTTTTCCGCAAGGAGAAAACCAAATGGCTCAATATTCTGCATGCCGGTTGGCCGGGCGGACTGGTTATTGGCGGTATTATCACCATGGGACTGAGCGGCATTGTCGACAAAGGAGACTGGCGTATCATCGTTGGAATTATCGTTTTCCCTGCAGTTGTCTACTTAATTATGCTGGCTAAAGCGACCTTCCCAGTCAATGAAAGGGTTCAGGCGGGAGCTTCCTACAAGGACATGCTTGCAGAGTTCGGTGTATTTGGCGCCTTTATTGCGGCCTGGTTGGTCTTCTCGCAATTGGCTCAGGTTTTCGTTTGGGGTGAAGGACTCAAGTGGGGCTTGATCGTTGCCGGGACAGTTGCCTATGGGGTTTATTGTCGATCGCTGGGGAATCCTGTGCTCATTGTTTTGATTATCATTATGATGCCATTGGCGGTCACTGAGCTTGGAACAGATGGTTGGATTACCGGCCTCATGGAAGAGCCAATGAAAAAAGCCAACGCCAATCCAGCCTGGGTGCTGGTCTACACATCCTTTATCATGATGATCCTCCGATTTTTCACTTCGGGATTCCTGGTGAAAAAGTTTTCACCTCTGGGTCTGCTGGGTATCAGCTCCGTATTGGCCATTTGTGGGCTTTTCTGGCTTTCGTCTGCCTCCGGAATCACCATCATCTTTGCGGCGGCGACTTTGTATGGATTCGGAAAGACTTTCTTCTGGCCCACCATGCTGGGAATTGTCTCTGAGCAATGCCCGAAGGGGGGGGCTCTGACTTTGAATGCCATTGCCGGCATCGGGATGCTTTCGGTGGGGATTGTTGGTTCCCCTCTGATTGGTTATTTCCAGGAGGACAATGTGGCTAAAGCGGTGAAAACTGAGCATGTCGAAGTCTTCCAGCAAATCGAGGGCACTGGAGATTATGTGCTGGGCACATACAGCAAAATTGATGCTGACAAACTGGCCACTCAGCCCGCTGAGATTCAGGAGAAAGTCGGTGAGATCAAAGAGAAAGCCACTCAGGCTGCCCTCTCCAGGATCACGATTTTCCCAATATTCATGCTGGTTTGTTACCTTGGCTTGATCTTCTTCTTCAAGTCACGTGGTGGATATAAGGCAGTGGATATTGTTCACAATGGAGGCGAGTCGACATCGGCTCACTGAATTCACTCTTTATCTACAGACAAATAGCTGAAAACCGGGCAGTCAAATGCCCGGTTTTTTCATGGTTCACGGATTTGTGTAAATGGGTGCTGGCCTCCCGGATCAGGCGAGGGCGCAGGTGATTTCGAGCAAATCAGTGGCGGAGTATTTGGATTTTTCGCGTGCTTGGACGCTGTCCTCCCAGTGTTTGTAGCGGATGAGGCGATTGTAGACGCCGATGCTTTTCAGGTCGAGATGGAGGGTGCAGTCGAGTGGGCCAGCTTCATAGCAGCTGTAGACACGCCTACCTTGAGTGATGTGGGTTTTCACCCAATCGAGGAACTCTTCCGGAGACATTTCCCGCTCAGTGGAGGAGGGTTCCTCGTCTTCGACATAGGCAACACGATAATTGCTGGAGTGGATGTCGATGCCCAATTTGAGGGTTTTTCCGCAATTTTTATCTTTTTCCTTATCCATAAGTAGCCAATGACACTGAGTGAATCGATCCGTGATTTCAGAATGTCCCGCGGGAATCTGACAATTGAGTGGAAAGTCGGAGAATTCAGCGAAAAATTAACATGGGGAATTCAAAAATGTGTGAAAGTCCGCAGTTGCATTCCATGAAGGCGGAATATACTGTCCAAAGTAACAGTGAATTGAAATGGCTGACACGGAGGGGTGAGGCTGATTTGATATGATATGAAAGGCATAACCGAGTCGCAGAAGAAAGTGCTGAGATACATCAGCCAGTTCTTAAAAGAGAATGGATACGCTCCCACGGCACAGGAGATTGCTTCTGAGTTCCGCTGGGGAAGTAAGACCGCCGCCCTCGACCACCTCAGGGCATTGGAAAAGAAGAATATTCTGTGCCGGAAAAACGGCAAAGCCAGGTCGATCCAGATTCTCTCCACGGATTGGATGAGTGAGGATGCAGATGGCGCGGTCCTCAGGGACAGCGATCAGGATGGGGGCCATGGGGGCCGGTTTCATGCAGCCCCACTCAATGAATCGCACTGGAGTTCGAAATGGGTTGAAATTCCGGTTTTCGGCAGTATTCCGGCAGGTAAGCCCCAGGATTGCCAGCAGGAAAAACAGGGATGCCTGAGCGTTGAACTGGATTACTTAGGGTTGAAAATGACTTCGAGGACCTTTGCTTTGGAGGTTCGTGGAGATTCGATGATTGAGCGTCACATACTGGATGGGGACGTGGTGATTCTCGAGCATGGGAAGTCACCCCGGCATGGGGATGTGGTGGCCGCTTTGATCGATGGGGAATCCACCTTAAAGACTTACGTGGAATCCAAAGGCCGCCGGTATCTCAAGGCGGAAAACCCGAAGTACCCGGATTTGCTGCCGGCTGAAGAGCTTGTCACACAGGGGGTTATGCTGGCTCTGATCCGTAAGAACCCTTAATCATCCATGCTTCAACCCGCTTCGGATGAACAGGCTGACCATGTGACGCAGGCTCATTAGTCCGCGGATGTCATTCAATGGGTCAGGGGACTACACTTTTGCCTGATATCGGGGCAGAAAAAATGAAGGATTATTTTTGTCGGATGAATGGGAAATATATTTACGATATTTTTTTAAAATACATCTGCCCGTTGATCTCAGGTGAAGCTAGAGATTTAGGAATATACGGCCAGGATCCTCTGAAATCTGAGATACATTCGGATATGCGACTGGAATAGGGATTGCTTAACAGGCAATCGCTATGAATTACGGTGAGAATAGAAAGAGAAATCGAAGGTTACTCCTGTGTACTGCGGTGGCAGTGGCGGGATTGAATGTGGGTGTTGATCCCTTCTGTGGGGCTGTTCAGGGAGCAGACTTAAAGGTTGGCAACCCTCAGATCAAGGCGTCCCCGCATGGAAGTTTTCGTTTGAAGATATCCGGAGATCCGGGCACGTATGATCTCTATGCTTCGACGGATTCCAGAACTTGGTTATATATGGGGAGAACAAAAATCCTTGCTGGTCAGGACGCTGCGATTTTGAAGATACCGAAGCCACGCATTTCCAATACCGGTTTTATCAACTGAAACAAGTGGATCCGGGAAATCCGGAGCCGTTGAAGGATCTTCCAGTGGTGGGGATTCAGGTTGCCCGAAGCATG
>JAJOIW010000201.1 GCA_021209225.1 Verrucomicrobiota bacterium
CGCAGGTCCGGATGGGGCAGCTGTGCGGGACATCGCTTCTCAATTGAATCAGAAACCTGCCAATATTCACGCCTGGTTCCAGGCGACAGGCAAAAAGACTCCTGAAATCAAGAAAGTCGGCAAAGGCGCCTACGCTTGGGTTGGTTGATCCGATTCCATCGGGCTGTTCTTACACGAATCTTATTCCTGTGATAGGACCGTGCTTCAGTGAATGAGGCATGGTCTTGTTTTTTCATTCCGGAGGATGCCTATGGATATGACGGGGATAAAAAGAATGGAACGATCCGCGATCTGCGCTTGAATATGTGAAATGAATGGTTCAAAGTGCGCTTCGGTTCTGTATTTGATGTAAATCAGACGCATTTCTCATATGGCAACGGCAAACGATATTAGAAAAGGTATGGCGATTAAGTACAACGGCGAGTTATGCGTTGTGCTCGACATGCAACACCGCACTCCTGGTAACCTCAGAGCTTTTGTGCAGGCTTCATTGCGCAACCTGCGCACTGGCAAGTCTATGGATGTCCGATTCAGTTCCACTGAGAAGGTGGAAGTGATATCCATGGAGGAAAAGCGCATGGAATATAGCTATAAGGATGGGCAGGATTTTGTGTTTTCTGATCCTGATACTTACGAAACCATTCAGGTGAGTCCGGAGATTGTGGGTGATTGTGAGAAGTATATGGCTGAAAACTGCAGTGTTCAGGTATTGATCGTTGGCGGGAAGCCTATGAGCATTGAGTTGCCTCCGAGTGTTGTATTGACTGTGGCTGAAGCCCCGGAGGGAGTCAAAGGCGATTCGGCGAACAACGTTCAGAAAACCATCACACTCGAGACGGGGGGTCCATATTCAAGCCCCGCTCTTTATCAAGACTGGAGAAAAGGTGAAAGTCGATACCCGCAACGGCAAGTATATGGAACGTGCCAACTGATTCGATTCTATCCCTGTTTGTTTTTTTGGCCGGCCGATGAATCCGGCCATTTTCATTTTTAGCGTGAGGACTTATCTGCTGCGGGGGCTTGGGACAGGATAAGTGCCCTGTCTCACTTCAAGATCCATGCTGGAATACTGGCTCCGGGGCAAATCAGTTGTATTGAAAGCATGAATGGCCCACTTCATCAGTCACTGCGGGTGCATTTTGCTTTTCCCGTTTGCCCGGGACATGAATGATTATCCCGGGATTGGATACATCCTTCCATGAGGCCCGCACCTCATTGATCGGGTGGGGGAAACTGGCGGAATAAAATCCATACCAGCCAGCCAGCATGACCCGTGATGAACAAATTATGAGGGTCTCACCCGATTTATCTGAGTGGTGCCCGGTATCCCAGTTCTGAGGTGAGCGCATGGATCCGGGATAAGGATTGAACACCTTCAGTGCAGGTGGGGTGTGAGAGACAAGTGGCGGCGGCGCCAACCCCAATCTGAAGGCATTCCTGAACAGGCAATCCCTCATGCAATCCATAAAGTGTGCCCGCACAAAAGGCATCGCCCGCCCCAGCTCCGCCTTTAATATAATTTTCCGGCAATTGAAGCGATGGTTGCCAGAAGCATTGACCGTTGGAGTGGCAGGCGTATGCCCCTTCCGGGAAGTGAATGACGACCAACTCTTTGACGCCTCCATTCAGCATTTTTGCGACGGCTGATTCCAGGGCGGGAATATCCAGTGAGTTATCAGATTGACGAATGACATACCCGGTGGTTTTGCCAGCTTCTATTTCATTCAGAATCGCGTAATCTGTATATTTCAGTGCCGGGTTCACGATCTGGGGGAAGCGGTCACTATTTTCCGAGACCACATCGATACTTGTTTTCAAGCCGGCGGATTGTGCTTTGGCGAGCAGGCACGCGGCGCGGGTCCCATAGGCTGGGTCTGGTTGATCCAGGGCATCCAAAAGCAATAAATATCCCAGGTGGAATATGCGGGCTGTGGATTGGGAGAAATCAATTTCACTTCCATCCCAAATGGCATTGGCGCCGCGCTGGTGGAAAAATGTTCTGCGTCCGGACGATTGGACGGTCATGACATCGGTATAAGAAGTGGAGATATCCGATGTTTGTGTCAGACGATCCGTTGCAATCTCATGGGCCCGGCATTGATCCAGGATCCATTGGCCGGGGGCATCCAGCCCAATGCGTCCGCAGGCAATCAGCGGGAATGTGGCGCCCATTTTGGCCAGGTCGATCAGAATATTGAATGGAGATCCACCTGTCCCCTGGTTTTGACTTGAGATATTTGCCAGTTGGTCCTGAGCAGGCCAGATATCAATGATTTTGACCTGATCCACAATCCAGTTTCCGCCTGCTAAAATTCCTGAGCGGCTTTCTGACGATTCCACATTCTGCATAAAGTTAAGTCTGAATAAATTCCTGAATGCGCCATCGATGATTCCTATCAGCGAATCCTGCCGCACATGGCAGGAATACCGTCCTCAGGACACAATGCCGAAGGGATACACTATGAAAAGAGAAACTACTTTGACAACTGTGATTTCCATCGGGATCCTCTTTCTCAAAATCTGATTTCTGACAGGAATTGAATATGTGGTTCACAAGCAGACGTTTCGCCAAATGGTATCCTTATTTAATTCCTGTTCTGATGGTATCCGGTATGTCCGGTTGGGTGGGTATCCGGATTGCGGGAAGCCGCCAGGTTGAGCCGCATTGGCAGGGGAAATCTCTTTCATATTATCTGCATGATTTAAAACTCCATGGCCCGGTCAATGAAACTCCCCGAAAAAACACCGCCGAGGCATTCATCGGGATGGGGGAGTCCATGATACCACACTTGAGGAAGCGTCTGCAGTCGCGGGATTCCGCCTTTCTCCCGCTGTGGATGTGGATTGATGAAAAAATTCAGATTGGGGATGCACCACGACTGAAATCAACGCCCAGTTGGATTCAGAAAAAGCAGGCATTGAGAGCTATTCCGACACTGGGGTATGAGGCGCGTCCATTGATTTCTGACCTGGTGTCGCACTTGGGTGATACTGAACTTGCTTATGAAGCGGCCTGGTGTCTGGCGTCCATGGGTCACTCGGGCATTGATCCATTGATTGGGGTTCTGGAGGATCCGGGATCGGGTGTTCTGGAGAGGAGTGCGGCAGTCTACGGGCTTGGTTTTCTATCATCGCGACGCGCGATAGGCAATGCATCCGGGGTGCTTCTGGCCGCATTGTGGGATGATTCGGATGAAGTGCGTAAAAGAACATTGGTCACAATCCGCACCATGGACTTCATCAGAGAAAAGGCTCATGGAAGGGTGGCTGATCTGACGAATGATGCGAACCCAGCTGTCAGCCATGAGGCGACGGAAACATTGAGACGATGGGGAGGTCAGGACCGGTTGATTGCACCGAGGATAAACTGACGGGGAACTCCCCCATAAGAGCGGCTGTCGACACTGTTTTCCCGGTTGTCCCCCAGCAGGTAAAACTCATTCTCCTTGAGAACCAGAACCTCAGGAATCTCAGGGTTGTATGTGTAGGTCCTTGTGTCCTTATTGAGGTATGGCTCAGTGAGCGGAGTATTGTTGCGATAGACGACGCCATCCCGGATAACGATGGTGTCGCCCGGGCCGGCGACGACCCTCTTGATTGAGAGCATGGAATCCTCCGGATCTTTGAATACCACCACTTCACCCAGATGCGGCGAACGCATCTTGTAAACCAGCTTGTTCAGAACATACAAATCGCCATCCGCCAATGTGGGAGCCATGCTCGATCCATTGATCCTCACAATGGTGAAAAAGAACTTGTTTCCTGCGAAGAAGGACCCAAAAAACACGACGATTGCCACCAGAATATTTATGGAGAAAGCCACAATAACCTGACTCCTCCTGCGATCCCTGAAGATTGCAGTATCAGAAGTATTTTCCTCAGGCAATGTCATTACTTTCGAATTTGTCATCATCAATCTCCAGATTTTCTCGTTCCTGATCCAAATAATCGACACCTCATTCCAGAAATAAGGCAAATTATGACTATTGACCAAGCGGAATTTTCAATCAGCCGGCAGATTCTGCCGGATTCTGATGGGTGGGTCTGTTGGTAAGTCCTTGATTCCGAGGAGAATGGATCCTCATCAGAAAGAATATTTTTTCCGGGCTGCCTTGGCGAACGTCGGCCAGATAGGCAAAAGTTGTCTGTCTTCTGGACATTGATGGGGGATCAGGGATGGGATACGCTGGCCCGGTGGAAGAAAGACAAATATTCCCGGATCCGGATATGGATTCACCGGAAAATGGGGGAATGGAGAATGAACCGGCCCGGATACCGGTTGGGCCGGAGCTGGATCTGCACAGTTTCCCCCCACGGCATGTTGCTGGGGTCGTCGCAGCCTGGATTGAAGAATGCCATGAGATTGGGATTCATCGCCTCCGGATTATTCATGGCAAAGGCATGGGAAACCTACGCCGCACAGTCCACCACGTTCTGGCTCAGTGCGCTCTGATCGAATCGTATCAACCCGCATCAGAAGCCGAAGGGTCCTGGGGAGCAACCATCGCCTATATCCGAATAAAACCTGAAGCCTCGAAATGATAACTTCACCAGAGGCATCCGCCTCCCCCCGGATCACAGCAGAACAGTCCTCCATCCTGCCTCCCCCCGTCATGTCGTCCTGGAACCATTCCGATTCAGATGGACGGTGAAAGGATTCTGAATTCAGGAGTTTTTTTTCACCTATCGAATGATTTAATCTACGATTCGAACTATGAGCAGCGAGTTGATAATGAGGCGGAGGATGCGCCGGATGCGCCGGAATCCAGTCATTCGGGCACTGGTGGAGGAAACCCGTTTAGGGGTTAATGATTTGATTGCCCCGGTTTTTGTCAGCAGTGCTGGAGGTGAGATAGAGAGCATTGTGAGCATGCCTGGTGTTTACCGCTACCCACTCAACCTGTTGGTTCAGTCCATCCAACCCTGGATGGACAATGGCATTCGTGCTCTGGCGCTGTTCCCGGTCATCCCGGTCGATAAAAAAGATGAAACCGGGTCCCATGCCTTGAATCGCAACAGCCTGACATTGGCGGCAATCCGCACATTAAAAGAGGCATTTCCAGATGTGGTTCTGGTGGTGGATGTCGCATTGGATCCCTACACCAGTCACGGTCACGATGGCATACCGGATGCGACTGGGTGGGTGGACAACGACCGCACAGTCTCGGTGCTCTGCGAACTGGCTATCCTTCAAGCCGAAGCTGGAGCCGATTGGGTCGCCCCCTCCGACATGATGGATGGCCGGGTTCAGGCAATCCGCCGCGCCCTGGATGCCAATGGATATTCCCATACGGCCATACTCGCCTACTCGGCAAAATTCAATTCCGCTTATTACGGACCATTTCGGGATGCGATTGGCAGCCGCAAGGCGGCAGGAGCTGTCTATCTGGATAAGGGACAGTACCAGTTGAACCCGGCCAATCCGCGCGAGGCACTCCTGGACGCTGCCCTCGATGAAGAGGAGGGCGCCGACATGCTCATGGTCAAACCCGGGTTGCCCTACCTGGACATCCTCTACCGTTTGCGCCAACAATCCCAACTCCCCACTGGCCGTCTACCAGGTCTCCGGCGAATACGCCCAGATCCATGCCGCCAGTCAACTGGGCTGGCTCGATTACAAAGCCACAAGAAATGAGTCCCTCATCGCCCTGAAAAGGGCCGGTGCAGACCTGATTCTCAGCTACTTCGCCCCCGAGATCGCCGCTGAATCCGCAGCGGGTGATCCATCCTCACCCACAAAATAATTTTCACCCCTCATAAATTGATCACCCGAGTCAAAATCTGCGGTATCACACGGATCCAGGACGCTCAGCATGCCGTCGAGTCGGGAGCCGATGCCTTGGGATTCATGTTTTACCCGGCAAGCAAAAGACATATTGATTTCTCCAGTGCCCGGAAGATCATCCAATCGCTGCCGAGTTTTGTCACCCGTGTCGGGGTCATGGTGAATCCCAGTGAAGACGAGGTCGACATGGCGTTGGAAGTGGCTGGAGTCAATTGCCTGCAATTCCATGGTGAGGAACCTCCTGAGTCGATAACCCGGTATTCTGTGCCAGTCATCAAGGCATTCCGCGTCAAAGATTCCTCGTCCCTGGATCAACTGGAACATTATTCCTCTGCCAATGCGTTCCTCCTGGACAGTTTTGTCCCTGGGGCTCATGGAGGAACTGGCCACACATTCAATTGGGACCTGGTTCAGTCCGCCAGAAAGTTCGGCAAAAACATCATTCTAGCCGGGGGATTGAATCCGGAAAATGTCGGGAGAGCGATCCAAGCGGTTCAGCCCTATGCTCTGGACGTATCCAGTGGAGTGGAATCCATGCCCGGGGTCAAAGATCCCGCCCTACTTGAGGCGTTTATGAGCCAGGTGCGGCTGCACTCCCATTGACAACCTCAACCCCACTGCGGTGCAGTCTATGATTCTTTGCGCGGTTTAATCGCCAGCAGGGAACATTGGATGCGGTCGAGAATCTGCTCAGCGGTGTTGCCAATCACCAGATTTGTCAGTCCGGTCCTGGTATGAGTCCCCATGATGAGCAGATCGATCTTATCCCGCACAATCAGTTCCGGAATCACAGATGCCGCACTTCCATGAATCAGATGTGTCTTGTCGATCTGTGCCCGCAATCCGCATTCATCCGCCAGTTGTGCCATCCGCTTCTTCAGGTCATCCCGGTAGTTGTTCTGCAGTTCCTCGAATTCGACCTCATCCATGCGGGATTGCAATAAATTGGATCCGAAAAGTTCCCATGCGTGCACGGCATGGCATTGGCCGGAATGTGTATGCGCGATGGAAACCGCCAGCTCGAGGAGTTCATGATCCAGGCTGTTGGATTTGTCCCGCACCGGAATAGCACCCACACACGTCGATTCCAGATCAACCGCCGCCAGGACTTTAGAAAAATGCGGGCGCGTGCCCGGCTTAATCAACCACACCGCACTGGGACAATGCCGCAGCAGCCGCATACTCGTGCGACCAAAAAATCCTGAACTGGAGCTGAACTTCCCCCGGGTTGTCCTCACAACCAGATCAAAATGCTGCTCAGATACCATTTCGATCAATCGGGTCGAGGATTTGCCGGACTCCACACTCGTCGAGGTCTGTATCCCTCGTTTTCTTGCGCGGTCAGCCACGGCAGCCAGCCACGATTCCTTGCGCGACCGAACATCCGCCTCCGCATTCGATGATGATTTTTCAGTAAATCTATGAGCCCAATTCAAATTCGGCAGAATATCCACCACATGCAGTGGAGCCTGGCAGTGCTCAGCGAGATCTATGGCCCAGTCCAATGCCGGATCGTCTTCAAACCTGTCGTCAATCGACACAAGTATCTTTTTGAATTTTTCATACTTGAGAATTTTCCCTTAAATTTCCGATTCCGGTCTGCGTGCCTGAATCCCTGGCTTCAGTGTATCACTATCTTTCGGAAGAGGAAATATTTCGTTCAAATATCAGGCCTGGAACCCATCGGGTATTCCATCGCTGTATCCAGGCTCTGGACTTGTCGGCGGGCAATGGTTCGCTTCCATATTTCTGGTAATCCATCCCATGCCAGGGAATGGGATCGACACTGGAACCCGTCACCACATGGAAGTCCGCATCCTTATCCCAGCCCACATTAAAATAAAAGAATGAGCGCCGGGATCCATGGGATTTGGGCTGGAGGGCACTTTCCGGAAAGCTCAAGGTCAGCTCATCGCCTCCATTCATGACGACCAGTTGATCATCCATTTTCTGCACAAGTTCCATCACCTCCCCGTAGGCGGTGCACCAGCCGGCCGGGGTATGGGTCCACTGCGGCTTCTGTGCGACTCTCCCATAGTCCGGACTGAGTGGATGCGACTGGGAATCACGATCCATGGCGGAAAATCCTCTCCAATGGAGATGTGCCGATGTGGGGTGGATGTCCTGCCGCATCCGAATCGCGTCCTCAGCCAGCTCCATCAGACTGATCCGGTCCCAATGAATTTCGAACCCAGTCGACAATCGCAGCCTCGTGGTGCCTTCCGGAATTTTACCGGTGAGATCCACGACGATGGTTTTGGTTTTCCCCGCCGGAGCCCCGACCTCCACATCCACTGGGTGCCATGTCGAGGATGCGTCCTGGAATTCCAACTGAGGAAATGGAAAGGGGAAATCTTTGCGCAGAGACCCGGCTATATTCGCCATTCCTCCACCAAACTGGAGCCAGCCATTCAATACGAGAATGGGAGATTTCATTGGGGTGACTTTGTCAAAGTTCAGTTCCACCGACCAGGGTTCCGCCAGTCCCCGGTATTGCGGGTCGCGCAATTTCACCGGTGAGATCATGATGCCATCCACTTTTTCAGCAGCCCGGGTGACATTCCGCCCATCCGACCGAACCGCGGATTCCAGATTTTTTCCCGCCCGCACAGCTAATAATTTGTGTCCTGGCGATGGGCCGGAGACGAGTTTGGATGTTGCGAAAATCTCCACATTCTCCGGGTGGTCCATCACAACCAGTCTGGCTTCATCCAGGTAGAGAATTTCCCTCAGTTCCTCAGTGACCTGCAATTGATAAAATCCATCGCGCGGTCGAACCTGTGAATCATCTCCCAGTTCCACGAATTCCATCGGGTCCGCAGGAATCAGGAATCCCCGGGCTGCCGGCAACCCCAGCGGCGATGCCCCCAAAAGGTCCGTCACAAACCGGTGCGACTCCCCATCCCAGACATAGAGATAGGGACACGATCCGGTTGCTATCCTCAGCTCGGTCATCACCCATGGCTTCTTGGGGTCAAATCCGATATCCAGCTCACCATCGGCCGCATCCGACCACCGGATGGACATCGAATCAATGATGTTTCTCTGGCCCACTCCAATCTCAATCGGAACACTGTGAACCGTATGCAAAGTCCTCCAATTTCCGGCTGTCATTTCAATCTGTATTCCCAGCCCGCTGCGGTTTGAACGCGTCCCATCCAGCCGGATCTTAATCTGCCGGTTCTGGTTGCCGCCCTGGTTCCGCAGGATTTGTATACCTGACTGGAATGTATCCACGACTAAATCCGTATCCCCGTCCTGATCCATATCCGCAGGGTGTACATTGCGGATGGATCCAGAGTGCCAGTTGGATAACTGTGTGCGTCCGGTCACATTATCAAACTGTCCCTGGCCCAGGTTGCGCCACAGTGATATGGATTCACCAGCTGTGAGAATGTCCTTCCATCCGTCATTATCCAGGTCCGAAATTATAATTTTTGAAATGGACGATTGGGCATTTGTCAGGGTCACGAGTTCCTGTTGGGCCCGGATATGGATTTGAAGTCCCTGACTTCCGGCGAATACCAGGTCCGGACGCAAATCATTGTCAAAATCGGCAGTTGCTATGGCATCTGCCGTGGGAAATGTTGGAACATTTGTCGACAATAAAAAGCCGGCCCCTCTCTGGCGGATCCACAGGGTGACAGGTGAATGGTCTGTTGCGACGACCATGTCCAGCATGTCATCCTGATTCCAGTCCTCAAATACAAGATCCTTGAGTCCCGGAATGTGGGCTGGAATACTCGAGGTTGATGTCACATCGTAAAAATAGAAATTTCCTATGTTCTCCAGGGTCAGGAGATTTGTTCCGGAGTGGGTATTGAGATTTCCGGTTTTGAGAATGAGGTCGATATGGCCGGTGTAATTGATGTCGGCAAACCACCCGTGTGATCCGGGAAATTCCGCCAGGCCAGCAAATCGGGACTGTTCCCTGGCGACGCCGTTGGTCATCAGGTTAAATGCATAGGTGGTCTTCTGTCCGAGAGCCAGGACATCTTCAAATCCACTGTTCTGAATGTCGCCGGTCAGGATTTGCAGGATGGAATCCCCATCTTGTATGGGGTATGTCTGAGCGGTGGGCTGGAGTGATCCGCCGGTATTGCTCAGCAACCGGAATGCTTTCCCTGCATCAATCACCCATAATGAGTTGGTGCCAGTATGGTTGAAATCCAGAACGCCCAGCGGGCCGGAGTATCGGTTTGTCCCGGATCCCAAATAATCAACCGTTGCATTTTCAAAGGAAATCGGGATGCCGGATTGGGATGGTTTTTCGATGACAAATGGGGCGTAAATTTCCGTGTGCCGGCAGATTTCCAGTTCCCGTTCCGGGGTTTGCGATGTTCCCCGGAGGGCGAGGATTTGCTGGTGGCGGTCGAGGGCCTCACTGGCTTCGTCCTGTCTATCAACCCGAAGAAGTGCCTGTCCGAGATTATACCAGACCGCAGGGTGATTCTCATCAAATGTTGAGAGATCATAGAGTTTTTCGATGGCCTGGTCCCATTGTTGCAGGGCCATGTGGGCGCGACCGATCTGGAATGTCAGATTATTGAGGCGGGAAAAATCGCTGCTGTTGGGTTCGATCAGCTCGGATGTCTGGAATGCTTTGAGTGCCTCCCAGGGATTTTGTTCTTTCATATGTACCAGGCCCAGCAGGTAGTGGGCGGCGGCTGAACCGGGATCAAGCTCCAGTGTGGACTCAATGGAAGCGCGGGCTTTAGGGAGGTCTCCCGCTGCCAGCCAGGCATTGGCGATATTCAATTTCAGGCCAGGATCTGTTGGGGACAGGGCTGAGGCCTCCAGAAAGATAGCGGCCGCTTCCAGGGGCTTTCCCGACTGGTATAGGTTGCGGCCTTTCTGGACCAGTGCACTGGCCTGGTCACCGGATGATTCCTGTGTGGAGGAATTTTCCATCTTTGGATCACCACACCCAGCCAAAAGCATCGCCATGGCGCAGATTCCGCAGACCCACGCCAGGTCACTCATTTTCAGGTTCCCGATTGATTGCCACATGATGCTGCATTTAATCAAAGAAATCTTCCAAAACCACCAAAATTCATCGCCTTCCTCCACGGATTGGATTAGTGAGTTAACCGATGAGTGAATCCATCCAGTCTTTGGTTCCTTCGCACGGGGAAGGGGACGTCAATACGAGCAGCCTGCGAGCTCAATGGCAGCGCCAGCATTTGAACCAGGCAACGCATGAAATGTTGAAGCGGGATGCGGCGGTATTCATGCACCAATCGGTATCCACTCCCTGTTTGTCGGCTGTTCGACGGGTGCACGGCATCTTCATCGAGGACGTCAGTGGCAGAACCTACATGGATTTTCATGGAAATAATGTGCACCACATCGGCTATCAACACCCGCGGCTCATCCAGGCCATTAAAGATCAACTCGATTCCCTCAGCTTTGCCCCCCGGCGATTCACCTGTGAACCCGCTGTCGCACTCGCTGAAAAACTCACCTCATTGGCTCCGGGCAACCTCAACCGGATCCTTCTCGCACCCTCAGGAAATGATGCCATCGAAATGGCACTTGCATATGCCCGGGCCGCCACCGGGCGGCACAAGACCATATCGTTCTGGGACGCCTACCACGGTGCGGGGTTCGGAGCCCGAAGTCTTGGGGGGGGAAGCCATGTTCCGCAGTGGTCGAATTGGCCCGCTCCTGCCAGGCAGTGAGCACGTCCCGCCATTTGGGGATTACCGCAATGCCTGGGGAGTCCGGGAAGGAAGTGGGGATCTGTGTGCCCGTATGATCCGGTATGTGCTTGAGAAGGAACAGGATGTCGCCGCCGTTGTGGCCGAACCCACCCGGGCTGTCCCGTACATTCCACCTCCAGGATTCTGGAAGCAGGTGAGAACGGCTTGCGATGAGTTCGGTGCCAAGTTGATATTCGATGAGATCCCCACCGGACTCGGAAAAACAGGGAAGTTCTTCTCATGTGAATGGGAAGGGGTTGTCCCGGATATTCTCGTGACCGGAAAAAGCCTCGGCGGTGGCATCCTCCCAGTGGCCACCATGATCGCCAGAGATGACCTCAATATCCTCGGGGATTACGCTTATGGTC
>JAJOIW010000049.1 GCA_021209225.1 Verrucomicrobiota bacterium
TCCTCCCAGTGAGCTGCCACCTGTCAGTCCAGGGGCTCCCGAGGCGAATTCGGACAAGTTGCTCTTGGCAAGAATGATGGCTCCCGCGTCTCTCAACTGCCTGATGACAAAGGCATCCTGCTTTGGATAGACGTTTTTGAGGGCGATTGCCCCGCCTGTGGTGACCACATCCTTGGTATCTATGTTGTCTTTGACAATCACTGGAATACCATGCAACAAACTCCTTGGTCCTTTTTCCTTCCTCTCCTTGTCCAGGGCCTGAGCGTCAAAAAGGGCACGTCCATTCACATTGATAATCGAATTGATATTCGGGCCGCTCTTCTCGTATGTGGCAATCCGGTTCAAATACATCTGAACCAGCTTCTCCGCGGTCAGATGGCCCTCATCCATGAGTTTCTGGATTTCCGGGATACTGGCTGTCGTCAGATCGAATGTGGCCGCATGGCTCACGTGCGATATCCCAACCACTGCCAATGCTGCCGCTGTGAACAAGGCTTTGGATTTGGAGATTAAATGGGCAATTAAACAGGCTTTCATATATTTTCTTTCTGCAGAATTTATGGGATTCAGTATTGGATAGTTTCCCCTGGAAGGGCGGGGGTGAGTTCCGGGTTTTTACGCATTTTCGAATGCTGTTCGTATGCGTAGGCGAGTTTAAAGAGGGTGGGTTCGCTGAATGGGGTGCCGAGGAATTCGACGGATATGGGGCCATTGACTGCTTTGGTATATCCGGCTGGCACCAGGACCGCTGGGAGTCCGGTGACTGAACTCAATGGATTATCTTTCTCCAGATGGCGTTCGAGATGTCCCTCTGGAGGCACGGTTTTGAATGGATGCACCAGAGCGTCCAATTGATATTTCTCCATCAGATCGACAACCAGTGTATGCAACATGGTCTGAGTTTTGAGAATGGCGTGGTATTCGTTCAGGTGTTGCAGTGAATCAAACTCCATGATGGCCTGGCGGATGCGTGGTTTGACCAGATCCCCACCCTTGACCAGCAATTCTTCAACCGACCGGATAGGTGCATCCGGGCCCAGGCGATTAAAGTACATTTCGAAGGAGAATTGACCTTCGTAATAATTGCTGCGGGACTCAGACAGTATCGGGAAGAGGTCGAGGCCGGTGGATATGGGGTCGATGATCGTCGCACCAGCCGCCTTCATGACGGCGATGGCTTCCTCGATCATTTTCGTGCCTTCGGCATGCATCGGGCCTTTGCGGAAGAGATCGCGGAAGATGCCGATGCGTGCTCCCTTAAGGCCATTGATATCGAGGAAGCTGGTGTAGGAAGCTGCTGGGGTTTTGCCGATGGAATCTTTGGTGAGCAGGTCCTCCACATCAAACCCGTGAACAATATCAGTCAGGGCTGCCACATCAAAAACACTCCGGCCCATGGGGCCACAGCGTTCCTGATTGAATGAAGTCATGGTCTGCCCAGTCCGGCTGATCAGACCACGGGTTGGTGCCAGTCCGACAAGGCTGTTGTTGGCGGTTGGATTGCGGATGGAAACCCCCGTTTCCGAGCCAAGTCCCACCTGGCTGAAAACGGCTGCCAGTGCGGCTCCAGTGCCCCCACTCGAACCACCTGGTGTGATGTCGGTGTTGTAGGCATTGACCGTGCGTCCGAGAACGGTGCTCTGATCGCCGGGTTTTGGGGTTCCGAACCAGTCACTCATGTTCGCTTTGATCAAAATGATGGCTCCGGCTTCTCTCAATTTCTTCACAACATGAGCGTCGTACCGGGGGATGGAATCCTTCATTGGCAGGAACCCGCATGTGGTCGGCATATCCATGGTGTCGAAGAGGTCCTTCAACACAACCGGCACCCCATGCAGAAGACTGCGGGGGCCCTTTTCTTTGCGCTCCAGATCCAGAAGCCGGGCTTCCTCCAATGCGTTGGTCTTCAAATTGATCACCGCATTGATTTTGGGCCCGCGCAGATTGTAGGCATCCACTCTTTTGAGGTACATTGAGACCAGTTTTTCTGAAGTTAAGGCTCCAGCGTCCATGGCCTTCTGAATGTCTTCGACTGTGGCTGTGGTGAGGCTCAAGGTTTCTGCCTGAGTGCCATTTGGAATGACACCTGTGCCCAGCACAACCAGGCACATCATTAAGAGTTGTTTTAAAGAATTTTGCATAGTTTCATCGAATGGTTAAAAGGAGTTTTTGTATCGGGACCGGAAAGCAGGGTTATGGATTATTGGGAACCAGGATGGATTCGCCCATGAGTGCCGGGAACTTGGGCGGGGGAGTGCGATGCCGGGTCGACTGCTCATAGGCGTAGGCCAGACTGAATAGAGTCGGTTCGGAAAATGGCCGGCCAAGAAGTTCAATCGAGATGGGAAGTCCTTCGGAATTGACCCCGGCTGGAACAACTATGGCGGGCAGTCCGGTTATGGCACTCACCGGATTATCCCGTGGTCCACGATCTGAAGTGCCAATCGGAGGAGCCGAAAGCGACTTGAATGGATGAATCAAGGCATCGACCTGATATTTGTCCATCAGATCAATGATCATCTGGCGGACAGTCTCCCGGTTCTTGAGCCTGGCCAGATAAGCCGGATCAAACTCCGGGGTCGGGCCCGCTGCCAGGTCAGCCGCATATCGCGTGGCCAACTTGGGGAGGAATTGCCCGGATGTGTAGAGTTCCTCCAGTGAGGCAAATGGAGTATTCGGCCCCCGCGATGCCAGATAACCACGGAAGGCTTCACGAAACTCATAGTTGCTGGCGCGGGCACTGGGGAAAAATTTGACCAGATCCATCCCGGTGGTCAGGCCGTCCATAATCACCGCACCCTGGCTTCCAATCCATTGTATCTGCGCTTCGATCAGATTATTGATCTCCTCAAATTCGCTGCCTTTTCTGAATAAGTCCCGGAAGACACCCAATCGGGCCCCTTTCAAGGCATCGATATTGAGAGATTCGTAGTAGGGCACTTTGGGAAGTTGGCCAATCGAGGCATGAGTGAAGAGGTCTTCTGAATCGAGGCCGATCATGTGTGAAGCGACTATGGCAGCGTCTTCCACAGAGCGGGCATGAGGTCCACCTCGGTCCTGGGTGAAGGAAATGGCGATCAGTCCTGCACGGCTGATCAAGCCTTGGGTTGGAGCCAGTGCAACAAGGCTGTTATTGGATGCCGGGCTTCGAATCGAGGCACCTGTCTCGGTTCCAATGCCTGCCGTCGCAAACCAGCAATTGACCGCCACGCCTGTCCCGGCGCTCGATCCACCCGGATTGCGTGTGGAATCATAGGGATTGATGACCTGCCCCCCAAGGGAGCTGAGGCCTTCGGCACCGCGGTTGAATTCATCCAGATTGGTTTTCGCTAAGACGATCACGCCGGCATCTTTCAATTTGCGAACCAGGGTGGCATCATCGAGAGGGTATGTGCCGGCAAGTCCCAGGCATCCGCCGGCTGTTGGGGCATCTATGGTGTCGACCGTGTCCTTGAAGACCATCGGGATCCCATGCAACAGCGACCGCTTGCCGGAAATTTTTCTCTCGCTGTCCAATGCCCTGGCTTGATCCAGAGCATTGGTCGCCACCACGATGACCGATTTCAACTGCTCATCATAGGTTGAAATCCGGGTCAGGTACATCTGCACCAGTTTTTCCGATGTGATCGTCCCGGCATCCAGGGCGGATTGAAGCTGCTTGATGGTTGCCGATCCCAGGGGGACAGATTGATATCCCGAACCCTTCGACCACAATGGCAGCCCCACAACAAGGATCAGGATCGACCACGTGCAGGTCAGAGTGCGTGTCAGGCTATGTTTTCTCATGTGCATGGCTTTTTTCAACTTCAGGGTGATAGAAAACTCTTATTTAGATTTAAGGAAAGTAATTGTCATGGGGAGGGTGAGTGAGGTGAAGAGTCCTGCATGGCAGGCAGTCGGAAACCCTACCCATAGTCCCCAATCTGCAGTTTACCCCATTTGAAACTGGATTTCAGGAAACCCCCGCTCACACAGGCTCTTCCGGAAATGCAGTCTCATTTCATCCAGGTCAAATCATTTAGTATTTTTTAACAAAGAAAGAGAACAGGAGGGGCACAGTGTGATTTGTGGTGAATGAAGGAGGGCTTACTCTGGCCCCCCCTGTCTCAATGGATTGTAACAACAACAATAACTTTAACTATTTATCATTTATATATGATGAGAATGATACATCATCAGAAAGTTTTCGACAATGTGAGCTGGTAGCGGCGTGGCTGCATGGCGGAGATGAGAACGTCACCGGCAAAGGTTCCATTTCGTCCGCGGAAGTACTGCTCGTTATTGGCATTGATTATGTCAAACTGGACTCTCCATCCGTTAATTTTATAGGAAACGTTGAAGTCCAATACGAAGGATTCCGGCAATCGGACGGCCTGGAAACGACCACTGTGCACTTCAGCAGTATAGGCGGCACTGCCACCGACAGTCAGGCCGAAGGGGAAGGTATAGGCTGTGTTGAAACCAACCTGGGTGTTGGGATATCCAGGGTGTTCCTGGTTCACACCATCTGGAACATTGAATTCTGCGCGTCCACCCCAGGTGAAGGCTTCAGCCGGATAAACCACGGTCCCTGAGGCATCCACAATATCCCGGAATCCGAGCTGTTCGCCGTGAATCCTTGCCCACTGAGAATTGGGCTGGATGATATATGTCTGCTGCACCACACCGAAGAGCGAGGCATAAAAATCCTTTCTTGGTGCCCACTTGAGTTCCATTTCGATCCCTTCGCCCAGAACCGAGGTGACCACTGCGCCACCGACGTCATCGGTGAAAGAACTGCGCTGCTGTCTGTATCCAGCCAGAGTGGCAAAAAGTTTGTCGTCCAGGAAGGATCCTTTGACCCCGGCCTCTTTCAGAGTAGCCTTCTCATAAGCACCGGCATTGACTGTGGGACGGGTAATGGTGATACTCGACCCATCCATGAGTGTGCTCTGCTCGGAATAGGTGATGTAGGGGCGTATGTTTTTTTGGCAGCTCGTAGGAGAAGCTCGCTGAATAGGACAACCCAAGATCCCCACCTTGTGCTTTCAAATCCTGATTCCGGCGCCGGGCCAGTGGATCATCCACGGTTCCACTGGTCACACTGTAAACTCCGGCAAGGTCGGTGGTGCGGGCATCTATATAGTCGACACGCGCTCCCGTTGTCAGATTGGCTTTTTCCAGGAATGTGGCATCAATCAGGGCTCCCACACCAAATTCCGTGTATGTGGAACGTCTGTAATCCGTATAAAAGGCACCCTCATTAAAATAGTCATCATTTTCACGAGGGGAGAGAAAAAGATCATTGGGGGTGCGCACGTTCCCTGGCAGTCCCAAGTCAGGACTGTCATCGTAATCCCCGGTATTGTTTTGGATCTGCGCATTCGTGTGACGAACGTTGGGGGAGAAGATCAAAGCCAGATTATCCAGCCATTCCGGAGTGTCGGAGAAGGTCTTTTCAACGGTGAATTTTTCCTCCATCACATAGACGTCCTGCTTCTGATAGTAGTTCAATTCCGAATCTTTGAACTGATCCTGCATATCAAAAAACAGCTGGTTCTTGAGCTTGAGGTCGTCAAAGTCATCTTTGATCATGTCCAAGTAAAACAATCCGAGATCGGCCTGGAGTTCCCGCTCCAGTGCCACAGCAGTGAAGTCGGCTTTCACTTTTTTCACGGTGGCCGGATCCAGTGGGAAGCCTTGTGGCAGCAGGGCCAGGAGGTTGGCGGTCTTCTGGTCAATCATGGGAGCCAGACTGGTTTTCATAATGGCTGCCAGGGCGCTGTTCACCGGGGCATTGGCCATATCGACATCCGGGGCCGTGCCGTCCAGGACCGACATGTAGCGACTGTCCCACCGCTGATGGAGTGGCCGGTTGGCGGCGGAGAGTCTCCGGTTCAGGGTTGGCGAATTCAATTCCAATTCGCGTTGCGAGATTTTGCCGCTGTTGTCGGTATCAAGATTCACCAATCGCTGGCCGGACCAATAGAGCTGGTTGCTGACCAACTCCTGATTGACTCTGTTGAGAAATCCCCCGGCTGTCTGAGTTCTCTGCAGGTTGAAGCCGGTTTCCAGTCGCCATCCATTGGGCAGGTCCTGAGAAACGGCTGCCTGAAGGATCTTCTGGTTGGATGGGATATGCTGATAGTAGGTTTCCGAATCATCCAACAATCCATAAACATAGAAGCCGCCTTTGAGGTCATCTCCCAGCAGCTTCATAGGACCACCGTATCCAAAGGATACCTCCTGACGGTCAAATGAGCCGTAGACTGCCTGGAAGAATCCAGTCGGCGTCTCCAGGTATTTTCCTTGTTTGGAACGGCCGGACTTTGGGGTGAGGTTACTGTAGCCCCCGATCTTGCCGGGGCCGAGATATGGAGCAGGGGCACCACGGACAATTTCAATCTGATCGTTGGAACCCAGGGTTGTGCGTGAATTCCCCTGGGGCTCAATCCGCTTCATACCACGAAAGTAAGTATCTGCTGTAGTATTCCGGATATCGATGTTTCCCTGAACCCCCCAGCGTGTGGTGGTGAAGGTGTTCGGGGCCACTTTGGTCAAATCCTGCACATCATTCAAGGAGAGCGAGGAGATCAGTTCCGAGCTGATCACACTGATGGAACGGGGAGTTTCCAGCGGGGTCTTGCTGAATCCCAGAACGCTCTCCACCGGTTGATTGGGCAGAACAAAGTTCGGATCATCCCCTCCGTATGAAGCCAGGGCCTCAACTTCGCCAGTCACTGCGGATGAGCCGCTCGAATCTGCGACACCCGGAACCGGAGTGGATGTATAGGATACCGTGCTGGATGAGGAATCCAACAAGGATTCACTGGATCCCACATCCTCAACTGGGGTGGTGGATGGGGTATCGTCGGTGGCAAATCCACTTGGCACATCCTGGGCCACACACATGAATGGATTATTCGCCACACACAAACTCGCTGTTAATATAGTGAAGGGGTATATTTTCATTGGGTTATTATCTTTAAAGAAAGGTTGTCTGATCGACCGTGACACCCATAAGCACATCGCATACCACTTCGCAGCTCAGCCCCTTCTTTCCCGGATAATCACATTTCCCCAATCTCAACATATCATTTCACAAATCTGAAAGTTTTATGCATAGGTCCAATGGGGGTACCTTTTTATCTTTCGCTGAAAATTCACAATGACATTTTGAAACGGGTTCCACTTTCCCGACGTCTATACAAATGCATACAATATTCTTATACAGTATCCGGTGGGTCCGCCTGGATGCGCAATCCTCCATGGGATGGGTCAATGTTGATTTTTTATCACCCGGTAAAATGTTGCGCTGAATCCATCACTGCCTTTTTTCCTGAATGTCAAGAATAGCCAAAACGCTTTCCTGACGTATTTTCCTATACCCAGCAAGTGAAAATACACAAATCCATGGATATACATAGAATCTCACTTCACTATGTATAAAAGTGTCATGAATCCTGAAATAGAATTCATCATGAATAAAAATACTGGAATGGGATGCTGAGGGTTGTTATGAAAGGAATGTTCGCGGAGTATGACTTGCGCGCATATACATCCTCGGGGCTGTGCCCGATGGGGTGATTCGAAGTCCTGTGTGCCAGGAAATCAACGGAATCGCCTTCTTTAAGTGGGGTGCTGTGTTTGGGGTGATTCAGGGGAAATGGTTTCATCTCCTGTTGTGGTTCATGGCATTCGAGGGGTTGCAGATGGGGAGAGGCATATCGCCCGTGATACTGAATTGTGGTGATTCGATAGAGCTGGAAACCTGAGCAGTTGGATTCCGGCAACGGGGGCATTGTGATTCTTGGCATGGATGGTGCTTTGCCAAACCGTCCGGTTGAGTGCCTGACTTGTGTCATGGGCTTTAAGGCAGAGAATCAACCATCTGATCGACCACTCTGCCTGGATTGTTGGAAATTCTGAAATGTAAATGTCTTAAATGAAGTATTTATAATCAGATATCTCAATTTCCCGGATGATAAAAAAACGACACTGCATTTTAACCATCTTGTTGTTTGGTTATAATTACTCACCCCTGGAATAAAACTATGAGACATGAGATCCATGTATTCGTGTTTGTTATTTAAACCCCAATAATATGAAACTTATTAATTCTGGTAATATGAAAAATGATGCCCGCCGATTTTTTAGATTGGCGGTTTTTATCGCGCTGTGTTCAGCGAGTGTGAGTTCAGGACATCGGGGGAATACCCAGTCGATGCCTGAGGTTCGCGATCTTTTCAAGCAACTGACCTTGACGCAGACCTTGGTGTCTCAGGAAAAAAATGAATGGGCTCAGGAGAAGGCCTCCATACAGGATCTTCTGGCCATCACCAAGGAGGAATCCAGCCTGCTTGAAGAGAAGATAAAGGCATTGGAGCAGAATGTGACGACTTCGGATGAGGAGAGGGAGAAGGTTCTCAAGCAGATTGAGGATGCGAAGAAGGCATCCGAGACAGTGAACCAGGTGGTGGCGAAATTTGAGGCCTCCGCGCGCGATCTGGTGAAGTACATTCCGGACATACTGATGTCTGAACTGAAGCCATTGATTATGCGCCTGCCTAAAGACAACACGCCGACTCAGTCCACGATTTCCCAGCGGATGCAGACAGTCATAGCCCTGATGTCTCAGCTTGAGAAATTCAACGGCGCCCTGACATTAAACAGCGAAGTCAAGGAACTGGGCGAAGGACTTTCAGTTGAAGTGAAAACCCTCTATCTGGGATTGGGGATAGCTTATTTCACCGATGCATCCTCCCAGTACAGTGGTTATGGCAAACCTGGCCCCGACGGATGGACGTGGTCCCGTCTCGATGGTCCTGCGGCGCAGAAAATTGCCACCGCCATCGCCATATATGAAAGCACCATGGACCCAGCCTTTGTTAAACTTCCCATTCAAATCGACTAATCCCCCCAATACAAAATCTTACTTTGATATCGTTTATGAAAATTTCCAACAAACCAATCGCCAGGAGAATGATGTTGATTATTGGCATGTGCCTATTCGCTGCCATGACGGTGGATAGAGCGCATTCCCAATCCTTGAGCAGTGCCTTCACACAAGGGACATCCGCACTGCAATCCGCTCAGGAGGAACTGGCGGCTCTGCGCAACCAGATCACCCAGGAGAAGATACCCATGTCCTCTGAGCTCCGGGCGGAAGAAGCGAAAGTTCTGACCATGCGCCGTGAAGTGGAACGGATGCAGAGGATGAACGACACCCGTGGACTGGACCTGCGGAATCTGGAGGTCCAGCTCAAGTCGCGCACGGATGAGCTGCAGTATGTCAGCACCTTGTTGACCGATTATGTGAACCGGTTGAATTCGGAACTCAATCCAAGTGAATTCGGGGTTTATGGTGACAAGCTGCTGGAAATCATCAACATCACAGATGATCCGAACATCAGCAAGGAGCAGATATTCCAGTCCCAGCTCGGGGGTATTTCTCTGGGTCTTGAAAGGATGAAGGACATTGTCGGTGGTAAGCGCTTTCCCGGCAAGGCAGTTCTTCCGGATGGCAAACTGGGTGAGGGCTCATTCGCCATGGTCGGGCCACTTGTCTATTTCGCATCGGCTGATGGGAAGTTTGCGGGATTAGCCGAGCGTGGACCTTCTTTGGAACCACGTCTGGTGCAATTCGACGACACGGCCATTTCATCGATTGCAGAAGTGATTTCATCCGGCAAAGGCGAGATTCCCATGGATCTGACCCTTGGCAAGGCGGCCGCCATTGCCACCACAAAAGAAACGGTTGTCGAGCACATTCTCAAAGGGGGAATCTGGATGGGGCCGATCCTTCTTTTCGCGGTTGTCTCACTGATCCTTGGTGTCTACAAGGCGGTTGAGATGAAGACAGTTCGCAAACTGGCGCCTGGAGTTCTCTCCAAAGTGCTGACACTTGTGCGCGAAGATAATAACGAAGAAGCCAAAGAATTCCTGAAGCAGCACAAAGGTCCTGCATCTGACATGCTCCAGGATGCTTTGAAGAGTGTCCATTTGCCCAAAGAACTGCTGGAGGAATTCATGTTTGAAAACATACTGTCCATTCAGCCGAAGCTGGAGCGGGGATTGGCGATCATCAGCACAACGGCTGCGGTGGCACCGTTGCTGGGTCTTCTGGGAACAGTGACCGGGATGATCAACACCTTCAAACTGATCACTCTCTTTGGAACTGGCGATGCCAGATCCCTTTCGTCAGGTATCTCTGAAGCTCTGATCACCACGGAATTCGGTCTCATTGTCGCTATCCCGGCATTGCTCTTGTCCGCATATCTCTCCAGAAAATCCAGCGGCATCCTGGCTGACATGGAGCGCGTCTCGATATCTTTTGTCAATGGAGTTGTCGCCATCAAAAACCCATCTCCCTATTCAGTGCGCGAAAAGGAAGCCTTCTCCAAGTAATCCGGTTCATGATGGGGGGCATTCTGGTCCCCGCATCCCATTTAAACCGATGTTTAAACTGACATATCCAATATTGAAAACCTATGAATGCTTTTATTAATGATCTGGTCTCATTGCTGGTGAATGGTGGGTGGTTGATGATACCACTTGCCGCACTCAGCTGTGTGATATACTACGCGGTCGCGGACCTTTACTTCCAGCTCAAGGATCAAAAATCATCCATCAATGATGAGGACAGCTGGATTCACTGGTTGGAGAAACCCAGCGATGCCAAAGGCGACCTGAAAGACATATTCGAGTTCACCCAATCCAATATCTCATCAGTCGACGACATCAAGTCGCGGTTTGGTGAAGTCAAGATGGCGCATTTGCCCTACCTGGATCAGAAAATCCGATATCTTCTGATTATTGTGAGTGCCGCTCCGTTGACCGGTCTGCTGGGCACTGTCACAGGGATGTTGAGCACCTTTGCAGGACTCTCAGGTGGAAGTGGTGAAACCATCGACCTGGTTGCAGGTGGCATATCTGAAGCATTGATCACCACAGAAACCGGTCTTGTGCTTGCCATTCCGGCTTATGTCCTCGTCTCCCGCATTAAACGCATGAGGGATGAATTTGAACACTTTCTCAGGAAAGCTGAAACCCTCACACTCAAAAAGTTCGCCTCCAGTATCAACCTCTAAACCAAAGAAAATTTTATGGCTCGTCGAAGTGTATTTGCAAAATCCGGTCAAGGCAGTGATGAAATAAACATTTCACCCCTGATTGATATGGTGTTCATCCTGTTGATCTTTTTCATTGTGACGACGGTGTTCGTTGAAGAAACCGGAGTGGATGTCAATAAGCCACAGGCTGCCTCAGCAGTCGACCTGGATAAAAACAGTATCCTGATCGCCATCACAGACACGGCAAAAGTTGTCTATGGAGGTCGGGAGATCGGCACCAGTGGAGTTCGTTCCATCGTGCGCCGGCTGACTCAGAAAGAAGACATGCCCGTGATCATCCAGGCCGATAAAGTGGTCCAGACAGAGTTACTTGTCCGGGTCATTGATGAGGCCAAGCTTGGCGGAGCTAAAAACGTCAGCCTCTCAACCGATGGCTTTTAAGGGAGGGAATGAATCCAATGCAAAAAAGTACTCCCTCATATAATTATGATTCAGGTATCCGGACAAAAAACCGGGCTAAATCCGCCGTGGTCACCATACTTATCACAGCCGCGTTGTTTGTTTTGTTACCCTTCACCCAATTGATATCCAATCTGGGAAAACAGAAGAAAGATCTGACGTCAATAGATATCACTATCCCACCGCCACCCCCACCTCCACCAGACCCTCCAGCTGAAGAGGAGAAAAATGATGAACCCCCACCGGAAATGCAAAAGCCAGTCGCAGCAGCTTTCCTTAGCTCAAATGGATTTGGCCTTGAATCTCGGGGTTGGGGATGCCATGGCGGTG
>JAJOIW010000104.1 GCA_021209225.1 Verrucomicrobiota bacterium
GGTTTTTGGATTTGGCGCGATACTGGCTCTGGTCAGTTTTGCTTTCCTGATACCCATATACAAACCCTTGAGATCCTTTTTGGATCCAGGTTTGGTGTCGCGGCCAGTGATGCATCCGAATCAGGGTTAGCCGGTCCTGGCACTGAGCCAGGGGAAAATCACCGGTTAATCAGATTTCTTACCGGCGGGCAGAATTCTGGAACTGTTAATTTTTTTCAGGCCGGCGAGAGTTAGCAGAATGGTTCCAATGGCTGTGGTGGTGATCGAGGTTGGAATGCCCGCCAGTATGCCCAGCAAAAATCCCTTGGCTACCGACTTCCCATTCGTCTCACCTCCGAGAAATTTCTCAATCAATGTCACTCCCACAAAGGATCCGACAAATCCAACCCCCACAGAAATAAATGTCAGAAGCCCTCCGGATAAAGCATTTCCACCAAAGAGGGCCGTATCCAGTGCCAGCACAAGCAAGGCACTGGCAGGATGCAACTTCAACCGATCCAGCCAGGACTTTTCAACTCCTCCAGAACCGTCCAGGATTGTCGCCTTGTCCGCCGCGTTTCCGGGTTTCGAATGATTTTCCATACCGGCCCATGGTCTGGCTGCCCACCCTTTGAGTCCACTACAAAAACTTCACAATTTGGAACTGGCGATGGCCAGAGTGATTTCCAGATGCCGGAAGATAATTAATGCGGTCCTGCGATTGAGTTGCTAATTTAGATTGAATGATACTTTCCAGTGAGGAATTGGAGTTGCTCCGGACGGCGCGTCACTCGACCCCGCATCAATTATTGGGGATGCACCCGATGGGGCAGGGCCGGGGTGTCGTGGCCCGGGCCTTTCTTCCCCAGGCACGCGGAGTCAGGGTACTCCCAGTGCACGACAAGTCCAAGCCGTCCTTTGAATTGCAGCGGGTGCATCCCGATGGTCTCTATGAAGGGGTGTCTGACAAATCCCAGGAAGTCTATGCTTATGACCTGGAAATCTCCCACCATGATGGATCGACCAGCCGCGGCAGGGATCCCTATTCCTTTCTTCCAACCGTCAGCGACCGCGACCTCTACTACTTCAATGAAGGCACCGACCGGGAACTCTACAGAAAATTAGGTTCTCACATCGTCGATATCGATGGCGCCCGCGGCACCGGATTTGCAGTGTGGGCCCCCAATGCCAGACGCGTCAGTATCGTCGGTCCATTCAATGACTGGGATGGACGCCGCCATGTCATGCGATCCCTGGGAGTCTCCGGTGTCTGGGAACTCTTCGTCCCGGGATTAGACAAAGGCACTCTCTATAAATACGAGGTTGTCACCTGCCATGGCGACATCATTCTCAAGACCGACCCATTCGCAGTCTTCTTTGAAACCCCACCCAAAAATGCATCCATCGTCTGGGAGACGGGTCAATACTACTGGACCGACCAGAACTGGATGGAAAATCGCCGGCATTCCAATCCGCACCGCGAACCCATCTCCATCTACGAGGTGCATCTGGGAAGCTGGAGGAAATCCGGAGCCGGGGAATCCCCTGGATACCGCGAAGTGGCCCCGCAGCTGATCAGCTACCTGAAATCCTACGGATTCACCCACGTTGAATTTTTACCTCTCGCTGAACATGCCTACTATCCATCCTGGGGATACCAGGTCACCGGATTCTATGCACCCACAAGCCGATACGGAACTCCCGAAGACCTTCAGTTCCTCATCAATGAACTCCACAAAAACAATATAGGCGTCATCCTCGACTGGGTGCCCGCCCACTTTCCCAGAGACGCCTGGGCGCTCTCGCGGTTTGATGGCACCTGCCTGTATGAGCATGAAGACCCCAGGCTTGGCGCCCATATGGACTGGGGCACCCTGGTCTTCAATTATGGACGCAAAGAGGTTGCCAATTTCCTCATGGCGAATGCTTTATACTGGCTTGACCATTTTCACATTGATGGGTTGCGGGTGGATGCGGTGGCATCCATGCTTTATTTGGACTATTCACGCAAAGATGGCGAATGGATTCCCAACCAGTTCGGTGGGCGTGAGAACCTGGATGCGATCCAGTTTATCCGGGGATTTCAATCATGCGGCGCACACGCAGTTTCCCGGCATATTAACCATTGCTGAGGAATCGACCGCGTGGCCCATGGTTTCCCGTCCTCCTGAAAGTGGGGATTGGGCTTTTCCTTCAAGTGGAATATGGGGTGGATGAATGACACCTTGCGGTATTTCTCCAAAGATTCGATTTACCGCAAATTCCACCAGAATGAGTTGACGTTTGCCATGGTCTACCACCATGGCGAGAATTTTATTCTGCCCTTATCTCACGATGAGGTGGTGCATGGGAAGCGCTCCCTGTTGGGGAAAATGCCTGGGGATGACTGGCAGCGATTCGCCAATCTGCGGGCTCTGCTCGCATACCAATGGTTCTTCCCTGGAAAAAAACTCTTATTCATGGGCGGGGAAATTGGTCAATCCAGCGAGTGGAGTGAAAATCAATCGCTGGAATGGTGGCTATTGACTGAGGGTCCGTATCACAAGGGGGCGCAGCAGATGATGAAGGAACTCAACAACTTCTACCGCCATGAATCCGCGCTGTATGAATCCGATTATGATCATGCAGGATTCTACTGGATCGATTGCTCGGATTCCGAAAGCTGCGTCCTGAGCTTTGTGCGGCAAACGCACGATGGCCTGCGGAAAGTGTGTGTCATTCTCAACCTGACCCCAGTTCCCCGGGCTGGTTACCGGATTGGGGTGCCGGAGATGTGCTCCTGGGTGGAATTTTTCAATTCGGACTCGACCCGGTTTGGCGGCGCGGGGCAGTTTGAAAATGCTGTGTATTCCACGGATGCCATTCCCATGCATGGCCAGCAGTTTTCGGTTGAGTTCAGTTTGCCGCCATTGTCCGTCATTGCATTTATTCCGGACAGGATGACATCCAGGGACTGAGAAGGATGGATCCGGCGGGATTGTCCATTTCCGGTGTTGGAGGTTGCATCCGTCACGCCACTGGATCGAAGTCATCGGAACCTGAACAAAAATTATTCAGGTGGCTTGATGTTTTGACAAATGCAGGAGGACTTTGGATGATAAGCCCATGCAAGCACATAGAGAATTGGCCCAAGTATTCGGCCTGGTAATGGCGAGTGTGGCCGCCATTGGCCTTCATGAATCAGTTGCCCAGGAAGGGGATGCCAAAGACCGGCCCGGGACTGTCCAGCAGATGCGTGTGCCTGCGGAATTGATTCCGGATTCTCCGGTCCTGAGTCCGGACCAGGCGTTGAAATCCTTTTCCCTTGTGCCAGGATTTGAAATTCAACTGGTTGCCTCTGAGCCATTGGTTCAGTCGCCCGTGGCTATGGAATTTGATCCTGAGGGTAGGCTTTGGGTGGTTGAGATGTCCGGGTATATGCCAAATCCCGATGGGAAAGGCGAGGACAGGAAGGTCGGCAGTGTCGTGACATTAAGTGATACCGACGGGGATGGCACCATGGATTCGAGGGTGGTGTTTCTCGGTGGACTGCAGATGCCGCGGGCATTGTGCCTGGTGGATGACGGAGTTCTGGTGGCTGAGCCGCCGAATCTGTTGTTTTGTCGCGATACGAATGGGGACGGGATTTCGGACACCCGGGAAGTGGTGGATGACAATTACGGGAGTCAGGCCAACCCCGAACATACGGCCAATGGCCTGATGAAGGCTATGGACAATTGGATTTACAGTGCCAACCACGATGTTCGTTATCGCCGGCACCATGGCACATGGTTGAAGGAGGATACCATCAGTCGGGGGCAATGGGGCATGACCCAGGACAATTCCGGCCGCCTGTACTACAACTCCAACAGTGATCAGCTCCGGGTGGATCTGTTTCCATCGGCCTACCTTGAGCGCAATCCCAACGCGGGGCGGCTTTCCGGGGCATCCTATCGCACAACGGCCGACCAGACCGTCTGGCCGGGACGTGTCAATCCCGGAGTCAACCGCGGATACCAGCCCCAAACCCTGCGCGCTGAAAATCATACCCTGGCGACCTACACGGCCGCATCGGGACCAGTCATATACCGGGGTGCACACTTTCCAGCGGATTTCCTCAACAACGGATTCATTCCCGAACCCTCCGCCAATTTTATCCGGCGAAACATCCTGACTGAGATCAACGGCACAATAAGCGCGGAAAATGCCTATTTTCAGAGTGAATTCCTCACTTCAACCGATGAACGCTTCCGCCCGGTCAACCTCTACAATGGCCCGGACGGGGCACTCTACATTGTCGATTTCTATCGGGGTCTGATTCAGCATAGGATCTATCTCACCTCCTATTTGCGGAAGCAGATTGAAGAACGAGGTCTGGATAACCCGGTGGATTGTGGACGCATTTACCGCGTGGTGGCATCAGGTGCTCCGATGACAGCGTTCCGCCCCCTCAGTAAAAATCGACCCGCCCAGCTAGTCCGGGCACTCGGCAACCGCAATGGATGGGTCCGCGATGCAGCGCAGAGGCTGCTGGTCGAGCTGGGTGACATGGCTCCTGTGGAAGCCATTCAATCCGCCGCTGTCCATCACTCCTCCGCGCTGAGTCGCCTGCATGCTTTATGGACACTTCATGGACTGGATGCATTGGATGAGGCGACTCTGACGCAGTCTCTGATCGATCCCGATGCGAAGGTTCGAGCGCTCGCTGTGAGGATGTCGGAATCATTTTTAAAATCCGAAGGTGCACAGTCCAGTCTCTACTCATTGGTGATGGCCAGGGAATCCGACCCTGCATTTGAGCCGAAGATTCAACTGGCATTTTCGCTTGGGGAATTGCCCGCAGCCGAACGCGTGCCGGTATTGACCAGGATGATGTTGTTTGGATGTGACAACGAGTGGCTGCAGAATGCTGCTTTGTCCTCGATGAACGGGGCAGAGGAAATGTTCCTGTCCGCCATCGCTGAGGAGAGAGCCTGGAATATAGCTCATGAAAAGCGTGCCAGATTCATCGCACGCGTCAGCGCCTGCCTCTTGAATTCCAAACAGGCTGACAGGTTCTCCAGTGTGCTGGATATGGCCTTGGCTCTGCCTCAATCCTCGCAACTGGTCGCGTCCGCCATCCTGACCGGCTTAATCTCACCTCTGGATCGGAACAATAAACCATTGATCCGAATCCAGGTCAGCACAAAGCCGGACCATTGGCTGGCCATGGCTGAAAAGAATCCTCAGCTCAAGAATGTTCTGGCGTCAGTTGTCTGGTCGGAAAAAACCAATGAAAATGCATCCACCGGATCAGCGAAAGTGGAGCAGGCGCCGAGTGTGCTGACGCCTGTCGAGCAGGAAAGATTTGATAAAGGAAAGCTGGTCTATGCACAGTTGTGCGGAGCGTGCCATCAACCGCATGGTCGTGGTCAGGAAGGTTTGGCCCCACCCCTGGTGGACTCGGAATGGGTGGATGGATCCAAGGACAGACTGATCCGCATTGTGCTTCACGGCTTGCAGGGACCGATCTCAGTCAATAATGTTGAATACAACATGCTCATGCCTGGGCTGGCTGTCTTGGATGATGACCAGATTGCTTCAGCACTGACATTTGTGCGGCGGTCATTTGGCCACACATCGACCGCGGTCTCACCAGCGGAGGTCCGCAAAATCCGGGATGCCAGTTCAGATCAGCAGGACCTGTGGACCGCAGAGCAATTGCAGAAACTTCCTTGAATATTCAATTTTATTCAGCCGGTGACTGCGCTCCTGCAGCCCATGGATTCCTTCAGTCTGTGGATGAAGGTTTCCAAATAGTCCTGAGAAGAATCAAACAAATCCCATGGACTCACCGGACTCATTTGTATTTTGGCTGCCAGGCGGGTTCCTCCTGCAGTCAAGCCACAACCCCACTCACCAAGGCATAGGGTCGAATTCTCCCACCTGACATTGCTTTGCAGGTTGATGGCAGCGTGAGCGTCCAGAGAAATTTCCCGCCGTTTGTGCGGCATTCCGATATGCGCCGGGATTTGCATTGACAATCACTTTCACGAATTTATTAACTTGAACGCCATGAGATTAGGGACGCGAGTGATTCTGATTATAATTTTGGTGGTGGTGTTTGTTTTTGGCATAAAACCATCTGAAGTGATTGCCCAGTTGGGGTATCCATTAACCATTGGAACGGTCATTGGTGACAATCTGCGGGTTCGTGGGAAGCCCAGATTCCTTGGTGAGGAGATCACGCAGTTGGCAGCCGGCACCAAAGTGGATATTCATGAAGTGATCACCCGCATGAACACCAGTCCAGGTGAGCCTGACAAATGGCTGAGAATCCGGATTCCCTCCACAGTCGATGTTTGGGTCAGCGACCAGTACATCAATAAATCCACCATGAAAGTCATGGCGTCCGAACTCAATATGCGTGGTGGCCCGGGTGAGGAATTCAGTGTTCTGGGCTCCATTCCCAAAGACGAAAAAGTTGAAGCGGTGGAGATGCTCGAAGGATGGATCAGAATTAAAAATCCGGGATATGCCACAGGCTATGTTGCAGCCAGTTTTGTGGATTATCAGGTAGGTCCAGCCAGTGGGTTTGATTCCTTTCCCGCACCGGTTGTCAAGACGGTTGCCCCACCCACAATGTCCACCTCTGGCACGGAGTTGCCGCCATCCACTCTGCCGCAGATATACGAATCAGGCACCACCACAACCATTCAAACCCAGACGGTTCCGGTCACCACCTCCAGCAATGAGAGCCTCTTCAGCAACATCCCGCCAGCCACATCCATCACCACCACCACGATTGCGCGACCCTCAACTGAGGTGATTTACGATTATCCCGAGGTGATTACGGAGTCTGGTATCCCAACGACACCAGTAGCCCAGCCGACCATGACATCAAACAATTCCAATAGTGTTGCCACCCGCGTCTATTCCAATACAACCGATAAGGAAATCGGTGTTTTTTATGATAATCCGACCTATGCCGCATCCCTTCCCGATTATCAATCCTCCTCTTACACATCGCAGACCACCACATCAACCGGGTTCTCCAGCGCCCCAGTCCCCGTCATTCAAGAACCGGAGCCCGTGCTCATCAGTGAACCACAGCTCATGAACAATTCCTCCCAACCAGTGGCGACCGGTTATGAGTCCTGGGACGGACAAACTGAAATTTACGGAACAGATATCCGTGAAACCACCCCAATTCACTACAATATCCAAAACATCTCAACCGACGACGTCCTTGAACCACCCGTCTATGCCAATGTCCAATCCAGCGAACCTCTGGACACCATGGCCGGTGAGGCCGACTCCCAAACATACTCCTCCGAGCCGATCATTGGGGATTCTTCACTGCGTCCACTTCTGAACAGTGTCGACTTGGAATCCGCCCGGACAGTAAATCGTGAAGGCGTCGTCCGCGGGACTTTCTCCCTCCGATCCCCCACCGCATACGCCCTCCACAATATCGAAAATGGCCGCACCATGGACTTCCTCTGGTCGCCTGAAATCCAGATCGATTTCAAAAAAATCGCCGGTCAGCGCGTCATTGTCCAAGGTCGGGAATATCTGGACAAAAGATGGCCCAAAACCCCAGTCCTCAAAATTGAGAAAGTCTTCCTCCCACGCTAGGCCCAAGCAATATTCCTGATGCACAATCTGATTGACGGTAAGGCCATAGCCAGCCAAATCCACAAAGAAACCGCGGACCAGGTGGAGAAACTCAAATCCCGCGGCATTCATCCAGGATTGGTTTTTGTTCGGGTCGGTGAGGATCCGGCATCCAGAGCGTATGTGGGAATGAAAGAAAAGATGGCTGAGGAACTGGGTATAGCCTCCCGGACGTTGGTTCTGGATTCATCCACCTCCCAGCAGCAGCTTCTGGACCTGATTGATGGACTCAATCATGATTCCTCCGTGCATGGAATCCTGGTGCAGGCACCGCTTCCGTCCCATATTGATGAAAGGGTGGTTTTTTCGATGGTGTCACCCCGGAAGGATGTCGATGGGTTCCATCCTGTCAACGTTGGGCGACTGATGTTGGGTGATGCTGAATGCTTCCGTCCCTGCACTCCGGCAGGTGTCCATGAATTGCTCAAGCGCAGTCATGTCCCTCTGGATGGGGCCAATGTCGTTATCCTGGGGCGGGGGAATATTGTCGGGAAACCCATGGCCTCCATTCTGATGCAGAAAGCTCCTGATGCGAATGCCACTGTGACTGTGTTGCATTCCCGGTCGCGCGACATCACCTCTCATTGTCTCCGGGCGGATATTATCATAGCCGCCATAGGATCGCCTCATTTCCTCAAGGCGGACATGGTGAAAAGCGGAGCTGTCATCGTTGATGTGGGGGTCAACCGCATTGAAGATCCCTCCTCAAAGCGCGGGTACCGGCTGGTTGGGGATGTCGATTTCCACCTTATCCAACCCATCGCGGGTCGGATCACCCCAAATCCAGGTGGGGTGGGGCCCATGACCATCGCGATGTTGATGCACAATACCGCCAGAGCCGCACATCAGATGCACTGAATTGGCCGCGACCCCGGCTTCAGTGCAGGAGTTAATTTCTCTCATTGGAATTGTAGCCTTGATAAATACCTGATGATTCGTTCAATTATCACCTGATCTATGGATGACAGGACTACGAGATCATCGGGACCGGGTAAAAGACTTTGGCTGCCGATCGCAGTCGGGCTTGTGGCATTGGCTGTCTACTTTCTGACAGCCAGTCCCTGGATGATTTATTTTAATGCCGAAGAAGTGGCCACTGTGGGTGGTTGGAGCTGGGCTGTTGAGAGCAATGTTTTTGTTCCACCTCTGCTTTACTTGTTGACCGCCCCACTCCGACTCTTTCCCGACTCGTCCCTTCCATTCCTCCTGAATCTGTTTTCAACCGTCCTGGGTGCTGGCTCTGCCTTCTTTCTTGCTCTCACCATCCGACTTCTTCCTCAGGACCGAACCAGAGACCAGAGAACGAGGGAGAAATCCTCAAATGGATTTCTCACCACATCTCATTGGTGGGTTCCAGTTGTTGCAGCATCCCTGCTCTTCATCTTCCAATTGACCATTTGGGAATCCTCCACCCTCTATACCAAAGAAATTCTCAATCTCTTCCTGTTTTCCGTGATCACATGGAGCATTTTCAATGCCCGCCTGACCCAGTCGTCCACTTCGCTCGCCACGGGTGCCTTCGTGACCGGGATAGCCCTGGCAAATGATGGTGGATTATTCGGGTTCCTGCCATTTATCCTGGCTGGATTCCTCTGGGTCCGTAAAAAAGAACTCTTCAGTTTTCATGTTTTCATTCCATTGTTCGGCTGCTTTCTGATGGGGTGCCTTCTCTACCTGACAGTTCCATTCATTCACACATACAATGGGGCTGATGGTGTTGGATACTTTGATCGGTTATTCTCCTACCTGGGCACCCAGAAGAGCTATATTCTGCTTCGCGATTTCAGAATACCCAATTTCTTCCTGGCATTGACCTCGGTTTTGCCATTGATTTTTGCGACGGTGCGATGGCCATCCCAATTTGGCGACATGACGGCGGTCGGCGCATTCTTCACGCAGTCCATTTTCCGGGTCTTCCATTTGATATTCCTGATCACGTCCTTCTATGTCTCCTTTGACATGGCTTTCAGTCCGAGGCAATCCGGCCATTTCGGCCTCCTGTATCTGAGATATCAATACCTCACCTGCCTGGCTGCCGGATACTACCTTGGTTATTTCATCCTGATCCTCAGCCGGCAGATGGAAGGACGCCGGAAAAAGAAAACCCTACTCCCGCCTCAGTTGGGCAATATACTGGCCTGGGGTTTGAGTGTCATTGCTTTGTCCCTGCCATTGGCACTCGCCGTGAAAAATGCCCCATTCATTCAGGCGCGAAATCAAACCCCCTGGCGCACATACATCCAATCCATGGCGGATGTCATCGTGAAAGATAATCCAGCCATTGGATTCGTCGCATCCAATACCATATTCGGTGGAGCCTCCGCTCAACTGCTGATGCTGCGAAGTATCCTGCCGGACCCGATCACCCAGAATTTAATCTTTCTCGATTCCTCATCCGCGTACCTCAATAACCCGAAATATCACAGACTGCTCAAAAAAACGTTATGGTGATCGCTATCCGGAACTGCCGGAACTCCCAGCCGCACAAAAGGTCTACTCCAACCCCCAAGTCTCAGAAATCTTTGCCAAGTTAATTCAAGGACAATCAGAGCTATTACCTGAATGCCACATATGGATTGTTTTTTGAAACCGTGCGCGGGGTGCCGGAAAATGGCATCTATCACCTGGAATCCTATTCTCATTCCGATATCTCATACCCCATCATCTCCCGGAAAGAAGCCGAAGACTACAGCCAGCTGGCTGATTCAATTCAGTCAAATATCATTGAGCCACTCAGCCGGACTACAAAAATCGACCCCCCCGCGCAAAAATCAACGGCCAGATCCGCAGAACAACGGACCCCCAGATTCTGGCCATGCTTGTCTCAGTACATCTGAATGACATCGGATACAGACTCATGCGATCCCATCATTACGCCATCGCTCACAAATACCTCTCGATGGCAATCGCCTCCAACCCGGAAAATATCTCCGCCGAAATCAATCAGTTCGCCCTGGATCTCATCCAGAAAAATGGTGATTCCCTCGCGGGACTGGAGTGGAAATTCCCGCCGGAAATGGAGGAGAATATCAATGAAAAACTCAAGGGATTCGCCAACCTTGAAGTCCTGTTGAATACCTATGGATTTTTTGATTTTCCATCTCTGACCTTCATGCTTTCGAGGACTTTTTTTGAGAATGGACTTCCGATCCAGGCATACCAATTCCTTCAAAGAACCCTGGAACTTGAGCCGACTGTTTATCGATACTATGCCGATGGGGCCATGTTTGTGCTCAATTACAATCGAACGGATATAGCCATGGAAATTCTGGATAAACTCCGGAAAAACGTCACTATAACTGATTTGGATTTTGAGGATCAGAACATCGATCTGAAAATTCAGGCGCAGATTCTTCAGATGTCCGGAAAGTTGGATGAGGCAGTCAGCTTATTGCGCCAAAGTGCCACGGATGAACCGAAACGCGCCTCGACACTCCGGTTCCTGGCCACTATATACGAACGAGCCGGACAATTCGACAAGGTCGTGGAAACCTGTCATGAACAAATCCAGCTCTTCCCCCAGGACTTCCGGGCCTGGCTCCAGCTCGGACTCGCACACAGCTTCCTCAACCAGTTCGACGAAGCACTCAATGCGAATAATAAAGCCCTCGAAATCAATCCCCGGTTCTCACTGGCTCACAAAAACAATGCATTCATTTATTCAAAAATGGAGAATTGGGCAAAAGTGATTGAATCGTTGCAGGCGTTCCTGAAAACGAACCCATCATATTACGATGCCCTTTTGGAGATTGCCCGTTCCTACCGCCGATTGGACGACAAGGTCAATGCCATTAAATATTACCAGGAGTATTTATTATCTCTGGGAAAGGGCTCACCTGAGTCCATAGCGATCCAAGTGGAATTGGATGAATACCGTGGGGATATGGATGAGGATTGATGAAGGTCATCCACGTTATCACTCGCATGATCATTGGTGGGGCACAGGAGAATACCCTGGCCACCGTGATCGGATTGCGTGAACAATACGGACTGGACGTTCAATTATTAGCCGGTCCAACATCGGGTCCTGAAGGGAGCATGGTGGAACGGTTGAGTGCTTACCCAGGCCTCTATCACGAAGTGCCCGACCTGGTGCGCCCTATCCATCCCATTCATGACTTCAGGGCATTCCAGTTCCTCAAAAAATACTTCCAGGACCACAAACCGGACTTGGTTCACACCCACTCTGGAAAGGCTGGATTCGTGGGACGCCTGGCTGCGGC
>JAJOIW010000101.1 GCA_021209225.1 Verrucomicrobiota bacterium
CCGGGTGGGAGAGCCAATGCCTTCTGGCAACCAGCCAGCATCAGATCAATTCCCAGCTCATCAAAAGCAATCGGAGTCGCCGACAGAGAACTCACAGTGTCCACTATAAAACTGACATCCGGGTATTTCTTCTTGAGTTCACAAATCGCCTCAAGCGGCATCATGGTCCCGGTGGAGGTTTCATTGTGAACCAGAGTCACCGCATCGAAGGTTCCGGATGCCAGCTTCTCATCAATCATTTCCGGCAGAATCGGTTTGCCCCACTGCACCTGGAGTGGTTCGGCTGCCTTGCCACAGCGCCTGCTCACATCCAGCCATTTGTCGCTGAAGGCACCGGCCATGCAGTTCAGAACCTTTTTCGCGACCAGATTGCGGACAGCTCCCTCCATGACCCCCCAGGCTGAGGATGTGCTCACGTATACCAGGGTCTCAGTCTGCAGCACCTCCTGCAGCATGGGTTGAATCGATCCATACAAGGCCTGGAAATCCTTGCTTCGATGTCCAATCATCGGTGTGGTGAATGCGTTCCAGGTTCGCTCGTTTACTTCAACTGGGCCAGGAATATAAAGTTTTGTGTGGGGCATGTGTATTCGCCTGATTACTGATCATGAGTCAACTGACACAGTCGCTCATTGCTTGTGAAATTTTTCACAAGGGCTGGCTTCTGGCAAGTTTTCCTCTGAAGAAAATTCAATCGATCGTTGGATTGTCAAAATGATATTGCTGGGGAATGAATGGTGGCGCTGCCGCATGGGTTGTGATTGGCCCGGAGATGAGGCCATGGGTAACAGGCTGCCGTCCGGAACACTGAGTGCTCCGGACGGGAGGGCAAAGCAGTCGCCGGGATTGGGACTTGTGACCTGGTTCAGGCAATGATCTGGGATATGGGGTCTGCTCCTTCGACGCCGACCAGTTTCTGATCGAGCCCATTGTAAAAATACGAGAGGTAATTGGGATCGAGTCCGAGTTGGTTGAGGATGGTTGCGTGGAGGTTTTTGACATGGAAGCGGTTGCTGACGGCGCGGCTGCCGAGTTCATCCGTTTCCCCGACGCTGGATCCACCTTTAATTCCGCCACCTGCCATCCACATGGTGAAGCCGTAGGAATTGTGGTCGCGTCCGGTGCCCTGGGCGTATTCAGCGGTGGGTTGTCTGCCGAATTCTCCACCCCACACGATGAGAGTTTCATCGAGCAATCCTCTTTGTTTGAGATCTTTGATTAATCCGGCTATGGGAAGGTCGGTATTGCCGGCGTGGTATTCGTGATTTTTCTGCAGGTCGCCGTGAGCATCCCAGTTGTCATCGTTGTGGGCTCCGCCGGAATAGAGCTGGATAAACCGGACCCCACGCTCAACCAATCTTCTGGCAAGCAGGCATTTGCGGCCAAAATCATCGGTTCTGGGTTGGTTGATGCCATAGAGATTCTTTACATGATCGGGTTCGGAATCGATGTCAATGGCCTCAGGGGCTGTGGATTGCATTTTGTAGGCGAGTTCAAAGCTGGCGATTCGGGCTGAGAGGTTGGAGTTGTCAAACCGGGATTTCAAGTGTCCCTCGTTCATGGATCTCAGCGTGTCGAGGAGGGTTCTCTGCTCGACACGGTCGATATTATTCACATTTTTCAGGTTGAGAATGGGTTCCCCCTTGGCGCGGAAGACGGTGCCCTGGAATGAGGCGGGCATATACCCACTCGACCAGTTTTTGGCTCCGGATATGGGTCCCCCGGTTTTATCCAGCATGACAACATATCCCGGCAAATTGGAATTCAAGGACCCCAGTCCATAATTCACCCAGGAGCCTAACGATGGCTTGCCACTCTGAAGCGATCCGGAATTCATCATCAGCATGGCCGACCCGTGAATGGGAGAATCCGCCGTCATCGAATGAATGAAAGCCATATCATCCACGCAACCGCCCAGATTCGGGAATAGCTCGGAAACCATTTTGCCGCATTGCCCGTATGGGCTGAAGGACCATTTTGGCCCCACAACCCGGCCCTCATTTTTTTTGCCGCCGCGACCAAATGTTTTCACTTCGATGGTTTTTCCATCGAGAGGGTAGAGCTTGGGCTTATAGTCAAAAGTATCCATGTGACTGGGTCCCCCGTACATGAAGAGAAAAATGACACTTTTGGCTTTGGGCTTGAGCATCGAGGGTTTGGGGTGGAGCGGGTTGGCAAATTCCGCTGCCGAAGCCGAATGGAAAAATCCCTGCTCAGCCAGCATGCCTGTGAGGGCAACCGAAGCAAACCCGCCGGCTATGTTGTGAAGAAATTCCCTGCGGGTTCTGCCACAGAAGGTTCCAATAGGTAAACGCGTATTCATGATGATGGATTCCTTTAAATTCTGGTTTGAGTGATGGATTGATTTCCGGGGTGATCTGGCATCAGTCCAGGTAGACGAATTCGTTGAGGTTGAGAACGATGAGGCACAGTCGCTCAATGGCGTCGCGGTCAGAGATCTGGCCCTGCCTTTTCAGTTTGTTGAAGAGGTCCAGGCATTGGTCAATTTCCCATTCCTGCGGGTTCCGGCCGAGTGCGACCTGGATGGCATGGATGACGAGGTTCCGTGAGGCCCCCCCACCGGTCTCGCGGATGAGGCGCTCAGCAAAGTCCGATGCGCGATCGTTCATGAACTGTGAGTTCAGGGAATTCAATGCCTGAGTTGGCACAGTTGTCGTGAATCGCACCGGGCATGGGGCATCGGTATCCGCAAAATCAAAGTCGATCAATTCCGGAGGTTGCAAGGACCGCTTGATTTTGATGTAGATGCTGCGCCGGAAGAGATCGTCTTCTGACGAACTGCCCCATTTCCCATCCTTTGTGGATGAGGTTGCCAGCACGGCATCCGGGAGAACCGGGAAAAAACTGGGCCCGCCTTTCCTGAGGTTGATTTTTCCAATGACAGTGAGGATGGAGTCCCGCATTTCCTCGGCGGAAAGCCGTCTCATGTCCATGCGCCAGAAATGATTGTTCACCGGGTCAATGGCCAGAGCTTTGGAATTCGGAGCCGACGACATGCGATAAGCCCGCGATAACATGATCTGGCGATGAAGTGCTTTTAAACTCCACCCATGCTCCACAAAATGGGTGGCCAACCAGTCGAGCAGCTCCGGGTGGGTGGGCTCCATGCCGAGCACACCGAAATCGCTGGGGGTCGGGCAGATCCCGCGGCCGAAATGGTGTTGCCACACCCGGTTCACTATCACGCGGGAGGTTCGTGGGTTGTCATGTCTGGTCATCCATTCCGCCAATGCCAGCCGGCGACCGCTGGATTTTGCTGAATCCGGCCTGGCGGGAATCTGTGGGTCTGAGTAGCCGAATATGTGTGGGAATCCGGGTTCGACTTTCTCGCCCGGAGCATGGGCTGATCCACGGATGTGGATATGGAGGTCGGCTGGTTTGCCTCCCCGCTCCTGAACAATCATGGCTGGAATGCCGGGATTAAAACTCATGGCCTTCAATTCCTGGAGTTTTTTGAGGTCATTTCCATACGAGGTGACCCGACGGGATGGGAATATTTCTGTGCCCCTCTGCTCGATCAATTGGGCGATGGACACCGGTTGATTGAGAATGAATAATCCTGCGTCGATGAGTTGACCCCCCGAGGATTGACGACAGTGAATCGCCAGAGTATTCCGGCCAGTCTGCAATGCCTGCATCGCCTGTTTTGTTAATAGTTGCGTGACGTATTGGACTGTATAGCCGCTGAATTCGGCGATTTTCTGCCCATTCAGGTAGACCACGGCATCCTCGTCGTGGAAGATGCGGAGCTCAACCGCGTCCGGAATCTCTGAGAGCTGGAAGCTGGTGCGGATCCAGATGTCCTCAGATGTCCAGGCAGTCGGATGCTTTGATCCTCCCGGGTGCCCATTTCCAAATGGCGCTGGCCCCGATTTCCATTTTTCCTCATGGCGGAACGATACTTCAAACCAGTCATCGGTCGGCTTCTCAGTTGTGTAATGCCAGATGCGTGGGGATGCATCCGAAGTATTGACCAGAATGGGATTCTCCACCGGTTTGGGATTGAGTGCCCTGGCAATGGCGGGATCTTTTTCCACAAAAAGCTGTCGTGCCTGGATTTCGATTTGTTCCAGACGAGCCTGAACCTTGGCTTGTTCCGCCAGATTCTGTTTTTTTTGTTCCTCTGCGAATGCCGCCGCGGATGGGTCGGGCACGGTTTCAATGACATTATTGCGGGACATTGGGGTGATGCCGTGGAAAAACGCCATGAACCGGTAATAGTCCTCCTGCAGAATCGGGTCCGCTTTGTGCTCGTGGCATCGGGCACACCCCAGTGTCATGGCCAGGAACCCTTCAGAAGTCGTGCGGACATTGTCATCCAGCACATCATAAACATGTTGCAGACGATCGGCCGGTTCGTCGTCCCATTGCATCAGCCGGTGATAGCCAGTCGCAATCAGCGAGTCGCGTGTCGGATGGCTGATTTCATCCCCGGCTATCTGCTCCATGGTGAACCTGTCCCATGGCTTGTCATGATTAAACGAATCAATGACGTAGTCCCGAAACCGCCATATGTGGTCCTTTTCTGAATCGCGTTCAAACCCATTGGATTCCGCATACCGAACCACATCCAGCCAGTGCCTGGACCACTTCTCCCCATACTCGGGTCGGGACAGCAGAGAATCCACAAGGTTTTTCCAGGCGTCCGGGTCCGTGCTCATTTCAAATGCTTCAATCTCTTCTGCTGTCGGGGGCAGGCCGATGAGGTTGAAATACGCTCTCCGGATCAGGGTGCGTTTGTCAGCCTCCGGATTGGGAGTCAACTGATTCTGAATCAACTGGGAATAAATAAATGCGTCGATGGGGTTGGCATTCCATTCTGTGGCTGGCACCGCGGGGACAACCGGTTTTTCCATGGGTTTATTGGACCACCACTTCCTGGCGGCGTCCGAGACTTCGCCCGGTGGGAATGCGCCGGAGGAAACTTCTTCGATGTGCTCGATTCTGTTGATGGTGGATGGATCCCACGGCATGCCCGCCTCCACCCATCGGGTGAGGGTATCGATCTGATTCTGCGGGAGTTTTCCCTCCGGAGGCATCTGGTAATCCTCCTCCGCATAGCGGATCATTTTCAGGATCAGACTTTCTTTGGGTGAGTTTTGGTCATAGGCGGATCCATGGGCCCCGCCAATCACAATGCCCGCCCGGCTGATGACCTGAAACCCGCTCTTGATTTTGACTTGTCCCTTGTCGTTGCGCCCGCCGTGGCACTTGACACAATTGGCCTCCAATATGGGCCACACGTCACGCGTGAAAAAACCAACCTCCGCGTCAGTGAAATCCGGATGGGTCACATCTCCACGCCGTTCCTCGGCGTCCAAGGTCAGAGAATGCAGTCCAGGCAATGCCAGCGCGATAACTACCAGGCTCCTGATGAGACGATTATTTTGTGGATTCCTAAGTGGACTTGTCATTTTCCTGAATGATTGATTTGTGTCATGGTATCGCTGAAACGCCCGATTTTCAATGTCTGAGATTGTCAAAAACATAACTGAAAAGTGCATCATCCCGAAAACCTGCCGGGAGCGGTTTCTGCCATTGAAACCAGATGAAGCGGATGGCTTGCCGAATGCTTTACTTGAGTCAGGAGTCTTTTTTGCCGGGGTGAGCGAATTAGTTCCGGACTACCGCAGTTGGTCGGCTGAATGCCGGATTTCACCTGGTCCTGTTTGGGGTGGGCGGGCGGGGGGAATTCCGGACACTGGATGGAAAAGGATATGTGGAACCGGGAGACATCTGGGTGTGTCCAGCCGGGGAACCTCATGAATACTGGGCTGACGGGCCGTGGAAAATACTCTTTTTCCACATCCGCCAGCCATCCCATGGTTTCGGGAATTCTCTGGACCACGAACAATGGGGGCATTCCCGGTCCTCGGGTCAGCTGGAGAATGCCATGGTCTGGCTGATCAACGAATACCAATTTGAACTGAGCCACTCCAGAGAACTCTATCACCATTATGCCAGCATCATACGCCTGAGTCTGGACCGTGAGCTCAGAGGGCTGGCCATCCCCATGCAGACGCGAACCCACAAAATGCTGGACGGTCTGTGGCAGGAGGTCAATGAAAGCCTGGCCATGCCATGGTCTCTCCACGGACTGGCCCAGAGAATGCATGTATCCACCGCGCAATTAAGACGGATTGTCCAGGCGCATCACGGGGTGGCACCCATGGAAATGGTCCAGCGGTTGCGCATACGCAAGGCCCAGCAGCTGCTCAGAACCACGAAGGATTCACTCGACCAGATCGCTGAGCGCGTCGGATATAACTCGCCATTCTCGTTTTCCCGCGCCTTTAAAAAAGCGACGGGGATCAGCCCGAAATCCTACCGGGAAAAGGCACTGAATTACACTTAGTCAGGGCGTCACAGGCAAACGGTCGGGTCGTGCGGGCGGAGCCATGAGTATGCCGTTTTCCTTGTACGGCTTGAGAATGAAATGTGTGGCAGTCGCGACAACCCCCTCCAGAGTGGACAGTTTTTCTGCAACAAATGAGGCGACTTCCTTGAGTGATTTCCCCTCCAGAATCACCAGCAAATCATACGATCCGGACATCAGGTAGCAGGATTGCACCTGGTCATAACCTGCAATCCGGGCCGCATAGCGATCAAATCCCCCATTGCGCTCCGGCGTCAACTTGACCTCGATGGCTGCGGTCACAACCTCGTCACTGTAATAATCCGGATGAATCAATGTTTGCGATCCAAGGATGACTCCCTGCTTTTTGTACTCGGCGATACTCGATTCCACCGCGTCCTGGGTCGTTCCCAGAAGGTCCGCCATCTGGCGGGAAGTCAATGAAGCATCTTTCTTAAGCAGCTTGAGCAGGCTATCCATATACCTGATATAATTTCTTTCTTGTCTGTTTGGCAAAGGAATTCCGGACGCCGGACCGACTTATGCCAGGGATTGGAATATTGCCTGGGCCGCAGCTGCCGGGTCAGGCGCCGCATAAATCGGTCGCCCAATCACCAGAAAATTTGCTCCCTGCTCAATGGCGGACCTGGGAGTCATGATCCGCGCCTGGTCATCCGACTGGGAATCGGGTAAGCGGATGCCAGGAGTCACCAATTGAACCGGGGCTGGCAGGGAATGCCTCAGCATCCCCAGTTCCAGAGGGGAACACACCAGCCCAGTCAGCCCACAATCCACTGCCAGATGCCCCAGACGCAGGACGTGCTTATCAATCGCATCCGGAATGCCCGTCTCCGCCAGCAGCGATTCAGTGAAGCTGGTTAAAACCGTCACTCCCAGTATTAATGGCGGCGCCTGCTTTGCGGCTGATTGCGCAGCCTTGACGGCCGCCTCCATCATCAGTCGCCCGCCAGAAGTGTGTATCGTCAGCATCTGCACATCCAGAGCTGCGGCAGCTGCCACGGCTTTCGCCACGGTATTCGGGATGTCATAAAATTTAAGATCCAAAAAAACCGAAGCCCCCATCGATCGGATCCGGTGAATAATTTCCGGCCCGCACGCCGTAAACAACTCACTGCCAATCTTGTATGCACCGACATGGGTTCCAACCTTCTCGATCAGATCAAACGCGGAAGCCTGATCCGGGACATCCACTGCTAGTATGATGGGGTTCATTGATATTTCTGGATCGCCTGATTGACGATCCGCTGCATCTTGGGCTGCCATTCCCCGGAAATCAACATCATCCTCCCCACCTTCAGCCCTCACACCAACCCGGCAAATCAGCCGGAATCTGCCGCATTTCCCAACCCCGTCAGGGCAAATCTGCCCTCGGACCCGCTCTCCATCCCGGAGCCAGGAACCCGACCACAAATTTTTGAGATTGATAGACTTATGGAAACCAGCCATGAGCCGATTATCTCGGACAGAAGGCGAAATAGGGCATTCAGATCATATCATGGAACCGAATAAAGACATGAGTTTAGCGACATCTCTCAGCTTGATCCAAACGCATCTCGATGCAGGGCACCCCGATCAGGCCGACGAGTTATTGGAAGTGGCGGGTCAAATGAGCTCACGGGACCCCAAGGAACTTCATACACTGGCCCGACTGCTTACCGGGCGCCAAAAATACGCTCAAGCCAGAGAGGTTTACTTGAAACTTGTCCTCCTGGACCCATCTCCTGAACATGAATTTGAAATGGCTCAAAGCTGTCTCCAGAGCGGGTGGCGGGATCATGGAATTATTGTTCTCGACCGCCTGATGGAGCGGTGGGAGGACGATCGTCTGTTTTGTCTGCGGGCATCGTTGCATCGCGGGGACGGCGAGCATTCCCAGGCCGCTGAACTCTACTCCCGCGCCCTGGCACTCAATTCTGAAAACGTCCAGGCACAGGAAGGAGCTCTGCTCGGCCAGTTTGAAATGGGTGAGAGTCTGACATCAGAGACATTGGAGAACGTCTGCAAGCAATTGGTGGCGCTCAACCCGGATAATGCCTCGGCCGCACAAAAGCTGGCGGAAATTCAGTCACAGAGATTATTGGATGAGAGCCAGCAGCAGATGGCTGTGCAATCCCGGACAGACCGCTTCGCTTTTTTTGATTCGCCGGAATTTGATGCCGACTGCGGGTTGGCTGTGGATCGGATTCCATCCGAGTGGGTTTCGGTGATTCTTCCCGTCTGCAATGAGGAGGCTTATCTTTCTGTTCATCTGGAATGCCTGATGAACCAGACGCTGCCCAAAGGCATCGAGATCATCGTCGTGGATTACGGCTCCTCGGAGAATGAAAAGGCCGTGGTGGATGCCTTTTCCGATGCACGATTCTCCGTCCGTTACCTCTCTGTTGCTCCCACATCGCTGACGGATGCTCTAAATCGCGGTATCAAAGCGGCCCGCGGACGTTACGTTTTCTTATCTCGTTGCGGAAACACCCTGCGCCAGGATGCCATTGTCCGTTTGCTCAAGGCATTGCGCAGTCAGAAGAATCTCCGCATTGCCTACGCCGATTGGGCATCAGTGCCTCTGCCCAATACCCAGTTCTCACGCCTCACCAACATGCACGAATGGCACCATGGAGCATTTGATTCCCGACTGATCTGCCGGGTCCCAGTGGCCACTGGCCCGATTCTCATCGAAAGAAAATGGGTCGAACAACTGCAATATTTCCACCTGGACAAATCTGCTTTCATCCATGATTTCATTTTCCGCACCATCCTGGCTTCCGGTGGCCTGATCTCGATTCCTGAGACCCTTGAACTGTATTTTGAGAATGGCACGGATCGCATGTCCGAGCTCAGCCGGAATATCAAGGGGATGCGCCAGGCCATGCTCAAAGACCTCCCCATAGAACGCATCTATCAGGTCACTGAAGCCAGCTCGAATTCATTGGCCGATGCCTGGGTGGCTTATGGCAACTGGATGCTCGAAGAATTCCAGGGGCCGGCAGACAGATTCCCCACGGACGAATATGAACTGGCCGCCCTCTGCTTTGAACGCGCCCTGGATTTCCGGCCGCTTCATGACGCCGCGATCCAGAACCTCGCAATCACCAATGCCATACTGGGCCGATTGGATTCCGTTCTGTGCCATGTCGAGAAACTCCCGAAAAACAAACAGGAGCAGGTCATGGCAGACATCGATACCTACAGGCGCAACTTTGCAAAGCTGGGCGCTCAGCTTGTCCAGGAACCTAACCAATTCATGGATTCCTGGACCGATCTGAACCGCATTTCTCCCCGCATTGCTGTCACTTCTCAGGATCTCCACCCTGTTATGGATGAGGATACGGGTTGGGATCACGAGTTGCTCCATACTCCAGTCCGATGGCTTGGCCCGTTTTACAATCATCAGGAAGAAACAGCCGCTGGAATTGAATGGGTCCACTGCCTCAGTGCCCGCGCAAAAATCGGCATCTGCCACATTGGCAATGCCTATTCCCACGCCTTTGTTCACAGTCTGCCCAAAGCCCTGCGGCAGAAACTGTATGCCATGAATGAGGCCTATGGCGAACTCAAGAGCGGCATCGTCATCTATCAGGGCATTTCCGAAGACATGCGCTTTTTACCTGACGCCGATTACCACATTGGTGTCGCCTGGTGCCAGCAGAGCCGCTTGAGCCCGGAATTGGTCCGGATTTACAATCAGCTGGATGAGATATGGGTTGCCAACACCTTTCTCAGGGACGCTCTCCTCAACAGCGGAGTCGAACAGAGAAAAATCCAATGGATGCCCATAGCGGTGGATGACCGGTTTTTCAAACCCGGTGACACCAAAACATCCAGCGGGAATTTCCAGTTCCTCACCCTGGTGGATGATCCTCACCGCTGTGGTCTTGATCTCACACTCAAAGCATTCTTCTCAATTTCCGGTGAATCCCCACAGGCCCGACTCAGAATCTATCCATGTGGCACTGGTGCCGATCGGGAAAAGAATGTCCGTGCCATTCAATCCACGCTCCAATCGCATCCACACGGAGGCGCCGCGGATCTCATCGAGGTGGTTTCGGCGGAAATCCCCTGGAAAGAACTGCCCGAACTTTTCCAGTCGGCAACCGTTCTGGTCCAGCCATACCGCCACGAGGTCTATGGAATTGAATTGGGACGTGCCGTCAGTTGCCAACTACCTGTCATCACCACAAATCATGGTGGCGTCACCGCCTATTCCGGAGAGGGTCATTTTGAACTCATCTCATTCCAGTTCGCCGAAGCACCCGAATCCGCTCAGGGCAATTCACCCGGGAATTGGGTGGAACCGTCACTGGAGGAATTAACAGACAAAATGCAGCAATCCATGGACAATATGGATGCGCTGAGAAGTCGTGTGTGCTGCGCATCAGACTATTTTTCCCAGACCAACGGATTTTTAGCCGTCCAGGACCAGTTGGCTGAGCGACTCACCCATATTGAAAACAGGCTTTGCAATCCCATACTTGAACCTGTCGCAGTACCGCGCACATCTCCCCTGGCCGCTCACAAGCCATTCGTCAGTCCGGACAATTCCGAAACTCGAAAAGCAGAAGATCTGTTTTGAAGGATCCACCGAGGGCTTCCATTCCCTGGCCAGCTTCAACCGCCAGTTCGTCCAGCATTTGCAATCCCGCCCCAATTTCGATCTCAGCCTCAAGCCCACATCCTCAGATGGGGGCCAGATGGATACTGAAGATCACGCCATTCACATCCGCAATCAGGACGTGCCGCACTTCTCAAAGCCCTCCCAGGGCCGATGGGTTCACATGCATGACTGGACCCTCGGACGGATTCCTCAGGATTGGGTTCCCAGTCTCACCCATGCCGACGAAATCTGGGTCACGAGCGAATCGCAAAGAAGAGCCTATGTCGACTCTGGTGTGGATCCATCCAAACTCGTCATCATCCCCGCAGGCGTCGATACATCCATCTTTCACACCGGGGTGACACCTGTGGAGCTGGATGGACGCAAAGCCTATCGCTTCATCTTTGTGGGTGATGGCAACTGGCAGCGGGGGGCTGATTTACTTCTGTCCGCTTACTACCAGACCTTTAAAGGAAAATCCAATGTCGAGCTCGTCCTCGTCGACACCGAAGTCGGGCACGAGCGTTCCGGACTGCGTGGGCTTGTCGACCAGTTCAAATCAAAAATGGGGGCCCCGGCCATCCGATATGTGAATCAGACATTCACCGATCATGAACTGGCCGCATTTCTGCGTGCCTGCCAATGTTTCGTCTACCCATACCGCGCGGATGCCATGGGATTGAGGGTTCTCCAGGCCATGGCCTGCGGGCTCCCGGTCATTGTGACCGGTGGCGGAGCCACCGACGATTTTGTGGCCGATGATCTGGGATTCCGGGTTCCCTCCACCCGCAAATGGGTTGGCAATAACCTGAATTCTCAAAAACTTGTGGGTCGCGGG
>JAJOIW010000099.1 GCA_021209225.1 Verrucomicrobiota bacterium
CTTCTATTACGACCTTAAGAAGAAAATCATATTCGCCTGATATATTGAGGCATTCCAGCACCTCGGGATAGCCCATTACAGCCTGTACAAAACGTTCGCCCATTGTCCTGGAATGTTCCTTCAGGGCTACGCTGCAAATGACCATGAGCTTTCTGCCCACCTTTTCCCGGGGTCACCCCAGCAACCACGTGAGTGCCATAATCCAGACTCAGCTGCGCATGTTTGGCCCCAAAACTGCCGGTGATGCCCTGAACCAGTATCTTTGTCTTTGAATGAACTAAAATTGACATAATTTTCTACAAATGGATGAGGTTTGGGTTCAGGAAGATTGTTTGACAGCTTGAGCGATTTTCTGAGCCGCATCGGCTAACGAGTCGGCACTGATAACATCCAGTGAGGATTCCGCAATAATTTTCTTCCCCAGGGCGACATTGGTGCCTTCCAGTCGCACGACCAGGGGCAGTGATAGTCCGGTCTCCTCGACGGCTGCCAGGATTCCGTTGGCTATGATGTCACACTGCATGATGCCACCGAAGATATTGACGAGAATGCCTTTAACGTTGGGATCGCTGAGAATGATTTTGAATGCGGCAGTGACCTGTTCTTTGCTGGCTCCGCCGCCGACATCCAGGAAGTTGGCGGGTGATCCACCGTAGTATTGGATGATATCCATTGTGGCCATTGCCAATCCCGCCCCATTCACCAGGCAGGCGATGTTCCCATCAAGCTTGATGTAATTCAGGTTGAATTTTCCTGCCTCAACCTCGAGAGGCGACTCCTCAGTGATGTCGCGCAGGTCAGCCAGGTCCTTGTGACGGTAGAGGGCATTGTCATCGAAACTCACTTTGGCATCCACTGCCGCCAGAGCTTCGCTGCCATCCGGCTTGCGGACAATGCACAATGGATTCACTTCCACCATGGCGCAATCGCACTGCCACCAGGTGTTATACAAATTGGTGAACATCTTGACCGCCTGATTGACCAGTCCGCCGCTGAGCCCAAGAGCTTTGGCCAGTTTGCGCCCCTGGTATGGCATCAGCCCCAGACCTGGGTCCACCCACTCCTTCACAATTTTCTCCGGAGTTTTTTCAGCCACTTCCTCAATGTCCATGCCTCCTTCGGTGGAGACCATGATCAGTGGTCTGGAACAGGACCTGTCGAGAAGAACCGCAAGGTAAAATTCGTTGAGAATCTCCTCCGCCGCCGCGATCAAAACCTTGTTGACCTGCTTGCCTTCAGGTCCGGTCTGCTTGGTGACGAGGGTATTGCCCAGCATCTTCCCGGCAATTTCCGTTGCTTCATCGGCGTTGGCGCACAACTTGACCCCACCTTTGAATCCATCGGTGAATACGCCCTTGCCGCGCCCTCCCGCATGGATCTGAGATTTGATGACGAGTTTGGAATGGCCCTGGTTCGCCAGATCAGTGGCGACTGACCTGGCCTCGTCGACGGTGGAAACGGCTTTGCCTGGTGGCACAGCCACGCCGAACTTCGCCAGAACTTCTTTAGCCTGGTATTCGTGTATATTCATTGTTTTTAATGGAGAAGCTGTCAACTGGTGGATAGTCCGTGGAAATCATGATCTGTTGCTGATGGGGACAAACTTGAGGTCATCGACCCCGTCGTATTCGCTCATGGGACGTATCAACCGGTTGTTGGCGAGCTGTTCAAGTATGTGGGCTGTCCATCCGGATGTCCGCGCAATCGCAAATATCGGAGTGAATAAATCAATGGGTATGCCCAACGAATAATAAACAGTCGCAGAATAAAAATCGACGTTCGCATGCAGGTGCTTCTCATTCAGCATGATCTCAGCAATCCGCTCGGACATCTCGATCCATTTGGATTCACCCAACTTGGATGACAATATTTTGGCCATCTTTTTGAGGTGGGGAGCCCTCGGATCCAGGGTCTTATAGACTCTGTGCCCAATCCCCATGATTTTCCGTTTCTGACGCCAGAGCCTCGGCGATATACCCATCCACCCGGTCCGGGGTGCCGATTTCCTGAAGCATGCGGATGACCCCCTCATTGGCTCCCCCATGAAGTGGCCCTTTCAAGGTCCCGATGGCCGAGGTCACTGCGGAGTAAATGTCTGTCAGGGTGGCAATAGTCACCCGGGCACTGAATGTCGATGCGTTCATGCCATGATCCGCATGAAGCACATAACAGACATCCATCGTATTCGCTTTTTCCGCACCCGGAACTTCACCATCGATCATGTAGAGAAAGTTGGCGGCTTCCCCCAGATCCATTTTGGGATGCACCAATTCCTTCCCGGATCGGCAGCGGTGAAAATAAGCAATCATGACCGGCACCTGAGCGATCAACTGGAGGGATTTCTGGCGGGCGGCTTCCAGATCAATATTATCGCGGTCCGGATCAAAACACCCCATGGCGGAGACACAGGTTCTCAGAGCATGCATCGGGGGGGTGTCTATTGGGAGAGATCGTATGAGACTGATGACCTGGTCCGGCAATTCCCGGTAGGATGCCAGCTGGTGCTTCATCTCGCTGAGTTCGCTCCGGTTGGGAAGGTGCCCCCGGTGCAGGAGATGCACGACCTCCTCATAGCTGGCATTTCCCGCAAGTTCATTGATATCGTAACCGGCGTAGACCAGTTGACCAATCTGACCTCGAACACTGCTCAACCTGGTGACTGCTGCCACTATGCCTTCAAGGCCCTTTGAAACCGATCCGGATTCTACGTCTGACATTCGCTGAAATTGGTTGTTGATTCAAATTTTCTTCCCGGTCACCCACCATTGGGACTCACCAAGGAAATTCTAGAAACTCTGAACCATAAAATTGATTACGCAAATTTTCTTCCAAGAGCAATCCTTGGCGCACATAATTTTCAGTTGATCGATCCATCGGACAAATTCATAAATGGCCAGATTGGCTGACTTGGTGCGGATAAGTAGATTATTTCATGGAAATTGGCTCAAAGCTTCATCATTTTTTTAATTTTTATATTTGTGGGTTCATAGGTGCGGATGAAGTGATTGGGGTCGTGAAGGTGGTCGGAATCGTTCGCGGAGGAGAGATTCATCCCAGTCCCACCATTGGATGCGCAGGAGGGCCTGGGCAATGTGGGCGGGGAATCTGGGGCGCAGGGGTCTGGCCGGGACACCAACCACAATCATGTAATCCGGGACGTCGTGTGTGACGACGGACCCGGTGCCGACAATCGCTCCGTGGCCAATGGTGACCCCCGGCATGATGGAGGCTCCGTGGCCAATCCAGACGTCATGCCCGATGTGGCATGGGTGGGATCGCCTCCACTCAAAAAAGCCGGCATCATCCTCGGGCCCGAAATCGTACTGGTGCCGGCGGTACATCATGTGGTGCTGGCAGACTTTCTCCATTGGATGATTTCCCGGGTTGATGCGCACCATGGAGGCGATGTTGGTGAATTTGCCGATCTGAGAGTAAATAATCGAATTAAACCCGGCGGTGTAGCTGAAATCCCCGAGGGAGGATTCCGCCATGTGTGTATGTTCCATGAGTTCGGTCCAACGGCCCAATTGGCACTGGGTCACCCGGCATGTGGGATGTATGGTCGGCTCCGGGGACAGTTTTTTCCGGGGTTGTCCCAAGCGCTCGGGAGGGAAAAATCGATGAATTTCATCGGATCAATGGTTCATTGGGATCGATGTCGGGGTGGCCCCCCTGGTGAGGTGGCCACCCGACGATCCTGTGAAAGAAGCCGTCGGCAAATACAGGGATTCCCTCGCGGAAGATGGCATGGATGCGCAGCTGCGGGTCGGTTTGCACCAGTATGAAATCCGCGCGCAGCCCCGGCATAAGCGATCCCCGGTCGACCAGTCCGACGGCTCGGGCCGGGTTCCGGGTAATCAACTCCATGGCTTTGGGCAGTGAAAGAATTCCCTGCTGATCGAGTTTGAAAGCGGCCATCAACATGGATGGCGGGTAGTAATCCGAAGTCAATATATCCAACTGGCCATGAATGGCGGCCTCGCGGGCGCTGAGGTTGCCGGAATGGGATGTGCCTCTCCAGGCATTGGGTGCCCCCATGATGGTGGCGAGTCCATGGCCGCGGGCCGCTCTGGCCGCTGCCATACTGACGGGGAATTCACAAATGGTCGCTCCCAGATTGACCATGAGTTCCACTTTCTCGGGAGTGTCGTCGTCGTGGGAGGCGATGGGAATGGCTTTTTTGCGGGCGACCTGAGTGATGGCGCGGACGGCCTCGTAAGCCTTGGGGGTTTCCTGGGCGGCTTTGATGTGATCCATCACCTGGGATCGGGTCAGGGTGACACCCTCCGTGCGTTTGGCCCAGTCGATGGCGAAGGTGATGTAGGCTTCGATGTCGCGGTATTGCCCTTGTCCTGGGGTGTGGTCCATGAGTGAGACCATGTGGACTTTGTCGTGGGCGAGAAGTTTTTCCAGGACGATTCCAGCCATGGGGTTGGTGATGGCGAATCGTGCATGCACAAAATGATCCACCAGCAGCGATCCCCGGTTGGTGAGGATGGTTTCAATGAACCGGGTGGCCGATTCCTCAGATCGCAGCAAATCATCCTGCCCCCAGGCAAAGGAAATGGCCGCAAATGCCGTCGTGATTCCCGAAGTCGCCAGCTTTTTATCCAGCTCAATCAAGGCAATGTCCGGTGGAATGGGCGATCCGGGACGCGGCAGCGATTCCCTTTCAATCATGTCGCCATGCAGGTCGACCAATCCGGGGATGGCGGTGAGTCCATGAAGTGAGATGGCGCCGGTCGGCACCTGATGGGTGCGGATTTCAGCGATGAGGCCGTTTTCGATACCGAGCGCCCCATGTTCCACCAGGCCCTCGGGAGTCAGGATAGACAGATCTTTAAACCACAGCATTTCTGGAATCAGTTGGTTTGAGTTGAATGGTTTCGTCTATCAACCCAGCCATGTCCTCGGGATGGTGGAGGACGCAGATCATGGCGACCCCCTGGGTTTTCAATTCCCTGAGTCGATCGGCCAATCCCTGGCGGGCGGCAGCATCGAGGGATGCGGTTGGCTCATCCAGCAGGAGCACCTGCCCAGTGTGAACCAACCCCCGGGCCAAGTTGACTTTCTGCTGCTCGCCACCGGAAAATGTATTGGGGTAAGCCTGCCAGAGTTCCTGCTTCAGACCCAACTGCCACAACATGCCCTGGGCCTTCTCCAATTTTTCCGCTTCCGTCAGTTGAGTCGGGTCCATGGACTCAATCACGCACTCTTGTGCGGTGAGCCGGGGGACGGAATTGGAGAAATTGTGTGACAAAACTGAGCTGATGCCGCCGGATCTGAGCCATGGCATGGTCCGGGAGACTTGCCAGATCGATACGCATCTCATCCAGTCGCATCCAGGCAGCCCCGGCGGATGGGCGGCAGGTGCGATAGAGGCAGCGGAGCAGACTGGATTTGCCCGCTCCATTGGGTCCGCCGATCCGGACAAGCTTTCCGGGTGCCAGGTCGAAGCTGACATTGTCGAAGGCATGAATTTCGCGATTCAGGTGGTGGATGAAGAATGTTTTCGCCAGATTCTCAACCCGCAGCACGGGATCGATCCGGGTGGGTGTGAGCTGGGATGGATCGGGTTCCTCAATGTCGGGTTCATTGGGGACCGGAATCTCTCCTTCGCGGAGGAGAATCTCCTGACCATTGTCGATACGCTTGAAATGCGGGAGGGGAAAGCGTTCGACATTTTCCTGCTTCTGTTTTCGGAACCAGCGGATCATAACCTATAATTTGGCATAAACGAGTTCTTGCGTATACGGGTCCTGTGGATCCTGAAGGATCTGGTCGGTGAGTCCCGATTCGATGACCTCTCCTTTTTTCATGACCATGACACGATCGGCCAGGGTGCGGATGACCCCCAGGTCGTGCGACACCAGGACCATGGTCATCCGGGTTTCGCGCTGCAGTTTTTTCAAGGTGTCCAGAACCCGCGCCTGAACCGACAAATCCAGCCCCGAGGTGGGCTCGTCCAGCAGAAGCAGGCAGGGGCGCAAGGCAATGGCTTTGGCTAATTGAACCCGTTGTTGCATGCCACCCGACAATCTGGCGGGCAGTTCATCCATGCGATCCAATGGAAAATCCGAAGCGCTCAACGATGTGCGGGCGGCATCCCGAAGTTTCCCGAAGCTTCTCTCTCCAGCGATCAGGAGGCGGCTGGCGATGTTGCCGCTGCTGGTGTTGTGCATCCTCAGCCCCAGATGGGGATTCTGATAGACAATACCTATGTGTCTGGTGCGTATCTCCTGCCTCTCCAGCCGGTCCAGTGAAAAAAGGTCGCACCCGGGGATGTCCGGATAGTCAATGGTGTATTTCCCCTGGTCCGGCACCTCCTGAAGGTTCAGCATGCGCAAAAGAGTGCTCTTGCCGGACCCGGATTCCCCCACAATCCCGAATACCTCCCCAGGATATACTTCGAGGGACACATCCCGCAATGCGTCAATGGCACCATAGCGATGATTGGCGCCCGTCACACGCAGCATCGGTTGAATGCTCAATAGTTTATGCATCATTCCTTTCTGGCATCTCCTTCCTCAAACTTGAGAAATCCGGGCTGGTGGAAATGTCCATCCGCATCAAAATAACAGGCACCTGCGGACTGGGCGGGGTCCGATCCGGATTTCAATGCCTTGCTCAGATACCCGGTATCCGACAATTCAAATCCACTGGTTCCATCCGCCAATGGAATTTCATTCATGAACTTATGCCGGACTCCCGATAGGCGGCACACCCACTCAGAATGGTCCTCCACATGGAAAAATCGATCGCTGAATTCCAGTGGTTCGACATCCGTCCAGGGTGGGATGGCATAAATGCGCTTCTCCCGTCCGGCGCATAAAATTGTGAGATGGGCGGATTGGTTCAGTTTGGGAGTATCCCACCGCGGGATTGGGCTTGGGCTCATCACATAACGTTTGTGCACCATCACTGGGTACGAGGCACCCTGGATGAAGGATCCATAGCGGACCAGTTGCTCATACAGCTTCAACCACATCAAACCATAGTCTTTGAATGCATGCATCTCCTGCGCCCGGGACGTGTCGAATTCAACGCTTCGCAGTGGCTCAGGATCGGGGACCTGAAGCACCAGAATCTGGTCGTCGCGGAGCATTTCCTCGGGAATGCGATGCCGGCTCTGCAGGATGGTGGCCTGAGTTGTGTCGGTGGTTGTCGAGCATCCTGTCATACGGGCGATGAATCGGCGCAGGTTGGCAGCATTGACGGACTCATCCGCTCCCTGGTCGAAAACCTTGATCCGGTCCTCCTGTCCTGTCAGTGTGAGAGTGACCTGCAATCCCCCCCGTTCCCCAACCGCGGGCGATGGGCATTTCACGGCTGCCAAATGGTACCTGGTATCCGGGAATGGCCACCGCTTTCAGCATCTGGCGACGCAATTCTTTTTTGGCTCCCGCATCCAGAAAGCCGTAACTGAAATCGCCGGAGTAATCGACCAGATCCTTAAGTTGTTTCATGGGTGCTCGTTTGTTTGGGTGGATTCTGGGCCACTCTCCGCAGATTGTCGACGGTGCTGTTGAAGGTCACATAGTGCGGCAGCTTGTAATGAATGCAGAACCCGGAGGATTCCACCGACTCGGTGTGGTACAGGACATATTCCTCAGTCTGGCTCGCATGAGGCTCGGGGAGATCCATCGCCATATCCAGCATCGACCCGGCAATCACCTTGATTTCATTCCATCCAAAGGTGGCACAAAAACCAAGATTCAATTTATTGGCCATCTGCTTTTCCGAGAAGGTGGACACGACTTCCCCCTGGCTCATACGGATCGGGCCGAGGTGGATGTCCGCTCCGGTCACCGGATGCTTCACAATGAGATCCGCGTGGGAAAGCCGAATTTCATTGACGGTCGGGTGGACCGGGCCGTAGCCGCGCATATTCGAATACCCCAGAGTGAGAATACCCCCGGTGTCCCCGCGTGCCAATGCCTGCAGACGGTGGGCCCGGGGCGCGGGAATCAGAAGAGGTTCTTTGGTGAGATCGGGAATTTTGTCAGGATCCTCATTCTCTGGAGGAGGCGGTGGGGCGTCGAGCCATCCTGTTTTTTTTCCCATTCTGTGACAAATGGCAGTTGGTCCGGACAGCCCATCTGCGGCAGGTCAGCCAGGTTGAAGCTGACCCCCAATTCCCGGTCGGCTCCGGTCGGGGTGCCGGAATCCAGAAGTGTGGTGTCCAGAAGCCGGTGGCTGTAATCCAGTGTGGGGCCAAGTATCTGCCCCCCGGGAATGTCTTTGAAGGCTGCTGAAATTCTGCGCACAACCCTTTGCTCCGAGGCGGTCACCACCCTCGCATAACCAATCCTTTCCAAAGTCGTGCGGTAGGCTCTCAGCAATAAAACCGTTTCAGATAAATCCCCTCCCGTCTGTGTCAATGCCAGGGCCGCCAGCTCCGGCGCATACAGGGACGATTCCCCCATCACCCGATCCACCAGATACGGCATCGATCGCCCAACCGCATCGATAAAGGCACGATCCACTTCCCCAAGCCATTTGCGGAACAAGGCTTCCGCCCGGATTATCGCCTCTTCACCGCCTTTTGCTGCCACATACATACGCGTATTTCAATGGGGTTCAGGACCCGATTCAGTCTCTGGTTGTGCCAGGTTGATATTTGTTGATCTGGGGACGCTCATGACGGCTTCATTTGAAAAAAGGATAACATCCCACCCCAGTGGATAGCGGCAGGCCGTATTGCGGGCAGCCCAGAAATTCCCGTCAATGGCTGGCAGTGAAGCAATGCGTTCACCCCGGATTCCCGGCCCGGATAGATTGGCTTTCTGGAAAGAGCCATTCCGGGTGGGTAGTGCGATGAGGAGTGTTGCAGAGGCATTGGGATAGAGTGGGGTGCCGACTTTCAGTGTGTGGATACAGTTCATGATCCGGGATGGATCCAGATTCAGCAGCAGGTAGTCGGCTTCCGACGGATCACTGGCCCATCGGAGTCTCAAATCACTCAGGGCGGAAATCAGGGGTGAATTTCCAGGTTCACACCAGATCATGGGTTCCGCATCCAGCAGACACCGGCATCCCATCTGAAAGGCACCGAGCAATCCAGTTGGGGAATGCATGTCGGTTTTCGGGAAATTCTCCCATTGCCCTGGATTGGCCATGGAACGAAGCAGTGTGAGGTAGACCCACCTTTCATAGCGTTGAGAATGCGATTCGCGGGGAATAACTGGCATGGCTCAATACGTCTCCATTTCCACCCGGGTCGATTCCACTTCGCGGCGTTGGGTTTCCCGGTTCATGTCGATCTGGTGGCCGTGCAAATCCACAAATGCCTGAACCAGTCGGCTCAGTTTCCCCGCCTGAATCAGTGCATCCAGTATGGCGATGGCGGTGGCTTTCTCCAAAGCGCGACCCAGGCAGATCCCGTAACCCATCTGGTCAAATATCCTGACCCGGACCTCACTGACCAGAGCCTCACCCAGGAAAAATGTGACATTCTGCACGGTATCCCGCGTTGGCACCATGATGAGTCCGGATCGGCTCGACTCGACCAATGGGTCCGGAATCGTCGGCAATACCTGGTGGTCGACAAAGCTGCACAAATCCTTCTCCCCTACCTGGGATAAAATCGAGAGGTAGTAGGTCTGCGTGAAATTGTCCCGATAGCACTCATTTCCGGCATCTCGGCCATCATCCTTAAATCCGTTCATTTTTCGATCGACTTCAGGTCGAGCTTCAACATCTGTGCCGCCTCACGCAATGGGTCGTAAAACTGGTCAACCCGCGTGAAGCCAAATACTTGAGAAGGGTCGGAATACCACTTTGCCAACACCCCCTGGGCACTGGCCGCTTCATCAGGAATGAATTTATACGATAGTAACGCCGATTTGACAGCATCTTTAAAATTTTTATCCAGGTCCCCACGAATGGCCAAATGGGGTGTTCGGGATGGGGAGCGGATTGGGCAATCACCACCAGATCACCGTCCCGGGCGGAGTTCAAACCGTTGACGCAGGGATTCCCCCGAGCGGAGCAGGTGAATCTTTCCATCCGGGTAGAGGGACTGGCGGCCCTCCGTTGAGTCATGGATGTGGCGCTGCAGGGCGGTTTCATAGGTGACCCCGACATCCATAGTGCCATTGGCGACGGCCAGGACAGATGCCGGGTGACTGCCGGCAAAGCGGCTTCGGATATCTTTCTGGGGATCGATTCCGGATTTTATAAGCAATGTCCGGGGCATCAGATTGCCGGACGTGCTGGCTGGATCCACAAAACTGAACGAGTGACCCCGCACGTCCTCGAGAGTTTCAATCCCATTTCCCTTTCTGGTGAAAATCACACTGAAATAAAACGGCTGGAGATCAGGATCAAATGCCTCCGCCTGAACACTCGCCGCCAGGGCCTCGGCACCCGCTTCAACCACCGCAAAACAGTATGAAAAGGAACCAACCTGCATGGCATGGATTCTTTTGGCCCGCATGGCTTCAATGACCGATGTGTAGCTCTGGGAGGTTTTAATCTGGACATCCACTCCCAGTGTGGCTTTCAGGTGTTGGACCAGGGGGTTGGAGTCATCAAAGGTTTCGACCGTATCATCGCCGGCAAAAAATCCAACCAGAAAGGGATCGGGAAAACCTGCCGCTTTCTGCTGTCCGCCCGCCGCAGTCTGGGGGTCACCTGTTTTCTGGCAGCCGGCAAAAACCAGCACGGTGCACGTGATTAACAATTGAAGCCAGCAGGGCAGGGGGTGGGATGTCTTTTTCATGGTGGTGTCACTTGAGTGGATTCGGATTCAAAGCAGTTTTTTGCGGATGGCATCACTCACCCGGTCGACGATGGTGACAGCCAGAATGATAAGCAGGATGGCGCTGGAGAGTTTCGAGTACTGAAACATCTGGTAATATTCGTTGATCAGAAATCCAACCCCCCCCGGCTCCCACTAATCCAAGTATGGTCGCGGAACGAAGATTATGCTCAAAATACAAGAGCCCATACGACGCCATCACGGGAAGGGACTGCGGCAATATCGCATACCGGAAAACCATCCACCAACTGGCACCTGTCACACGCAGGGATTCCACCGGACGCTGTGCTACAGACTCAATCACTTCAGCAAATACTTTGGCAATCGATCCCATGGATGCCAGAGTCAGTGCCAGGACGCCGGCAAATGGACCAAGGCCCACCGCTGCCACCATCACCAGCGCATAGATGATGTCCGGAATCGCCCGGTTCGCGTTCAGAATGAACCGGGAACACCAGTAAATAATGGGATGCGGGGATGTGTTCCGCGCCGCGAGAATCGAGATGGGTGAGGCCAGAAAAATCCCACCCAGAGTGCCGACAACCGCCATCAGGATGGTCTCCCAGGTGATGCGCAGCGCCCGCGGAAGATGGACAGTTCTGTCGCCGGCCCAGGACCATTCCTGCGCCTCCATCTCAAATTCCGGCGGAAACAGGCGCGCGAGAAAATCAAAAACCTGAGGCACACCACGCACAAATGCGGATGGTGAGACCTCCGTCGCCTGAATGGCGTAACTCACGCCCCCGAGGGCGAGCAAGCCCAGCCCCAATTGGATGGGTGACCAGTTTGGCCAACGGTGAATCTGTGGAGGTGACGGAACCGGGTTGGTTTCGGGCACTCCCGGCTGACTCAGCCTGTCCTGTGCGCCGGGGAAAAATTTATTCGTTGTGGGGCGGGTATAGAGTTCCTCGATGGCTTTGGAATCGAAGTCCTGACTGGCGAGATCGAAAGCCAGAGATCCATCTTTGAGGCCGATGATGCGGTGGGAGAAGCTCCTGGCCAGTGCGAGCTGATGCAGTGTGAGGATGAGGAGTTTGTCCTGCGAGGTGGCCAGATGAACC
>JAJOIW010000247.1 GCA_021209225.1 Verrucomicrobiota bacterium
TTGGGCCGGGTATGGATCGATCGTCCTGGAACACCTGGCTGACTCCGGAATCCCGACCCCGGTGCTCAGATTTGGGCTGGCCTGACCAGTTTATTGAGCATGCCACAACTGTTGAATATCTGCGGGCTAAATACGGATTGACCTCGTCCCATCTGATTGAGCGGGTTCAGAAGCACTTTGAACGCTGTGAGTCCCGGAATTTTTCAGGGGCCAATATGGAAGCGACTGCCTCCTGATCCAATCTTTCGTCTATTGAATTCAAACATTGAAACTGACAACTGATCAACTGGCCGATTGAGCCGAATACTCCTATGCCATACCAGAATATCACCCCTCCAGCTGGGGGAACCATCACCATCGATCATGGAAAACTGACCGTTCCTCACAACCCCGTCATCCCATTCATCCGGGGTGATGGAACCGGGCGCGACATTTGGGCTGCCAGCGAAAAAGTCTTTAACGCAGCCGTCCAAAAAAGCTTATGGGGACACACGCCACATCGTTTGGTTCGAAGTGTTTGCCGGAGAGGCCAGTAAAAATAAGTTTGATTCCTGGCTTCCGGATGACACCCTCGAAGCTTTCCGGGAGTTCAAAGTCGGTATCAAGGGTCCACTGACAACTCCCATCGGAGGAGGGATCCGCTCTCTCAACGTGGCACTTCGCCAGCAGCTTGACTTATATGTATGCCTGCGTCCGGTTCAGTATTTTACCGGTGTTCCATCGCCGGTGAAGCAGCCTGAGCTCGTGAACATGGTCATTTTCCGCGAGAATACCGAAGACATTTACGCCGGAATCGAATACCAGGGCGGAACACCGGAAGCCCAGAAAGTTCTCGATTTCATTCAGCAGAATTTTCCCAAACAATTTGAAAAAATCCGCTTTGGCACAACCCAGAAAATTGCCGACTACATGGCACTCACTGGTTCCGGTCATGCAGCTCCTCCAGTTGAAGTTGGTATCGGCATCAAGCCTGTGTCGGCAGTTGGAACAATCCGGCTGGTGAAAGCCGCCATCGATTACGCCATCCGTGAAGGGCGCAAAAGCGTCACCATCGTGCACAAAGGCAACATCATGAAGTTCACTGAAGGTGCCTTCCGGGATTGGGCCTACGGGGCCGCCGAGCGGATTTTTGGCAACAAAGTCTACACCTGGGGCCAGTATGACCGGACCAAAGCTGAAAAAGGCGAAGAAGCGGCCAATGCGGAACAGGCTGCCGCTCTGCAAGGTGGGGCGATCCTGATCAAGGATGCCATTGCCGATATAGCCTTGCAGCAGGTGCTCACCAGACCCACTGACTTCGAAGTCATCGCCACACTCAATCTCAATGGGGATTACCTGTCCGATGCCTTGGCAGCTCAGGTGGGCGGCATCGGGATCGCACCCGGTGGCAATATCAATTACACAACCGGTCACGCAATATTTGAAGCCACTCACGGCACTGCCCCAAAATACGCCGACAAGGACATGGTCAACCCGGGAAGCGTCGTTCTCAGCGGGGAAATGATGCTGCGTTACATGGGCTGGACTGAAGCCGCCGACCTCATCATCAAAGGTCTCGAAGGTGCCATCGGCTCAAAACGCGTCACCTACGACTTCGCCCGCCTCATGGAGGGTGCCACCCAGATCAAATGCTCGGAATTCGGTGACAACATCATCCAGCACATGGATTAATCTTCTGAGTTGACCGCCTCGAGCATCGTTCATCACACCGCCATCTCCACCTGGATCCACAAAATCCAGGTCTTTTTTTTGCCAGGGTCTCCCGTTTGAGATCATGCAGAATCATCATAACCTCTTCCTTCATGGACGGACATTTCCAGATGGAACCACTTCATCTGTGGCGGATCCTTATCCGGACCCATCAGCGCAACCTGAACTGATTGCCAGTCCGGAATTTTCCCCTTCAATATATACATTCAGTTTCAGGTTGCGGACAATCACTCCATCCTTTCCGTCTCTTACTGCAGGTGTGGCTCCATACCGGATGCCATCCCGATCGCCGCACGGACTGGATCGACATAAATCCTGTTTCATGAGGTGAAATTTTTCCCATGGACTTGACAATTTCCCACCCATGCATAATGTTCGAGTCATGAAAATAGGTCACATTAACTTTGGCAAACTTGCATTTGCTTCGGTTAATATATTTTCATGTCTTGCATTCATTATTCTGAGTGTGGTTGGGGCGAATTCTCAGTTCCATAATTTCCTCCACCATCACGACGACACGCATTCTATACATTCTGAGTGTTCAGGTTCCCATCATGAATTGGAGGAAGGTGATCACGAGTCCTCTCATGATCACGAGGATTCTCCGGATTCCTCATGTGACACCGATTCCTGCTTCATTGCTTCACTTTTACGGGGTGTTGTCCACTTCACATGGGTTCATATACTTCCAGACAGAACGCTTATCTCATATGAGGATGCCGCAGCCTGGAAATGTATCCATAACCCTGACCTCAGCAATTTCCTGCTCCTCGTGCATGAAAGAGCCCCCCCTGCCTCCTCCTTCTCTCTTCTCTAATCTATAGATACGTTTCCATCAAGTTTGCTATCCAGTAAACAATAAATGGTGAAGCCTGTCTCGCCTCAATCTTTGGATTATATGGTGGTATAGACAGCCCATCGGACGGCTTCGGAATCTCATTGTCTCCATTGCTCAACACGTCCCGGATTGCCTGAGTTATCTCTCAGGAGACTCTCCCTCGTCTTATTCATGTTCCGACTGGAGCACAGCATGCACATTGAATCCGAATTCATGTGTCTTCCATGCTGCATCTGTAAATAAGAATAGTTCGAAAATAAACTGATTATCTATTTGAGCGTGCCGGTGTTGGATGTCGAACTGGTCTTTCGACATCCTCAGGATTGTTTTTCATCTCACCCAGGCGCCGCATCCTGAATAAGCAACTTTCCCAATACAATAATTAAAATGAAAATATTAAAAGAATTGTTCGAATTGGAATCTGTTATCTTGAATGAATTTCAAGCGATTAAAATGATGAGAGTGATCCGGATGAATGCTCATGTGGATCGTTTGCAAATAGGACGGATCAGGCCATTGACCATTGTCATGGTGTGGTTGGTATGGGCGATGGGCTGGGCTGGATGGGGGAATTCACTGTCTGCCAGGGAGCGTGAGTTGTGGCTGGATGGCCATGGCGACATTTTTGTGAATTACGCGGCAGGTGAGTGGGGGTGGAGGATTGATCCGGGTGAGGTTTCGTCCCTGGTTGTGGTGTCGCTGGATAGTTTGTCCCGGCTGGAGGTTCCTGAAAATGAGGCCTTTGAATTTTTGGGTGAGGTTGGGTCCCCGGTATGGGTGATTCCGCAGGTTCAACGGGACGGCGTGCTATTTCTGGGGCTGAATTCTGAGACGGCACCGGGCGTTTTTGCCGATGATTCATTTGAATTGCATTTGGAGAAAGTGGATGGTCCTGGTGACTTTTTCGCGTGGCTCACCAATGGGAGCGGAGGGGTTGAGGTCTGGATGAATTCGGGTGACGGGGTGGGTGCGGATGATCGCATTCGAGTGTCAGCACCCGGGCACATGCATCTCAACTGGGGCTTCAGTCAGCCGGGAACATATGACATATCCTTTTCAGCGAGTGGGCAATTGGCGGGCGGTGAAGTGGTGACAAGTCCGGTGCATTCGTATCGTTTTGCGGTGGAGGTTGTCAGAGATGGGGAATTGGATCTGGAGATTGTCTATGATGGAGAGACGGGCGAGTGGGAGACAGTGTATCTGGATGAAGTCAGTGAGGAGGAATCTGACACCCGGCATAAGGTTCTTCACCTGGGCCCCTCCACCCGTATTTCCGTTCCTGAAATACTTCTGGCAGCCGTCCCTGGCTTAACAGAAAGCAGCATCTATCTTCTGCCTCAGGATGAGAGAGATGGGATTGTCTTTCCGGGTATTGCAACCGATGAGATTGCGGAAGGTCTCTTTGTGGAGGATGAGGTGTCGCTGGTATTGAAATCTGTCGATGGTCCTGGGCAATTCCTTCTCTATCAGGTCGACACATTTGGTGCCGTCAAAGTCCTGATCAATTCTGTGGATGGGATTGACTCACAGGATGTCTATTCTTTGCCGGTCGGGGCGCATGTGCATGTCAATTGGGCCGTCACTGAACCAGGCAATTACAAGGTTACATTTGAGGCACAGGGAGCGTCTGCCAGCGATTCCCAGCTGCTGCAGAGCCCGCCTTTTGATTTGATGCTTGAAGCCATCTCTCCTGTGATTTTCACAGATGGGGAAATAGATATTGAGATGGAATTTGAGGACGATGCCCTCGCGATTCTGGCATTGGAGGAATTGACGGAGTCTCTGCACGTGATGAGTGAGATTTTATTCTCGGCTGGGTCGGAGGCTATGGCCACTGTTCCTCAGGATGCGGCCTTTTCTTTTCTGGGATCTCCTGGTCAGGGGTTCTATGTATTTCCCCAATCTGAAAAGGATGGGCTTCCCTTCATTGGGTTGGCAGCCGATGAAATCGATACTGGACTGCTGGCCGACGATCAACTCCATCTAGTGCCTCAAATCATCGATGGCCCAGGACATTTTTTCCTGTATTCAGTGGATGAATTTGGCGCTCCAACAACATTTATTGATTCCTCGGATGGTCTGGATAATAAGGATTCCTTCCCACTCCAGGTGGGTGAACATGTGCATGTGAATTGGGCCTTCTCGGAGCCTGGACTCTACCGGTTGAGTTTCCGGGCGCTGGCTCAATTGACTGGATCGGACCAGGAAATATCCAGTCCGATAACTCCATTCGTTTTTGAAATTCATCCTGCTGCAAACTCTTTTGTGATTGAGGCTGATCTGACCGGGGATGGGCGGATTCAAATCTCCTGGGCTTCTCAACCAGGAGCCAGTTATCAGGTCCAGTCACGTGGCTCGGCTGTGAGTGGTTCATGGACTCCTGTCGGGGATGCCATTGTTGCCACCGAATCCACAACCCGTGTCACGCTTCCTCTCAATGCTGAAACCATTGAGATTATCCGGGTTGTGCAGAATCCATAAAAATCGCAGATTCTCAGGGGTCCCATCCGTCTATCCGGGTGGGCCCCTCTGGAGATCTTCCAGGCATGCCCTCTCAGAGATAAACTCCAATTGTCCCCCGTCGCTTGTATATATCCAGGCCTATTCCTGAAATGTGGAACTCTCACGCCCGGTGCCATTCACACAAGTATGGAAATCAACCAACTCGAATATCCAATCACCAGTAATGAACGATGCAGATACGTGAAGAAGTTCGCTTGCCAATCCAGCTGCGGAATTCTCCATCATTCATTGAAGAAATGAATTGATAGTCATCCATCCGATTTAATATATAAAATGAAAAAGCAGAATCAATCCTCCCGGAGGAAAAAGAAGATTCCGGTGACGGTTTTATCCGGATACCTTGGAGCAGGGAAAACAACTCTTCTGAACCATATCCTTCATAATCGTGAGAATATGCGTGTTGCGCTGATTGTGAATGATATGAGTGAAATCAATATTGACTCGGCTCTGGTTCAGGGCGGGGGAGCCCAGTTGAGCCGCGCTGAAGAAAAACTGGTTGAAATGACCAATGGATGTATATGCTGCACTCTGCGTGAGGATTTGCTGAATGAGGTCGCGAACCTTGCGGGGGAGGGGCGATTTGACTATCTGTTGATCGAATCGACGGGAATCAGTGAACCTCTTCCGGTAGCTGAAACCTTCACTTTTGCTGACGATCAGGGGCGCAGCCTTTCCGAGCTTGCCCGCCTGGATACCATGGTGACGGTGGTCGATGCTTTTAACTTCTGGCGGGACTATGGCTCACCGGAAACTTTGTGGGATCGGAACCAATCATCTGACCCGCAGGATGATCGTTGTGTGGTGGATCTGCTCGTCGACCAGATTGAATTTGCTGATGTGATCATCCTCAATAAATCGGATCTTGTGACGCCTGAAGCTCTTGATTCGCTGCGATGCATCCTCACAGCGATGAATCCGCAGGCTCAGATCATCGCCACATCGTTCGGGAAAGTTCCGCTTGACCGTCTGCTGAACACTCATTTATTTGACATGGATGCCGCTGCCCAGGCCCCTGGCTGGCTGAAGGAAATTCGTGGTGAACACATCCCGGAATCACAGGAATACGGAATCCATAGCTTCGTATACCGAGCACGGAGACCTTTCCACCCGAAGCGGTTTATGGATTGTCTGAGATCCGAGTGGCCTGGAGTCATTCGAAGCAAGGGGTTTTTCTGGCTTGCGACACGTATGGATTGGGCCGGGAGTCTTTCCCAGGCCGGCGCGGCCTGCCGCACTGAGGCCGCGGGATACTGGTGGGCGGCGGTGGATAAGAAAAATTGGCCCGACGATCAGGATCACTGCGAAGAAATCGTCAGAATGTGGGAAAAGCCCTGGGGAGATCGTCGTCAGGAAATCGCTGTTATTGGTCAAAATCTTGACCAGGCGGAACTCACCCGTCGTCTGGATGCCTGCCTGCTCAGCGACACAGAAATGATGTCCGGTGAGGAATCGTGGAAATCTTTTGAGGACCCATTCCTTGAATGGGGTCTGTCCGGTAATGACCCCGAATCCACACCAACCGAGATCCGGCCATGATCTCCGCACTGCTGGGATCCGTTCCGCGGATCGGACTCTTTGAATAGGATGAGTCGCCCCCGAATGTGGTCAACGCAGTCGGAAGAACCGGGATTGATTCCTTGAGTCAAATTGGATCGGATAAAAGAATTGGTTTTCGATTGCGAGGATGCCCTGAGTGACGGGAATCCAATTTGGGGGGGAGAGGGTTTCTGTGGATTCCAATTGAACAGTCGAGCCATTCCGGTTGGGCCAGATCAGTGTCAGGGTGCGGGTGGTTGGATCGAATGTCACTGAAAGTTGGGGGGGAGCAATGAACTCTGTGACGATCATGGCGGGGGAGAACTCGCTTGTATTGCCATTGTTATCTGTGGCCGTGGCAACGATGGAGTCGCCGGTATGCAGAATACCATCCGGTATGGACATGAGGACCCGGCGTGGTTCAACATTCTGGAAGTCCGAAACGTTGAATGTATCCATTCCCAAAAATGTCTGCCCTTCCAATTTCCGGGGATCGGCGACAAAAAACTCCGTTGTGAGTGGATGACTGGAGCTGTTCGGGTGGGAATCAATCTGGTAGGTGAGACTGAGTATCCCTGATGAGGAATCATATTGTGCCAGTCTGATAGCTGGAAAGTTCTGTAAATTGTTTGGTCCATCATCGCTGTCATTTGTGTCATTGGGAGTGGAACCATTTCCGAAGAGATCGATAGCCAGATTTCCATTCATGAGGAAGATGTTGCGGGTGATGCGGTTATTGCGGGGCATGGTGGAGATGTTCGCATTGAGTTCCACACCATCATTTCCGTTGTGAGCGATGAGATTGGCGGCCGTGAGGGAGGCGCCGCCGATCAGGTTTTGTTGACCTCCAAAGATTTCGATTCCTGATCCGCGATTGGCGAGTGGGGAGTTTCCACTGGAATCTGTGCCGATTTTATTGCCTTGGACCGTATTCAAATTCCCCTGGATGAAGATCCCGTCATTAGGTTTTATGCTGCCAATATTTCCCGTGATTCCATTGGCGGAGATGGTGTTGCCAGTGACGATGGCTCCCTGGGATGAGAGCCAGACTCCCGGTCCTTCATTTCCCAGAGCCTGGGATCCCGAGATTGTGGTCCCGATGAGGTTATTCAGAATGGACATGTCTGGTCCACCAATCCGAACGCCGGCATTGAGGTTGCCTGAAATCAGATTGCCTGAGGCAGCTGTGTTTCCACCGATGCGATGTCCGGATCCTCCCAGTGACACACCCTGCTGGTTGGGGCGGGGGGATAATCCGGCTGCGTCAGTTCCGATGAAATTGGATTCGATGAAGGCAGCGTTGGCGGCATTTCCCGCTGTGCTGATGGCGGCACCCATGAACCGGTTCAGGATCAGGCCACGGATGCCCACACCGGATGAGCCGATGTTCAATCCACCGAAGTTGCCGGCTGCTGAACCATTGATTTCCACCTTAAGCACAGGTGGCCAGTTCGAGGCTTCCGCGCCAGGTTGGCTCAATCCATCAATGACGACTGGGTGATTGAGTATGGGCATGGGGGATTGAGGGGAGATTGTCCACACGCCCTCAGCCGGATCATAGCCAGTGTCGGATGTGGGAATATTGAAAGTGATCGTGTCCGGTCCCGGATTGATTCGGGCAAAACTTAACGCTTCCCGGAGTGACCCCGGACCGGAATCCGACGTGTTTGTCACCATGGCGCCTGAGGGGAATCCGTCGCATTGACAGAATTCACTGGTTCCGGCTGGGCCGGTCGAGGTTGCGGTCACTTTCCATCCAGCACCAATTCCGGGGCGGTTGGTCAGAGTGGTGGAAAATTCAACGCGTCCAAGCACATCAGTAAAAACATCCAGGTGGCCCATATAGATCTGGCCCTCACCAAATTTGCTGTCATCACAGGATTCATTTGCGAAAAATTCAATGCGGAAAAGTGTCAATGGGATGCTTTGAAGCACACCGGACACGGTGGTGGAACCTTCAGTGGTCAGGAGAGGAAGAGAATTCAGAACCGGATAATTGAGGGCGACTGCAACCGGGTCCGCATCAATGGATCCCGCCGCGACATTGGGATTGACGCCATCCCCATTGAGTTCAATCCCCAGGCGCGTGTTGTGGTGAATCACATTTCCAGTAAATTGATTGTTTTCATTACTTCCACCGATGAGCCCATATTTGGCAATACCGTTCCGGCCATTGAAGGCGATGATGTTGCCTTCGTTTGGATTCTGTCCACCTATGCGGTTTCCGGCACCAGTCATGTCAATGCCATCATCCCGGTTTCCTAATGGGGTCACTCCGTCATTGCCGACGCCAATCCAGTTGCCCTGCACCACATTGTCATTGGAGGCAAAAAAATCGATTCCTGAGCCAGCATTCGAGGCGATGAGATTTCTGTGTTGAGGTTCGGGGCCCCCGATGCGGTTGCCATCTCCGGACAGGGCGATTCCGTTGCCTCTATTCGGGATGGGAGTGATCCCATCGAGAGCGACACCGATGTAATTGCCCTGGATAGTATTCTGATGGGCCTCTGAATCCTCGATGGCGATGGCATGGCTGTCATTGCCGGAAATGACATTGGAGGCCAGGGTGGATAAGCCAGGGGCAGATGCGCCTCCGATGGTGTGGTTTCCAGACCCATCATCGACATCAATACCTGGGTCATCATTGGGAAGGGCGACCATACCTGAGACATCGACTCCGATGAAGTTTCCCTGGATGACCTGTCCAGGCGCGTTGTCGCCTTCTATGTATATACCTGCGCCATCATTGCCGCTTATCAGGTTCCCTGACCCGTTCAATATCCCCGGTGAACGATCCGGGCCACCGATGAAATTCGCAGGCGCATCTTCAATATATATTCCATCCTCATTGGGCAAAGGTTTGGTGCCTGAGGCGTCTGATCCGATGAAATTTCCGAGAATGAAGTTCGCGGTTGCGGATTGGCCCATGATCAGGATTCCGGCTTCATCATTATTGGAGATGAGATTCCGGGTGGTTGGCTGATTGCCCCCGATGGTATTGGCGCCCGAGTTCAGAATTTGAATTCCATACTCGTTTTGAATGGAGGAATTGCCGGTGAGTCCCGAGGCATCGGTGCCTAAAAAGCAGGTTGTGACGCGATTTCCACCGGGGCCCTCCAGAAGGATGGCTGCGCCACCTGAGGAGGTCAGATCGATGGTATTGAATGAGTTTTTGAATCCCTGAATCACCAGGCCGCGCACGGTGGATTGTCCGGCAGACAAGTGGAGTCCGACACCCCCGGCGCGGACATTCGATCCGTTGATCACAATCTTCAATTGTGGAGGCCAGGAAATATTCTGTGAACCGGATTGAGTGAGCCCATCAATCAGGATCGGCTCACGGGCGGGTGGCAGGGAATACGCAAGCTGAATTGTGCACAATCCGGAAGGATCACATCCAGGATCCCCGGAAGGAATCTCAAACACAACCAGATCGGGCGAGCCATTGATATTGGGATGAGCATTGGCAAACTCGAGCGCATTCCGCAGCGAGCCGACTCCATCGTTGGCCGTATTTCTCACCACAAGTCCGCTGCCTGGCGGAAGTGATGGGGCGACAGTGAAGGTGGCCTGGTTATTGGACCTGTCGATATCCAGTTGGTCGAGGTGCCGCACCGATGGCGATGCGATGATCGGACTGGATTGCCCGGCAATTCCGGAGAGGGTGAGAGATTGTGATGTTCCTGGCTCGAGCCGTTCGAGTTCCCATGTGGCTGAGTTTGCAGCAAAGTTTCCTGAGGAGGGGGAATACACGGTCGCTTTGAGTCCTTGAGGCTCTGGCACCGAGATGCGGATGGTCGTCGCGGGAGTGAGCCCGGAGTTTGTGACATTGATCCGGAATCCCAGTGGGTCTCCCTCCTGGATGTCCTGGGTTTCAGAAGTGATGGATATATTCAGGTCGACTCTATCCGGGGCCTGGAAATTTGCCAGGTAGATATCGCTGCTCACAGCGATGAGGGTCAGGTCTTTGGTCCCCGTCAAACTCAGCCGATCCCCTGAAAACCCACCGGTGATTCTTCCGGCGCCAGCACGAGCCCCCAATCCCACCCGAAAAAGACAGCCCTCCCGGACCGCCGATTTTCCAGGCTTTTGTCAAGGATCCCCCCCCCGGAGAATTGTGCCAGAAAGGATTCCTGGCGATTCCCCGAATATAAAACCGGCGCATCTGGATTCTCATGAAACACAAGATCTCCCTGAATGGTCCCCGTAACCCAGACATTGTTCTGATCATCCACATCCAGGGCCGCTGCAAGATCCGCATTTCTGCTGCCGAATGTTTGTATCCACTCCAGGGCACCGTCCCCATTGAACCGGCCCAGAAAAAAATCCTCCCTGAAAATGGGATTGCTGGAAATCCGGACCTGGTTTTCAGGCGTGGATCCTGGAATACCCGCACTGCCACGCATATCCCCAAAGGCAAAAAAGAAACCCATTGAGTCAAAGGCAAGCCCGTTCATTTCCAGGATTCCTGCCTCGACTGGGATAATCTTTTGCCATAGCAGCTGGCCTTCTGAGGTAAATCTCCCCAGTAATGTCGATGTTCCGGCAGCCAGATCCAGATTCTCTGAGCCCGCAGTATGAATGATTTCACCAGATCCAGCACCAAAAAAAAATCCCCGAAACCAGAAGATCCCCATTGGGAGCAACCGCCAGGGCATTGGCAGAATCATTGAAAGAGCTTCCAATCACCACAGCCCACTGGAAATTCCCATCGGAATTTATTTTGACTGTGCATATGTCCCCGGAACCGATGTCCGGAACAGAATGGATTCCCGTGGTGTCCCGGACCATGGTCCCCGGGTAGCCGAGAAAACTGAAATAGACATTCCCCAACCCGTCTGCAGCCAGGTCTCCGATGAGAGTGTCATCCAACTCCGTTCCGATGCGGATGGCCCAATTCACATTTCCCGACTCATCGTATTGAGCCACAAAATAATCCGCTTCTCCCGCGCTCACGAGTTGAGGGGCATCTGACCCGGAACCAAAAAGTCCGACTGCCTTGAACAATCCTGCCACATAGACGTGCCCATTGCCATCCAGGGCCACCCTGTCGGCCCGTTCCGTGGTGCCGACAGTGGAAGTGCTCCCAGCCTGCTGAACCCACACCAACCGCCCGGCTTCATCATACTTTGCCAAAAAGGCATCCATCCTGCCCCTGGCTGATGAGTGTCGAGTTGATC
>JAJOIW010000177.1 GCA_021209225.1 Verrucomicrobiota bacterium
CTCAGAGAATCGTCGATGATCCACCATCCGAAAATTCGCTCCAGTGCCACAAAGATCCACGGCGCCAGAACAAAATTCGCGATCTGACAGGCTGCGTGCAGTCTCCAACTGGTCCAGACTTCGCGCAGGGCTCCTCCCTTCAACTGCAATCCCTGAATGAGAAAAATAAGAAATGTCGCGCCCGGCCCGGACACATGCGGCATCAGAATCCCTCCCGAACTTCCTAAATCCGGTATGATGAACGCCGATATCAGCGCTATAAATATGCCCGCTACAAAATGTCCCGGCTTCATGCGGCCACAATATGATCGACTTATCCAAGAGCGTGCAAGCCTGGCCTCCAATGCCTGACACAAATTCATTTCTAACACGACCGCTCCACAAAGTATCCAATGAGGTATGCATATTGGGTTTTCCAGAATGTTGCTGCCATGCCTCCTCGTTGTTTCCCTGGCTGGGATGAGCCCGGCAGCCCGGCCCGTGGGGGGAACCATTGCGGGTCCACAATTGGGATTTCCCCGGGAAACGACTCCCTCCAGAGTCGATCTGGTGCTGAAATTCATGCAGACACAGCTGACATTTGTCTCGGGTTCATACGTCAATGAATGGACCCGGCAGTATTTCCAATGCCCCACAGGCACACTGACCAAGTTCATCAAACTTTTGCAAATCTCCGGCTTGGATTGCCGGGTGCAATTTGCGCATCAACCAGATTCGAATCACACGTTCGCACTGCAGGAAAACGCCTCCTCCCATGAGAAAGTCGTTGTGATCAACCTGAGCTGGCCGGGTCTGAAGCTGGAGGAATTGGTTTTGGAGGCCTTCAGCCGTGATGAATCAGCCGGGAAAGAAAGTGCGGGGAATGGTCCAGAACCTGAAAGGGACCACCGATGAGGGATCGCCGGCATCCCGCCGTCCAGCAAAGGTATACCACCCGGATTCGCAAGGAGGCAGATCTGGAAAATCCACGGTTGATTTGAATTGGAAAATGTGTTCTTTTGGAGTCTATGGCAGTTGTCACATCACAAGATCCTATATTCGAACGGACCCGGGAACTTTGTCGGGCCATCCTCGACCACCCGAAGTTTTCTTCGATGCAGGAGACCATCCAATCGTTCCTCGGCGACACTGCAGCGCGCACGGCCTATGAAAAGGTCATCGAAATGAGTGACTCGCTCGACAGCAAACAGGACCAGGGCATCGCCCTCACCGAAGCGGAAATTGAAGCCTATGAATCCGCCCGGGAAAGATTGCTCAGAATTCCCGTCGCCAGCGAATTCCTGCGTGTCCAGAAAGAAATCCACAAAGTGCAGGAAACTGTCCATCAATATGTGGCAAAAACATTTGAACTGGGCCGCCTCCCGGATGATGCCGATTTTGATGAAGGATCGTGCGGCCCCAGCTGTGGATGCTCCAATTGATTCCGTTGGCATCCAGTCACAAACTCCTTGAATAACCCAGGCCCTGATTCCCATCAGGGTTATTTTTTTGTTCGTGCGCCATGGATGCAATAGATGAATCGCTCGAAAAATCGGGCGGATCGGCATTCAATAAACCAGCGGCAGAATTTCAGAACGGCCGCATAGATCATACCACCAATGCGGGATTATGGATGAACAACATCGGACAACTCGTATTCCAACCGGGCAAATATCGCAGTGGATCCTGCAGGAAGCCGAACCGCAAATCGCCGGACTCCCACAGGAGCACCATTCTCATCCAGAGTGAAAGTCACTGAATCCTCCAGAGCATCGCCTGCGGGTTTCTTCCATACTTTCAGATCCGTGGAAATCTCCAGTTGAATCTCATTCCCGGAAAATAAGGGATTGAACGGGATTTCCATTCGCATTCCTTCAACCCCGGCCAGCGGAGAAATGGCAATCAAGGGAACTGAGTTCAAATCATTCGGATTGGTGCCATGAATCAATTCAACGACATTGTCCGCATCATCCCCGTCAGGATCCTCCTCAAACTCAATTTTTCAGGAACGCGATCAGGTGCAGGGAAGTATGGTTCTATCCAACTGAAAAACTGGGAGCGCGAGGAAAGCCCAACCTCAGAGAAATACGCCTTTCCACCATCCCCCACAGCTAAATAACCAGAATTGGAAAATGCAAATCCACGAGGTCGCCGAGCCAAAGGAGCCCCGACAAAATCCCAATGCACCCCATCGTCAGACGCCACATATCCAAAACTCTGGTTCGAGATGAAGTCACTGTGGATGCCGACGAATCCACTGCCGATAGCTCGAATGTGACCGACACCGCGGAGTTGACCTGCACGATTTGCTCCAAGCGGCATGAATTCAGAAAAATTCTGACCGCCATCCGTGGAGATGAGCGCGTTATCTGCCCCCATGGCAATGAGGGTGTCTCCATTCGCCGTTATGGCTGTGAATGTGAACTTGGGATCATTGCGCAGGATGGTCCACGACAATCCATCCAGAGATCGCGCAAGCACACCAGTGGTCGTCACGGCCCACAAAGCCCCATGGGACCAGACCATTTGTTCCACGATGAATTTGGGACTCATTATTCCGGACTGACTCCAATTCATTCCGTCGACGCTGGAAAAGACGTCCCCGTGAAGTGCCACTCCAATCCATTGAGTGTCCGTCTTTTCCACCTGAGCAATGCGGTGCTGCGAATCAGCGAAGCGCGCGTCGCCAATGATAATGCGATCCCAGGAACGGGCATCCGTCGAAGTCATGACCCCGTATGCCCACAGCCGCTGATCAAAATCAAATACCTGCCCGGCCGCAACAAATCGCTCGCCATCAAAATCCACATCCATGAAAAACGCATTCGATAAAACATCGGTGAAAATCCTCCCATCCGGCGAATATCTCAGCCTCTCACCCACAATTACATAATGACCCCGCCCATACTCCGCATCAGTCAATGTCCGATCCGTCAAAGTATCCACTTCTTCCGTGTGATCCAATGGATCAAAAACTTCAATATCCACCCGATTGGTGAAAACATTTCCGATAAGTCCATTCGCTTCAGCTGACAGGGAGTACAGTCCGCTGGACAGCCATGTTTTCGATATGCCTTCACCCACCCGGCTATCTGCCTCACCAGCCAGATTCCACCGGACCACTCCCGGTTCCAGTGAACCGGTCAGTGGCTGATATTCAAATACAGCGGGAAGGCGCGCCGGAATTCTTTTTGGACCGCGCACAAAACCTGTGGGTGGCAAAGCTTCAGGTCCGCTCCCGCGAAACTTCACTGCGATGTCCTGATACTGACGCCCATGAACCGGATCGTGCCCCCGCGAAAGCGGTGTCAGCCAGAGAGTGCCGGAAGGATTTGAAAAGGATCGTCCCAGGTCCAGAGAGGCATCGCGGATGTCATCCTCAATCGAGGGTCGCGTATCCAAGAGCAGTGAATACGTTCCGTCGGACTCGGTAAAAATCAAAGGCCCTCTCTGAAGATGAGGTTCCTGAATCTCACGCTCCCGGAATCCAACCCAGTAAACCCCATCCGATGCCGCAACTTTGATGGCTCTGGGATCCCCAAATCCTCCACGATCCATGGCATAAATCCGGAATATTCCATCCTGAGCCGGGACGTGAACCTCCTGAGCACTCAACCAACCCGCCATATTCAGCAGAATCGGATTGGGAACATTATAACCCTCACGACCTGCCCCCATGACATCCCAGGGAGACCCGTATTCTATCACAAAGGAATTCGTGCTGATGACGGTTTGATCGGTCGTCACCAGTCTGGATGCATGCCCGGCTCCAAAGTTGTGCATGGTTTCGTGCACCAAGACGTGCGGCTCAAAATCCCGGATTATCTGGGTATTCTGTCCGGCCAAACCCGCCCAGATCCATTCAGAATCGGGCATGATGATATTGGTGATACACACCACATGGCCTTGATAATTATTGATCGGGACTCCAAGACCCGCCGCCAATCCCAAAGCATCCGTAATCAATTTCTGGGTGAAATTATTTGTTTGGTAATGTGCCAGCGATTGCGGCATCCGAAGAACCTGCTGTAAAACATCGCCTTTGATTCCCTGGCGCCCACCGGAAAAGTCCTTAATCCACTGGTCAACGGTCCCATTCACCAGTGCATTCAAATGATCCCCGGGAATGGCTTCGCCGGGGAAGTCCGCAAAATCTGCCCGCAGGTATAAATAGTTCCGCGTATCAAGTGCCACTTCGGTGATCGGATCCGCTATTCCCAGTCCAAGCGCCTTTTGATCCATAGGTTTCATGCCACTCCTGGAAACCAGATGAAATGGCTCTCCGACAACGCTGTGCTTACTGAAAAATTCAGCTGATGGGTCGATCGATGCGTCCACCTCGCTGGATTCCAACGTCCCAACAATCGAACATAGAATGATGGCGACAACACACTGCAGCCACTGACCACCTCCACCCATTGAATGACTTCTCATACCCGAATCGAACAAGGTCGTAGGGTATCCGATGAATTGGGTCTCGTCCAATCCCAAACGACAACAATCTTTCTGGCAATTCTCAGGAAAAACCCTTGTATCTTTGCCGTTTTAATTCTGAAATCCTTCAAGCGACAGAAATATTTTCATGGCACATCAATTGAAACCGACCGCACGGAAGGATAGGGAATCATACCCACTGTGGACGTGGGTGAATAATCTGAATCTGGATGCCCCCATTGTAGCTGTATTGTGGCAGGAGGCAGCGGCGTTTGCCCTGCAATCACACTTACATTGGGGACACCGGATTCTGATCCTGCTGGCGGTATGGACGGTCTACTGCACCGACAGGTTGCTGGATGTCGCGGATTATCCCACTTTGCCGGATCACACTGCCCATAGACACCAGTTTCATTGGAAATATCAATTCCGCCTCAGAATCATTTGCCAGGCCATCGGCGTCATCACATTAGGCATGGCCTTCGCCAACCTCAACTCAGAGGCATGGAAATCCGCCGCCTTCGTCTCGGGGTGCACCGCCATACATTTTATTTTATCCCACTACCCGAATCTGATCTCATGGCCCATTCTCAAAAAAGAAATCCGGGTTGGATGGATTTTTGCTGCCGGATGCCTGATCCAGCCAGCGGCATTGCGACAGGTTGAAAACCCTCACATCGCCTGGATATGGATGGCTCTCGGATTAACCTTCACATCAAATTGCCTCTGGGTTTCCTATTGGCAGGGGGACATACCTCAAAAACTGAAAAAATCACTGATCCTTTTTTCCTGGACAGGTATAGTCTGCACATCCAGTCTGACAGCTATCGGATGGCAATTCCATATGGGTTGGAGGGCGGCTGTCGCAGGGTTCATCCTCATCATCAGCGCCTCCCACTATCCCCCTGATTGAATCTCAATTTCAAAATCTGAACCGCTCAGTCAAAACAGTTCCTGGCTGACATGGCTTTAGTCGTATTCCCCACTCATCATTCCGCTCATTCAATGGCTGAAATAAAGCACCGTGATTTCTGGCAACTTTCCAGACTTATCGGGGAGTGGTCATTGGGCTCACTGCCGGATTCGCGGCTGTCAGTTTCTTCAGTCTGATTCAGTTCGGATTCAAAAACCTCTATGAACGACTGCTCAGTTGGCCGGTATGGGGGTTGGGTGCAGGGAGCCTCCTCGCCATCGTCCTCGCCACAAGAATCTCCGCCTGGCTGACTCTCAGATGGGCCCCTCTCGCCGCAGGAAGTGGCGTCTCCCAAATAAAACTCATCTATTGGCGCGATCATGGACACATCCCCTGGAAAGCCACCGCGGCAAAATTCATCGCCTGCTCATTGGGCCTGGCCGCAGGCATTGGGCTCGGGCGTCGTGGTCCCAGCGTTTTCATCTGCTCTGGGGTCGCTTCGATAGTGGCCGATCTCATGAAGGCAAACTCATCCGATCGCCGCAGTGCCTGCGCTGCCGGTGCGGCTGCCGGGCTGGCTGCCTCGTTCAATACGCCTTTGGCTGCTGTCACTTTTTTCCTGGAGGAAGTCCTTGGTGACCTCAACAGTCGCCGACTCACCATTGTTTTGCTGGCCTCGGCCATGGGGGTGGCTGTGCTTCATGCTTTCATAGGTGATGAACCAATCTACCCGATCACGCGGCTTGCCACTGTCCCGGCAGGTCAGTTCCTGCCAGCCATCATTGTCGCTGTTTTCAGCAGCTTCATGGGTCTTGCTTTCATGAAATTCATCCTGACTCTGCGCGACCATTCCAGCCGCTGGAATAATTCCCCCTACTGGCTTTACCCAGTCCTTGGTGCCACTCTCGGATGGGCCGTCTGCTTTTCTCTTTTCTGTCTTCTGAAAATCCCGGGCTCTTTGGAACAGGCGACACCACTCTCAATCACATCCTGGAGGGAAAAGTGAATATTGGCATCGTATGGGCCCTGCTTTTTGGCAAACTTCTTTCAGTCTGCCTCTATTATGGAACTGGTGGATGTGGCGGAATTTTCGGACCACTTATTTTTTTTAGGTGGCGCAAGCGGGTATGCCATGGGTGCCACCTTGGACCTCATTTTCCATCTCGGTCCAGACACGTCGGTCGCCATGGCCGCACTTGGAATGAGCGCCTGCTTCAGCTGCGTTGTCCGGGCACCCATCACTGGAATTCTCATGCTCTTTGAAATGACCCACTCATTTTCCCTTCTGCCTCCACTCATGATCACCACAATCATCAGCCAGGCCATCAGTCAGAAATTCGCACAGGCCAGCATTTACGACGCTCTGCTGATTCAATCGGGCAATGACCCATCCCGGTTCGTGCCACCCCGGGATCTCGATCAATGGCATCGCAGACCAGTCGCGACTCTGGCAAACTTGAATCCCATCGCCATTCATGCCAACTCCCCGGAGCTATTTAAAATCACCTTGGATTCTCACCCATATCAATATTTCCCTCTCATCAGGGACGGCCTTCCGATAGGAATAGTAACTCGCAGCCAACTGGAACACGCTGTTGAAAATCATTCCCTCCCGGATTTCATCAATGCCCTGCGGATCACTCCGGCAACTTCGATTCATGAAACTCAGCACAGTATGCTCAAACATAGTGCCTCCTTTGCACTGATCGTCGATTCATCACAGGGCAAACTGCTTGGAGTGCTCACTTTGAATGATATTCTTCGGGCTGAACTGAATCATTCCACCTGAAGCCATCGCCCCTCATGGTCATGAAACTGAGTAACGACGTAGATGACCCTCGAACCTTCTGGTATCGTTCGCTCGCGGCATAATGTCTCCAACCCGAAGAGGGCTTTGGCGGAATAAACCCATTCAGGACAGAATCCAGTTTCTGCGGCAAACCGGTGCTGAAAATCTCTGAGCTGGTTCGTCCACCTGGCATACCCACCAAAGTGAAACCGCTCCTCCAACCGCCAGGATGTCTGGCTCACATCCACGGACCTCAGATGCGAAATGATCTCATTTCTCAGGAACAGACCATTCCGCATCGCCGCAAAACCAATCACATACCCTCGTCCCAGGCTCCCCCAGATACATCCGGCCATCGTCCCACCAGTCCCACAGGGAACACATAAATAATCAAAGCTTATCGGTATTTCATCCACAATTTCCCTGGCCCCAAGCAAAGACAATTTATTACTGCCCCCCTCAGGCAACCAGTACGCCCCTCCCCCCATTCTTGATAACCACTCGCCAACAACTCCCGGATCTGTCCGCTTTCGATAAGTCTGGCGATCCACCCATTCCACTTCCATTCCATTGTCCACACAACTGGATAAAATCGGATTTCGATTCCTGGGCTCTTCGCCACGCACCAATCCTATCGTCCTCAGTCCAAACTGCCTTCCTGCCAGGGATACAGCTAATAAATGATTCGACCATGCTCCGCCTGGCGTCACGATAGTCTTATATCCCATCTGTTGAATATACCGGAGATTCCATCGAAGCTTGCGGAATTTATTCCCACTCAACTCGCCATGGATATGATCATCCCGCTTCAACCAAACTCGAACCCCACACTCCTCAAACCCGGAATACGGACACACCTGCAACTCACTCAGTGCATCCATCATCCTATGATGTCCACCATTTCTATTCATCTGATAAAATTCTCCACGCCCCAGCATGTATACATCTCATTCCCATTGTATTGAACTGAATAAAATTCCAATGCATTCTCCATAAATCTCCTTCACATCGATACAGGACTTTGAATATTCCCGATCGGCAATGTGGTTTCAATTCCTCATTCCTTTCATGGGAATTGTTCGGGGGAACTTCCGATTTTCCTGGGCTCTGGGTTGATTCATTCTCAATTGATCCGGTTGTCTCATACCTTCATCCGCGGATCCTATTTCTTTTTATTCAACCAGGACAGTTCAGAAGTGATCATGAGTCATAATTTCAGGACCACAGCCATCACCCATGCACGAAAAGTCCCGTGCTTCCATATCTTCTGGCTGAGGTACATAAAAAATCCCCATCCGGTCACATCGGATGGGAATTGGCTTATGTAAATATTTTCAGAGAATTACTGCGCTAATCGGACAAATAGAGTGTCAGCGGCAGGTATTGGAATTTGAGCACTGAAATTGCCGGCAGTACCTTCTGTGATGGTCACACCAGAAACTGGAGACCAGGATGCTTCCGGACCCACAAGAGTGGATGACTCAAACTGAATGGCGCTCATGGCTGCCCCATTGCCAGCAATCGTCAATGTGAGCACACCATCCCCCAGTGCCACAGCCGAAATGGAAGGTGCAGGAGCAGGTCCTTCAAGTCTCACAACTTGAATGTTGTCAATCAATGTGAAGTTCGAAACCGAACCCACCGAGTTGAATTGGTCATTGTGACCAAACATCGGTTTGCCAGAGCCTCCTCCAGTCGTGGTGAACAACATCACACCATCCACAAAGAGCATCAATTCACTTCCCACTTGACGCATCTCACACACGACCCATCGACCCACTGGCGCATTCGCTGCCAGGTTGGGTGGACTTGGAAAAAATGCTCCGAAAACGTCCGGTGTGTAGGCGGTTATGTTTGGTGCCAATCCTTCACCCTGAGGTTTGTAAAGTGCCATCACTCTGTTGTTTGAACCATCACTGTTAATCACAAACCAGGTTCCATCACCTCCAAGAAGGCTGTGTCTTAAAACTTTTTCCCCCGAATGATTCAATCCCATCATGGAATGTTCAGTTGTTCCCGCAGCATTCAAATCCACACTGATATACATGTCATACCGTACAGAATAGTTGCCTTCCAGATTCAGATTCCTTGGGAATACATTGACGGCAGCTGCCGATGCCTCCGCATCCAGTTTATTGACCGCCAGTCTCAAACCAGTCGTCGAATCATCCGTCGTATTCGGTGCGGATGGAATGCTGACCGCAGAATAATCATAGTTGAATTCAGCAGAAAAGTCCTCCACTCCATTCAATGCATCAAATAAAACGATCCAATCCGCTGATACATCCGTGGAAAAGGATTCCTGAAAGAGGGACTCTCCGGCAACTTTCTCATCATCCCGGATTGTCACCACAGCCTGGACATTCTCACTCAATTTATACCCGGTTCCAGAAACAATCGTGAGGGTCACCGTACGATCCCCGTCCAGATTGGTGTTATCAATTGGGAGTATATCAATTGTAACTCCAGTCTCTCCCTCAGGTATGATGACAGAGGATTCTACCGCTTCATAATCAGTCCCAGCTGCTGCTCCACCAGAGATTTCAAATGCGATGGTGGTCTCAGTGATCGCCTCACTGGATAAACTGACCCTGAACTGCCCAAAATTGGCGGGATCGGATTCATAAGCTCCTGGTCGGGTGGCTGCCGCCGAAGCAAATGGCAAGTCACCATCATCATTCAGCTTGACCTCTGCTTTGATCTTTTCCCGAACCTCGTAAACTTCACTGCTGGTGATGAAAAGGACTATGGTTTCCTGTTGCTCACCCGTCGTGTCATTGACTATTTCAAGCGTGAGGGTGGAGGATGAACTGCCGGCTGGAATAATCACCTCCATTGGATCAGGAATGGAGTAGTCCACTCCCGCAACCGCAGTTCCCGCAGTCGCTAACTTCACAATCAACGACTCTGCCGTATCACCAGTGCGGGTAATCGAAAACTCAACACTTCCGCCATCCTCAGATATCGTCGCAGGCACAAATACCTCCATGCCCAGATCAGGATTGAATTCCATTGTCCCAGGTCCCTCAATTCCAACGATCGGCTTCCCAGGCGCCTCATATGGCAGAATCCTCAGATTGTCATAGATCACATAATTCTCAGCTCCAGGTGAAGCAATCGAAGAAAACGGATCTGAGTATCCCAAAAATACCCTGCCATCCTGCTTCAATATTTTCTCAGCCTGAATCTCGGCCATGATATGTCCATCCATCAACCATGTCACCACGCCATCCACCCGGCGGATTTCCATCCTCACCCAGTTCTTGCCAGGAGATCCAGGTGTCTGAAATCTCGAGGCAGGAAACACATATTCCAAGGCACTGCCAGGTAAATTATTGTAATCACCAAAAAAGTCGCCATCCCGGTCAATGAATCCAACAGATTCTGTCGCCTCATCCAAAAACAGTGGCTCCGAAATCCCATCTCCAGTATAGGCACGGTAATCCCGGGACGCCCCAGCTTCCCCCGTCGCCGCAAAAAATACGCCATCGCCATCAATCGCAAGGTTGCTTGAGATGTGTATGGGCCTCTCTCCCGATGCATTGATCCCATATACCGAGAGCTCAGTGGAACCAGTGCCTCCATACGCACCACCATTGTAACTCAAAAACATCTCAAACTGCATCGAGAAATTCCCTTCAATCGACTCCACCGCCAGAGGAAAAACGGCCACACTCGCCGCTGAAGCAAATTCATCAATATTGACGGCCATCTTAAGTCCCAGGGTCGTCTCTCCCTCAGAAAAGGGATTCTTAGGCACAGGGATCAACTGTTGTGCCCCATCCACTGTCGCTGAATACATATCCTGACTGTAATCCCGGGCAAAGATCACCTCATAGTCCGGCGTACTGTTGTCGGAACCATCCAGTATTATCCAATCACCGGATGTATCTGTGTCAAAGCTGTCAGAAAATATATTCTGCGCCTGTGTGGATGCAGTCATCCATGCAACGCCTACATTCAAAAATGTAAACAAAGCGATATATCGGATCATTATTGAAGTCATATGCTTATTTTGCTTTCTATCGTTCATTTCCTGGTGGGCTTATGCCCACCAGTGCCTTTTCAACTCCCACTACAGTAGGCAACTGTCACAACTTTTCCAACAAAAAGAAACCCGGCCGCATTACACACCCTTCTCATCTTTACTATGAATAATCTCTTTCGCCCTCGCATCAGCAGACTCTCACTCACTTCGAGTCCTCCTCAATCTCATCCAATTTCGTCTGTGTCGAGGTGCCTCCGTCGCCTTAAAAATGTGAATCCCCCACAGGTTTCCGCCTGTCCGTATGTTTGAACCGATCCCATATCCGGAATACCACAAAACTTCGAAACAAAATCGCCGGATCCCATCACCACGCCACGGGAAAAATGAACGCATCTTTCCTGAATCCAATCTTCCAGCCCCTCAGACCTCATTTGCAATTCCCTATGACCACGTGCCATCACACTCCTGGCGCTACCCATCGCCCGAACTCCTTCCTCCTCCCAAACCTCAGGCACCTTGGACATAACCAGGCCGGTGCAAGCTCTGGCCAGGTTGATTTAAGCGTATTCGCCAGAGCCAGACCTTCCGCTAAAACACGGTCCAGACGCTGAGCAGATTTCTGGTCTCCGTGCTGTAACGAATACAGACTGAAT
>JAJOIW010000171.1 GCA_021209225.1 Verrucomicrobiota bacterium
CCCGGCGCATTTAAAAACGACTCGGGAACACCTTCCATTTCCTCCTGATCGAACACGAGTTCCTTCTGCGCCTGAGTGATATTCGAATGAAAATCCGTCTCCAGATCGCTCAACCTCTTTCTTAGGGACTCAATCTCCAGTCGCTTTTCCAGCGGGAGCGCCATCCCACTGCGGCGGAAATCCCGCATGGTTTCCTCAAGAAATTTTTTATGTTCCCCGGCGAGTTCGGGTGCTGAATCGGCATAGGCTTTGAAAGCCAGGTAGACATCCTCGCGGTACTCGACCCCGACAGCCCACTGTTGGAAACGTTTGATGGCTTCGGTGGCCGCCTCACGAACAGTGACATCCGGATGCACCTCCTTCATCAGGTAAATCCGGTTGGCTATCACACCGGATTCCACAAACAGACGGTCCCAGGCAGAACAGGTATTTTCAAAATTTCTTTGGGCATTCCCAATGGCCAAAAGAGCTGAAATAGCTGCTTCCGCTTTCCCTATGGCCCTATCCATTGCATGCGGAATTCCCGCAGCATCCATCTCAAATGCCGGCAATTCGGCGGCCATTTGAGAATTTTCAGCTGCCGTCACAAAATCTGTCCAATTCATCCCATCATCCTGCCACGACTCGCTGGGAAACCAAAGCGATTTGGCAATGGATTTGACTTGCCATGGTGCCAACTTTAGATTTCCGCAAATGTTGGCCACCGACGCAGATGCCACCCGATCAAAACCACCAGACAGAGTCCGGGATGAACTGAAACAATTCTGGGACCACTTGTCAGCCCCGCTGCGCCCATTTTTGTGCGAGGTATCCGAGGATATGTCCCGGCAAGTGGACGCCTTTGAACCCGAAGTCGCGGAGTTTGCCCGATATGCATTGGAAAATCAGGGCAAGCAGTTGCGGCCATTGCTTGTGGGGTTGTCTGCCCAGGCAACCGGGGGTACACAAATCGCGCATATCAGGATTGCTGTCATCATTGAGATGATTCACCTCGCCACTCTGGTCCATGATGATATTATGGACCACGCCGATGTGCGACGCTCCAAACCAACACTCGCCAACAGATGGGGCAATGAAATCGCCGTCATGCTGGGAGACTGCCTGTTCGCTCACGCTCTCAAACTGGCTTCCGACTTCCCAACAGTTCATGTCTGCCGGTTTGTCTCAGAATCCACCCGCACCGTTTGCAGTGGCGAAATTATACAAAATTTCCGCAAAAACCACATCGATGGCGCCCGGGAACGCTATTTCAAGGTCATCGCCATGAAGACCGCCGAACTTTTCGGCCTTGCCTGTGACCAGGGGGCCTATCACAACCAGGCTCCGGACTCAGTCCGGACCAGCCTGCGTCAGTTCGGCATCCACTTCGGAACCGCCTACCAGATTTTTGACGACCTCCTCGATCTTTTTGGAAACGAGGACGAAGCCGGAAAATCTCTCGGCACCGACCTCGAGACCGGTAAGTTGACTCTCCCAATTATCCATATCCTCGAATCGTCACAAAATAGAGATTCTTCTGCTGTCCTCAAAGAAATCCACCAGAATTGCCAGAACGGCCCGCAATATCTGCACCAGTTAGCCAGGGAATTCCATACGGTCGCCCACTGCAGAAACGCCCTGGAAAACCAATTGAACCTGGCTAAATCCGCTCTGAACCAGATCCCCCACCCAGCCACCGAGCTCCACGGACTCATCGACTTCATCGTGAGGCTCACCGAAACAAATTTTCCGAAATAGTTTATATTGTGAATCAATGACGGAATCCGTGGCAGAGAATTCACTGAGCAGAGAGCAAGAATATTCCCTGGTCGACCAGGCTATAGCCGGTGATCACGATGCTTTTTCCAAACTGGTCATGGCACACCAATCGCGTATCTATTCCACGATCTTCCAGATGGTCGGCAATCATGAGGATGCCAACGACCTGACCCAGGATACCTTCCTCAAAGCTTACAAGGCCCTCAAAAGCTTTAAAAAAAATTCCGGATTCTTCACCTGGCTCTACCGGATCGGTATCAACCTCTCCATCAACTTCATCAATTCCCGGAAGAGAAGGCGTTTTCTCAGTTTTGATAACCCCGATCACGATGCCGAAAGAGAGAGTGAAATTCTGCAATTGATCTCCGACAAGTCTCCGGGGAAAAATGTGGACCTCAGCGAATTAAAACAGAAATTGAACGAAGCTATTGATAAGCTGTCTGACAAACATAAAGCTGTGGTTGTCATGCATGACATTCAGGGGATGTCCCACGAAGAGATTTGCGAGGTATTGCAATGCAGCAATGGGACTGTCCGATCCAGGCTCTTTTATGCACGCCAACAGCTACAAGCACTCATGAATGATTACTTGAAAAATGAATAAGAACTTCGACGAAAAGGACATTCAGAAGCTCCTCAGGTGGAAAGGCTCAGAAATGCCACCGCAGGAGTACTTCGATAACCTGCACCATTCCATACTCGAAAGGATTCGATCCGAAGCATCATCGAAGGGTCAGGTTGGCTGGTGGAATCAGATCACAGAACATTTCGACCGGGCATCATTGAATTTCAATTTCAAATGGGCTTTGCCGGTGGCTGCCGTGCTGGCTGTCACAGGGCTCATCTTCGTCAATCAGAACACGCCCCCTCTGGAAGAACAGATGGTGGTGACCCAGCCAGCTTCCGGATTCCGTGCCACAGACATACAGACACCTCATCCCGTGGCATCGACCGTCCCCGGAAAGTTTCTCAACAATCTGCAATCGGCTTCCTACTCGTCCAATCAGCTGGTCTACCCACCCACCGCAAGCCCAATCCCGAAAACCTCCCTGATCAAAGGCGATCCTCACTTCCCATTCGGAAATAGCCAGAACCTGAATTCATACCCCACATCAAAATGGCCGCGGGAGAATGAATCCAGCTCACAACCCTGATGGCTATAGTCGGGATTTTTTTTGCACCGCATGACTCAACAACTCAGCCGACGGACCATTGCTGTTCTGGGAGCTTCAAACCAGCGCACCAGGTTCTCGAATAAAGCCGTCCGCGCCCTTGGCGGTAAGGTGGCTGGCCTCTACCCCATCCACCCGAAGGCATTGGAAATCGAGAATGTCCCCTGCTTTCCCAATATTGTGAGCTTGCCAATCCGGCCGGATATACTGTCAGTCTATTTATCGGATATTCATTTTCTCCCCCTGATGGACCAGATCGAAACTCATGGTTGTGGCGAAATCTGGCTGAATCCGGGCGCCGATTCGGATGAGGTGTTGAGGGAGCTCATGAAGCGCAATCTGCCTTTTCGCCAGACATGTACCATTCTGGAAACTGGGTTCAAGCCATCCGATTTCCCGGATGCTTGAGCATTGGCTGCTCCAGGGTATGCCGCTTCGCGTTTTCACCTGCTTGAGTTATTTCGATGGCTGAAAAATCAACTCACTTGCCTGCTTGGTTCTTTCCGGATTACACAAACCTGAAATATAGACTGTGAGGTCCCTCGAGGAAACAATCCCAATTCCTGTATTCTTCGCGCAGCACAAATTTTCAAGCCAGTGGATAAATCGGAGCGGCCGGCTTGCAGTTGGAGTTCTCTACCGACTCCATTGATTTCACTGAAATGCGGGAGTTATTTTCCCAAACAAAATTCACTGAAAATCCTGTCCAGCAAGTCGTCGGTGGAGGTCTTTCCCACTATTTCTCCGATTGCCTGAACCGCAATCCTGAGCTCCATGGCAACAATCTCCAGAGACCATTCATCCCCAATAGCCGCAAGTGATGCCTCAACAGCAATTTTGGCTCGAAACAACTGAGCTTCATGGCGGGAATTGATCATGAGCTGATCGGATGAACTGTCCACTCCTCCCAAAAGAAATAATTTTTCTATACTGTGCTTTAATTCCTCAATACCGCTGCCGGTTTCGCAACTGACAGGAACCCATTCTCCAAGCTTGTCAAAATCCGCCTGCGATGGAAGATCACTCTTGTTGGCGACAACAATCTTTCGACGATTGGCATATTTATTTGCAAAATTCACATCCGCCTCGACCAGGGGCTCGGAGCAATCCACGACATGCAATATCAGGTCTGCTGATTCAATGGATTCAAAGCTGCGGCGGATACCTTCCTTCTCAATCTCATCCTCTGTTTCCCGCAATCCGGCTGTATCAATGAACACCATCGCAATTCCCCGCACAGTCGCATATTCCTCAATCGTGTCACGCGTCGTTCCAGCCCGTGCGCTCACAATCGCACGATTTTCCCCAAGTAACTGGTTGAGCAAACTCGATTTTCCTGCATTGGGGCGCCCCACGATGACTGTTCGAATTCCCCGCCTCAAATATCGCCCCTCATCAGCCGTCGCAATCAATCGTCCAATAAAATCAATGGATCTCACCAGCCTCCCGCTCAGCTGAGCCACAGTCTCCGGTGCAATATCCTCATCGGGAAAATCAATGTGCGCTTCAATGTGCGCCAAAATGCCCATGAGATCATCACGCATCGCATCCATCTTCTTCGAAAGGGACCCTCGAAGTTGCTCGGTTGCCATGCGCATGGCCCGGTCACTCCGGGCATGAATCAAATCCGCAACCGCTTCAGCTTGTGTCAGATCAATGCGGCCATTTAAAAACGCGCGTCGGGTGAATTCACCCGGTTCCGCCAATCGGGCACCGGACTTTAACAGGCATCCCAGTATGCGTCGGGTGGTTTGAAATCCACCATGGCAACTGATCTCAACGACATCCTCCTTCGTATAGGTGCGGGGAGCTTTCAGGACAGTCACCATAACCTCATCGATCCGCTCAGCCCCATCATAAATAAATCCATAATGCACCGTGTGCGTGGGACATTCGGACAGGCGCCGCTTCTTACCCACAAAAGAGAAAACCTGGTCTACCAGGGCAATAGCCTCATCCCCGGAAAGCCTGACCACAGCAATACCCGCTTCCCCCAAAGGGGTTGAGATAGCCACTATCGTTGCGTCACTCATAGAGGATCAGTCCCGCATGCAACCACCCTGCGCATTCTCACTGTCCCGGCCCAATAAATATAAACGAGCCTTCTCATAACTCTTTTTATATAAATAATGCAGGAGTTGCGGGTCCGTGGAAGCCGGCAATTCGGTCGTCAATTTGTCCAACTTCGAAAATAAATTCTGAAAGTCAGGTTTCTCCCCACCAGACCTCATACGCTGAATCCCCTCCTCCAGCTCGACCAAGGTTTCCTGAATTTTGCTTTCAATGCCAGTCATGTCTCCCGATTGTGCGGGATTCTCCCGCCCCAGGCAAGCATACGCAATGTCAGAATAATTTTTCCATGTTTCAATTATTCAGAACCGATGACGGACCAGGATTGTTCGAGGCTGTTCCCCTGAATTTCCGGGACATACATTGCCCGACCAATCCCGGGCAACCCACTGAAGGTGCCCGGAACCTGAACTCGTGCATCATATTCCAGTTCATAGATTCCTTCAGGTAATCGATCCATAAAAAACACTCCACGATTGTCCCTCCATTCGTGGTACACTCCAGCCACACTGCCACCATGGGAAACCCAATCCCCCCGATGATCCATTCGAACCGATTTCAGGGACATACCATATCCTGATTGAACGGACTCATATTCAAGGCACGCGGGTTTGAAATCCTCAATCATGACATATTCCAAATCCGCTTTGGCCTCGATACGTATGCGAACACGCACGCGATCGCCACTCGCTGCTTTGGGATAATCTCCCAGAAATCTTGCTCTCTCCGCATACCCCTTGAGCAAGGTTGGATAGGATTCCAAAATATTGAGATCCCGCGTGATAAACAGACTATTGCCACTTGGTTGTATTGGCTTCTCATGTGAGAAATATCGCGCTTCTATATTATAATAAAGTGGCGCTTCTGATTCAGAACGAATCAATTCTATACGAATGTCCTCGCCTTCCAATAACGCAGCCGGGACCTCCAGAGCGATCAAGCCCTTGAGTGCAGAATCCTGGCGGAATTTCAATTCGCCGATATTCTGACCGTTAACCCGCACTGAAACGTCCAGCGGGTGAAAGATCTCCCCAGCCGAACGAATATATTGGGACAATGCCAGAACAGCGATAGCTGTATCTTTAGTGTTGTTCCAGTTGGCAGCTCTGCGATTGGCGATCAACCAGTTCACAGCAGGCTCAAGCAACTCACTCTGCGGATGAATGCGTATCATCGCCTCGATGGCCATCGAGGTGGATTCAACAGCACTGTCCGTCCAGCGCATACCCATTCTTTCCTTACCCCAGCGAACCTGACGGGGACCACGATCCCCCACCCCACGATTCAAAACCGATAGTCCGTCCACTTCAATCACTCCATTCTCTAAATTCAGAACCAACTGCCTGGCTTTCTCCATTTCACCACACGACGCCGCAACAACTGCAAGCATCGACCGGGTATAAGCATTGAAATCCAGATGGCTTTTCCATGCCTCATCCAATGCACTTCGCTCCACATCAGATATACCCGTGGAAGGAAAGGCAACTTCACGAGACAGTGCCAACGCTCGCATCACCCAAACGAGCATGTCTTTGTCCTGATACAATCTGCCAAGGATACTCTGAAGATATTGCCGCCCCCGCTCAAGAGACGCCATATCTATTTCGACACCACTGGATTTCGCCTGTGCTAATCCCCATACCACATAGGCTGACATGTATACATCTTCCTGCCCTTCTTTCCACCATCCCCAGCCACCACCCGGTTTCTGGAAATCATATATCCTTTCAAGAGACGCTTTAATCACAGCATCCAAATGTCCGACCCCATCACCTGGTTTGATTCTCCCGGATTTAATAAAGCCCGGAGCCATCCCTCCGGCAATGGCATCGACAATATCCGCTTCCCTGAACCCCAGATCCATTAATGTTTTTTTCACCACCACCGCAGGCATGAACCGGCTCATGGTCTGCTCAATACAGCCATATGGATAATTGATTAAATACGGCAGTGAATCAACAAGTGTCATTCCTAAGGATGGTGTGGCCCGAATGATCATGGAAGTTGAATCAGTTCGCCGATTGGACGGAAGCATGATCCGCTCCTCTATGGAACCTGCCCGCCGTTTGCCGGATCGGAACACCAATTGGTCCAGACCATGCTCCTGCAGTGGAACTGTCCCTTCCACAGCGTCAGTGAATCCTTTCGCACGGACCACAACACGGACATTCCCTGTGCCTTCCATCAATGCAGAAACTTTCAAGTCATACAAAACCTGCTCCCCTGGCTGGATTTTTTCTGCGCCACATGCAGATGATCCGCTGAATCCGGCTGCCATCCGCCAGCTAATTCCCAATCCATAGCCACATCCAGTGCTTCATTGGTCTGATTTGACACCATGGCGGATAGCACAGCTTCATCCCCGGAAACTAAAAACCGGGGCAGCTCCAGCCGCACATTCAAGGGATTCCGGGCCTGAACTTCAGACTCACCCTGCGCAACAGCCGTTTGTTTATCCACAAACCTCCCAACAGCTTTCCATGCAGTCAGAGAATCCGGCAACACAAAGCTCACCCGTGCCTGACCATTCTGGTCAGTTATTATTTGCCCATCCCAGAATGCCGTCTTCCTGAAATTACTGCGCACCACAATGGGCTGTGCCGCATCATTTGCTGGATCGCTGGATATTCCAGCCTCCTCAACCATGCCGGCAACAGCAGAATCCACAGCAGCCATCATGGGCGTAGGCATCGCACCCCGCATTAATTTCCGGCTGACCGGCATGATCCGGTCAGCTGATTGTATATTATTCCTCCCATCCTCGTCCTCAGGCTCGATATAATATCCCTTGTACGAAAGCATGTTGTTCACACTCACCACAGAGAAATACTTGCCACTATAGAAAAATCCTTCGATGGAACCAGCATAGTCTTTTTGTATGGATTCAATGGATTTGTCATACACAGACAGTGCCAGCTCACCCATAACCGGCTGACCGTCACTATCCAATACTGTCACAGTCCATTCAGTCTGCTCACCCGGACGATACACCTCCTCCGCTGGCTTTATGTCCATGCTCAGGATCTTCTCACTGGGTGGTACCAATACTTCCTCATGGTCCTCGTAGACATGAAGGTCCCTCACCGTCACCGCATGTATGAAAAAATTGCGGGACACCTCAGGCCCAACTTTGTATTTCATCACCCTGGCATTGCCCTCCACTGGGACGATTTCATCATGCCAGGTATTCCCAACTTCATAACTCAACCAGACAAATCCTCCGGGTTTTGCCGGCGCAACCACAAATGTATATTCACTTCCGGACTCGACAGATTTCTTATCTGAAATGATTTCCACACCCCCACTCCGGTAGCCAATGGTTTCCTGATCATCCCCCATGACCCAGACACCCACCGAATACTCAGGATCCAGGTACGCCGGAACCCCATCTCCAATCCATTTGAACCTGTAAAATCCTTTTTTCTCCGGCCGCCACAGGGATTCATATTCACCTGATCCATCCGTCTCCACATCGATCATGGAAATGATTTCATATTCATATATATCTTTCGCCGGGGGAAAAACCATTCGACCATCCGGCCTTTGATTCACTTCCACCTCGATCGTCTTCTGCAATGCGACCTGAATCCGCCCTTTGACAGCGACGGGCCTCTGGTTGGCATCCCTGAAGCTCCATTGAATCTTCACAGAATCTCCCGGCACATGAATGACATGCTCAGGTGACCCACTCACAAAGTATGGCTTCTCAGATACCTTGACTGCGCCCTGACCTGCCACCATGACTCTCGAACCATCTGTGACCCGGGCTTCCACTGTGTACTCATAGTCGACTCCCATCTCGAGATCCTCAGTCTCAAAAGTGAATCGGGCACGCCCCAAGGCATCTGTCTGCAGCGATGTGCGATAAACTTCCTCACTCGGTTCCATGCCAGGCATATATCCCCGGTAGGTCAGCTGTGATGAACCCCTTTCGGCCATCCAAGGATAGGGCATTGGCTTCTCCCACGGATATTGCCACTTCCGGCGCTTCACAATGACCTCCACCTCTCCCCCACTCACGGCCGCCCCATAATAATATTGGGCACTGACTTCCATTTCAATCTCTTCACCAGGAAGAGAAACTCCCCCACCCTCACCTGAAACCCCCACCTTGACAAAAAATTCAGGAAGCTTGTACTCCTCAAGACGGAACAGCGGAAAATTGCCCACCCAATAACGATCACTTTTCGATTTCAACAGAATTCGATAAGTTCCCAATGTGGCTTCCTGACCCAGTGTGAGGCTGCCAAGTCCAGTGCCATAGTTGTTGATATCGATGTGGCCCTCCTGAACTTTATCTCCTCTTGGCGACTGTATCTCATACGCAACCCGCATTCCAGCCGGCACAGAATAAGCCCCACCATCCGGCCGGCGCACAACAACTTTCCACTGGACTTCATCCCCTGGTCGATACGCCGGACGATCACAAAAAGTATAATACTTCACTGCCTCACTTCCCAGTCCTGACTGCCGGGCCCCCATGCCATATAATTGAAAAACAACTGGTCCATGGCTTGTCTCCGCTAATACCAGAACTTCAGACTGATCCAGATTGTCCACTTTTGCTTTGTTGAGATCCAATATCCCACTCTCTCCCACATCAAATTTATATTCACGGAAACTCATATTGGAATTCTGCCCGCGCATGCCGCGGACAATCTTCACCTGAGCGCCGGATAGAGGCTTTCCAGAAATCGAATCCGCAAACAATAGACTACAACCTTCAGAATAAACCTGACTCACTCCCATCGCTCCAGTCACCAGTAACAGTTCCTGGATCTTCTGATCGCCAGACTCCGCAACCACCATATAAGCCCCAGCTGCCAATCCGGCTTCAATCTCAATCTTCCTGGTATAAGCTTGATGATTTTCAAATTTCTCATTCTCAATTTCCGCCTGATACACCGGGCGCTTGATGGGTATGGAAAATATTCCGCTCACTCCATTTTCTGTCCAACCACGTGTGCCCAGGTTCAGGCGATTAGAGAATGACAACGGCACAATCCTGACGTCCATTTTCGCCGCGTTCCTCATGACCACATCCATGACCACCTTCTGACCCGGTAGGAATATGCCATCAACATGCACCATGATTTGCCTGCTGCGTGTCTGTTTGATCAGTTCCTCAGCTTCGCGCACATGACCGGAACTGTTGTCCACATCACCACGGATTAACTCTTCCAGCAATCCCACCATTCCAACATAGTCGACTTCATATTCCCATGTGCCCTGAGCATTCCGCCTGGGAATCCCGGGCGACATCAACATTTGTGCTTTTGTATACAGTATCCGCCAGTGCCAAACACCTTCATCCACCTCGGCTGAAATCCTGTCCAGCACCCTGAATGCTTTGTCGACCTCGCGGGCATCTCCAGACCAGCGGTAATACCCCGCCAGGGCCATGCCAAAATACCCCTTCTCATCCAACCCATCCGCAATACGATAGGCCCCTTCAATAATTCGATAAACCTCTCCGGATTGTCTCATTCCCATATGAGAACTGATCATTTCTCCTCCTCCCATTGGATCAATCACCCGCCTCGCCAGAGCAAGATACCTGGCTCTGGAACTGTCGTCCGGCTCGGCTCCTGCCCAATAATCCATCGCTGACAATATATCCGCCAGCCAGCTGTCTCTGCTCCATACCCCATAGCGACGCATCTTCAATTCACCCAACGACTCATGAATATAGGCCTTTATATACTCAATACCTGGATTCGCCGGATATGTTCTCTCCAGTAATTCAGTCAAGTCTTTCTCCGCCTTCTCCATCCATCCATTGTCTCTCTGTGCCGTGCTTCCCAAGGCCCGCCAATGACTGTCCACTTTTCGATAATCCAACCAGTATCCCGGCACCTCTCCCAATTGAACTCCGTCGATAGTGCTGTACTCCGCAAACGCTTTCTGATATTGTCCAGAATCCATCAGTTCCTCTATCCGACGATCCAAAAGCTCATACCTCATCTCTTCAGCTTCAACCATCCAGGCACCGATGCCAATCATCATCTGTAACCACATCACCCCCACCCAGAATGACATCCCTCCACACCAGCCAACCCCAACAGGTTGACCAACGCTCCTGCTCCATCCCATTCCTCTCTTGCTTTTCTCCGCTTGCATCGTCTCTTTCACTCTATCCCAAACACCTCAATCCTTCGAATATTAGAAAAAATAAAAAAAATAATTTTTCTGCTTGCATTACGGAATTCCAATGGATACAAAACCCACACAGCCTGTCCAAGACAGGATTCAAATTGTGGCATCCCTGGATGTGAGGCGTGTGTGCCTGAGATTAGTGTGTATGTGACCCGGACCTGCCATCAGGTGGAGTTCTTTCCGGAAGAGCGGATGATGTGATTCATCCTTGCTCCAGGTAACTGAAAATCCTGACTGACGCGTCGCCTCCAGGGCAGATAGCTCAAAGATAAAATTGTTAATTAGGTGTGAATCTATGAAAAAGAAATTACTTGTGAACCGGTGTGATGAACACTTCGTTTTCTCCTCCTGGCAAAAACCGTGGGCAGTCTTGTGCGCAACTTGCGCCGGGTTGCATTTCTCCTACCCGGCCATCGCCGTCAATCAATTGGTGACCTTTGATTTTAAAGGTGAGACTGGGCTCCTTCTGGATGGTCTCGAATCGGGCATTTCTGAACTGGCATCTGTCCA
>JAJOIW010000036.1 GCA_021209225.1 Verrucomicrobiota bacterium
CTTCCGGACTACCTGGCTTCCAACCCATCCCCGAGCCGATTCGAACGCATCGCCGCCATCAACCAGTACCTCAGCCGGCAAGGCCCAGCCTATCCATTCCAGACCGCGGAACAATTGCTTCTGGGCCATGACAATATCCCAACCCGGGACACAGACATCGCTCAACTGGAAAACCCGGTCAATCTGGACAAAGACCTCCGTTACCGCGCGGCTCTCAAGGGCAAAGCCAAACTCCGTGATGCGGTCATTGCACTTATGGATTCATACGGACTGGATGCTCTCATTTATCCTCACAAACTCCACGGACCTCTGAAACTCGGACATCGCAGTGACCCCGAACGTCAATACAAACCCAACCAGCTCAGTCCAGTTACCGGCCTTCCAGCTATGATTGTTCCCATGGGATTCACCCCGGACGGGCTTCCGGTCGGACTCGAGATTCTCGGCCGGCCCTGGAGTGAACCCACCTTGATAAAAATTGCCTCCGGGTTTGAAGCTGTGACCCACAATACCAGATTGCCGGAATCCACCCCGTCCCTTCCCGGCGAATCCATTCCCCACCCATAAATCCTATATATCTATTTAGATGACAGTAAATATATGAACCACAAATATAGAGCAAAATCCTATACTGTATTTTTATTGGCTGTATTGCTGACGCCGTTGGCATACACGGAGAAGTTTGATTTATCCACTGCCAGTGTGGCGGAAATTCATCAGGCGATCGATGCAGGGGCTCTCAGTTCGGAGAAACTCGTAAAACTGTACCTGAACCGCATCGAGGCATACGATAAAAAAGGCCCGTCGGTGAACTGCGTCATCTATATCAATCCCAACGCGGTTGAAGAGGCGAAGGCACTGGATGCAGAGCGGAAAAAATCAGGCGTCCGCTCACCCATTCATGGGATTCCAATAGTTTTAAAGGATCTGATTGACGTTGAAGACATGCCGACGACCGGTGGATTTGTGCCACTGGGAGCACCTATAGCACCGAGGGATTCCACTATTGTGGCGCGTATCCGTGAGGCAGGAGGCATTATTCTGGCGAAAGTCTCAACCACCAATTGGTTTGGCAAAGGATTTGATGAAACTCATCCAATCGGAGCCAGTCGCAATCCCTACAATCTGAAATACTCTCCGGGCGGGTCCAGCAATGGGAGTGGTGTGGCCATGGCCAGCTGGTTTGCGACTTTGGCTGTTGGGACGGACACCAGTGTATCCGTTCAGAGCCCATCCTCGCACTGCTCCCTGGCTGGCATGGTGGGAACCTATGGCATGGTTAGCCGGGCTGGCATCATTCCCCGCGGCGCCACTCAGGACCGACCCGGTCCGATGGGCCGCCATGTCTATGATATCGCCACCCTTTTCTCCATCATCTCAGGATGGGATGCGGAAGACTTCACCACCTTCAACTGCATCGGACATTTCCCGGAATCAAACTGGGCCTCCGAACTGAAACTCCCAAACCTCAGAGGCAAGCGCATCGGCGTGCTTCGGGAAATGATTCCAACCGGACCACAATACGAGGAAGGGGTCGCCATTTTTGAAAAAGCACTGACGGACATGCGCAAAGCCAGCGCCTTCGTGGTCGATTCCATTTCAACCGGCAACCCATCCATCGCCGATGAGACGGCACAACCCAGGCTCCGGACCGCTGAGTATGAAAAACTCCATTTCACCAATGCCTACCTGGCCCGTCTGGGGCCGAATGCTCCATACAAAACCATTCAGGAGATGATGACCAAAGTGGGGTACGATAAGTTCTCTGCCGGGATGGTCAAAGCTCTGGATCTGGAATCGCCAAGTATATCTGAGGACTACCAGGCACGCTACCGCACCCGGCTGATGTATATCGCACTCATTTCCGATCTCATGGACAAATTCCAGTTGGATGCCATCACTCAGCCATTTTATGCTGAGCCAGCCCCCCTCCTGGAACCGGAATCATCCTCGTCCAGATCATCAGAATGGTGGGAAGTGCGCCCTGGGACAAACAATCTTTCCTCATCCCTCGGTCTGCCCGCCGTGGTCGTGCCAGGTGGATATACCAAGGATAAAAATCTTCCCATCTCCATCCAATTCATTGGCAAGCCCCATACCGACTTACAGGTCCTGGAAATTGCCTATGGATATGAACAATCCTCAAAAAACCGGATTCCCCCCTCATCGACTCCCCCACTGCCCGGAGAAATCTTTGAATATTGAGAATTCTCCCAATGCAATTTTCTTATTCATAGAGTTCATAATTAAGAGAAATCTGATAACTGGTTAGTTGTTTAGAGTAAAAGATAGTCTACTCCTGGATGTTCGGCGGCTCCAAATGAGCCGCCGAACTTATTTTATCCATGCAAAACTTTCATGGAAAATTCATGGAGTGGGGGTGACAAGTGGATGAGGAAGTGGTAATGAGGATGCATGAGAAGACATCTTCTTGGTGTGGTGTGCTGTTTCCTGATTGCCCAACCTGAAATTTCCCGAGCATCTTGGGATTTAAAGCAGTACCTCAAAGGCGACAATACCGGACCAAACGACATTTTCGGGAATTCTGTGGCCGTTTCAGGAGATCGCGCGGTCGTGGGCGCATCCCGTGAATCCAGCGGGAGTGCCGGGGTGAATTCCAGCGGATTGAATGACAATCTGATGCAGGCGGGCGCTGCTTATGTCTTTCAGTTTGATGGGTCCGTATGGAAGCAGGAGGCCTATTTGAAGCCATTGAACCCGTCACAGTTTGGGAATTTTGGTGAATCAGTGGCGATTGACGGGCAGAGAATTATAGTTGGGGCCCCTGGGAATATGGGGACTGGGGCCGCATCCATCTTTATCAGAACAATTGATGGATGGGTTCAGGAAGCGGAAATTAAAGCACCGGATGCTGAATCCGGGGATTTTTTCGGTGCGTCGGTTGGAATTTCTGGTGATCGGGCGATTGTTGGAGCCCCCGGGGAAGATTCGGGAAATCCAGAGGACCCGACATCCGACCCGCTCACAGCATGCTGCACCGTCAGCAGTGGAGCAGCGTACATATATAAGAAGTCTTCGAATGGATGGGAAGTGGTGACTAAACTGAAAGGCTCGACCATTGAAATACGCGCCGGATATGGAAATGCTGTTGGGATATCCGGCAAGCATGCCATCGTTGGGGCTGCCGGTGAAAACAGTTTCTTTCAACTGGATGACGCGGAATTTTATCCTCCGGCACAAAATGGCGTTCTGGATGCAGGCGCCGCATACATCTATCACGAAGTGGGTGATTCCTGGCCATTGCAGTCGTATTTGCGGGGCAACCAATCCTTTCCTGAAGCCCATTTTGGTGAGGCTGTATCCATTGAAGGAAATTTAGCTGTCATTGGGGCCCCCGGTGAAACAGTCAATACGACGGACATCAATGGAACCATCTCAGCCTCAGTTTTTACAGGTTCAGTATATATATTTGTAAGAAGTGGGGACACGTGGACAAACCAGCACACTTTGAATGCATCCAATGCGCAGGGAGGTGATTTTTTTGGCAGCTCAGTTTCTATTCAGGGGGATCTGATTGCGGTTGGGGCTCCAGGTGAGGATAGTTCGGCAAAATGGAGTGATGACCCAAGGGATGGGATAAACAACCTGCTGAGAAACTCCGGATCGGCCTACTTGTTCCAAAGGACATCCTCGCAATGGTCGGAGCGGATCTATCTGAAGGCTTCGAACTCGGGTCGGGATGATGGATTTGGCAATGCCGTGGCGGTTGGGTTGCGGCATATTCTGGTGGGAGCGGAATATGAGGATGGCAAGTTGTCCGCGACGATCACGGACGATGACAATTCGAGCTTTGATGCGGGAGCGGTCTACGCATGGCCAACATTGCCGATTCCGGGCGGGGACTTGAAAGTATTCGGCAACGGCGTGCCCCTTGTGAACCAGGCTGAATCAGCATCCACCACAAACGGAACAGACTTCGGAAAACTTCAACCAGGATCGATCGTCCAGAATTCTTTTGTGCTCATTAATGACTGGGCTGAAACGATCCAGATAGACGCTGTCCAGTCGAGCGGGGACGAATTTATTGTGCTGAATGCGGGGATGGAATGGCCCCTGCGCATGGATCCCGGGACATCGATAGAATTTCAGGTTCAATTCCAGCCATCGGCTGCGGGAGTGGTGAAGAGTGAAAAGATAAGAATTGTTTATGGGGATGGTCAGTTTGAATTTCCCGTGCAGGGATATGCAACGCCTGAGGAATTGGAATTTCCCGGATCCAGCGGATTACTTTCCAACCAGGATGATGAACCACTGGGACTGTTTGGAAAATCGCTTGCCGCAACCGATGATATGATTTATGTGGGTGGTTTTCGCCATGACCTTCCGGGATTGGGGACGGAATCCGCACTGGTTGATGCCGGAAGTGTCCGAGTCTATAAAATGATGGATGGCATCTGGACGGTTCATGACAAAGTGTCCGCACCTGCCCCGGATACAAGAGATTATTTCGGATGGACGGTCTCGGCGGAAAATAAAAGATTATTGGTTGGGGCCCCAGGTGAGGATGGGAATTCAAGGACCATTGATGGGAATATGGAGGATAATTCCAGCCTGGAATCCGGTGCCGCCTATCTGTATGAGGAAGTGGAGGGACAAAATAAAACTGATCAGTTATTTAAAGCCAACCAATGGGGGAGAGTGGTGATTCATTCGGGGCCGGTGTGGGACTGTCGGGAAATACCCTGATCATTGGCGCGCCTGATGAAGACAGTGCCAGTCGGATGATCAACAATCTCCCGGACGACAATACATTGGAAAACTCCGGCGCCGCCTACATCTTCGATCTGGTCGACGGACAATGGGTCCAGACCGCCTACCTCAAAGCCGCCAATTCCGATGAATTTGACGCGTTTGGCTGGAGTGTCGCCATCAGTGGAGACATTGCTGTTGTTGGGGCACCGTATGAAAGCAGCAGCTCCAATGTGGTCAATGGTGAACCACTGAACAATATCTTTTTTGCAGCCGGTGCCGCCTATGTCTTCCGCCGGGTTGATGGCACATGGACCCAGGAAGCCTATTTGAAACCCTCCAACCCGGGATCGCAGGATTTATTCGGGTATTCAGTGGCGATTGATGGGGAATCCGTAGTGGTTGGTTCACCAGAGGATGACAGCAGCAATACGGAAACCACCCCCACCGCAGCCGACAATCTCCTTCCGGACTCAGGGGTGCTCTATGTATTTGAAAAACTGGGGGACAAATGGCAGCAAACCGCTCTCCTCAAACCTTCCGCCGCTCACGAAAAATATGGTTTTGGCAACCAGGTCTCCATCAAAAATAACCGCATCACTGCAGGTGCCTGGTTGGATAGAAGCGCCTCGCCGGGAATCAATTTCAAACAGGAAAATTCGAACGCACCGGAATCCGGTGCCACATACTTATTCGAAAAATCCGGGGGCGGCTGGGTGGAAAAGTATTATATAAAGTCCTCAAATCCCGCGCCGTTTGATCGGTTCGGATTTTCATCCATTCTCTCTGGTGACCGACTGGTGGTGGCCAGCCCGAATAAACTGATCAATAAAAATGGAAACCTCATGAGAAATTCACAAATCTCGGTTTTCGATTTGAATGTCATCGCCAATTTCACTGCTGAGAAACTCCTGAAGCTGACTATCAAGCCCGGCAGTCTGGAGGTGTTTGGCGATTATATCACCGACTACGTTATCGAGGAAACCGGAGATTTCAAGGAATGGACCCCTTGGGGCCAGGTGGTTGGCAAAGGTTTCAACCTGCCGGTCAGCGTGCCATTCAATGTCGACTCACATCGATTCTTCCGCATCCAGCCGTGAAATTCATCAATCCATTTTCAGGATTCCTGGTATATCAATAGCATACCAGAAATCCTCCTGACCTGGTCCTTCCATTCCATGATTGCCATGGCGGGCTTTCATTTCGAATGGCGATGAATAGATGCGGTTATTGAATTCAATGCGGATTTCTCCCACAACCAACTCATCATTCATGCTTTCAAAAAAGTTGATTCTCGATTCCACTTTTCTGAGATCAACCGGTTTGAAGAATTCAATAAATTCATATTCTCTGTCCGGTGAGGATCGATGGTCTTTATAGTATTGGCCTTCTGGCATCTCACTATTATCAAAATAGAGTTCCGGAGAGTTGCCATGTGGCCGGGCGTAGAGATCGAGATCGACGTCCGCATTCCACCTGATGCCAATCTTCATTGTTCCAATGCTGGTGCCAGGCGGCAGTACGCTTTGGGGATCTGGCAAATCCTGAAAAATCCAATCTGCGACATGGATATCCCGACTGGCGCGGAGCATCGCAATTTCTTCTGAATCATTGATTGGCAGGTCCTGATTGTATTCGTTGCCTGGCTCGAGATGGGATATATTAAAGACTGTCGGCAGGTCGCTCGACATCGACACAAGTTCGGATCCACGCAACTGAAAGAATAATTTCCAAAATCGCGATATTTTCTGTCTATGAAGTTCATTTTTCCACGGGTCGCCAAAATATCCAAAATGCACCGCAGCTTGCGGAAATGAGTTGATGGAATCTGATTTTCCAAAGACGGACTGGTCCTTGGCAGCCAGCAAATGTCCATCAGTCGGATATAAATCTCCTGCCATGGTGAATCCCGCTTCCTTTTCATCCACATACAATGGACTGCCCAATACCAGAAGTATCACATTACCTGTATCGTGACTTATCTTTTCACCAATAAATTCGGCAAACTGAGGCAGATTCACAGCGTCTTTGAAGCTGATTCGACCCAGCGATGGCTTAGTCCGGACCTGGGAAAGAAAGGATTTCAGATTTTGAATCGGTTTTTTGAATTGATTAATACGTGTTCGACTGGATTGGAATGCCGGCATATCAGGTATGTGAATATGCGCCACGGTTTTCAAATAATAGGCATCGTATATTGTAAGTGTTGAATTCAGCGGCATGTCATCCAGAAACAGTCGGATAATCTGCTTGAATATCTGATCCGAAGACACCTCATCCAAAAATGGAGATATGCCAATAATGTATGTATTCCGTGTATGCTCAGGTTTATCGCCTTCCTTATGTCCCGAACACCCGGAACAACACATCCCAATAAATGCCAGAACAAATAAGCTTCTCCGGATCGATGATGTATACAATATGAGAGACATAAAACTATTGGGTATCAATTTTGTAGGCACCTGGATTTGAGGTTTCAGGTGGGGATGGATGATTCTGAGAATGAGGATCCATTCGCGATTTGATTTGTTCGGATATTTCGTCCAGCAGTTGTAACTTCTGAAAGCCCCGATCCTGTCTCAATGCCACCTCACGTTGGAAAAGAGATTCCGCATAGGCGACAAACACCTTCAACTGATGCCGGAGACGGTCGCTGTTTCCGCTTGCCTCAGCCAAAGCCAGGCGTTCTCTGGCGATATGGGTCTCCAATTGCTGGCGTTCGGAATCTAATGACTGGAAAACAGGATTGAGGGTCAGCTTCACCGGCCGGTGAGAGGCATATAAACGTGCCATATAAATACCTAAAACAGCGGACAGAAATATTTCAGCAAGTGCCTGCGATGCCACAAGTGCCATATCCACAGTTTTCGCCCCCCCAGGCAAGAGGGATGTGGGTTGGTCATCGCCTGAATCGTGCAAAGTAATGCTTGCGATGCGTTCTTCGGTTGTCATGGAGAGCGATGGATAAATCATCGCATAAGTGGCAATCCATGTCAGAATGGATACCAGGCCAATAATTAAACAACTCCATATATAAAAATGCCGTCGTTTTGATGATTGAATAAAATCCCAACCCACCTTGACCGCGAGCGCGCCAACCGGGAGAAGAGCGGCCCACAAATAGGCACGTAGTGGATGATTCTGAAAGGTGACAATTCCAGATTCCAGCAGGTTATATGAAATATTCAGAACACCAAAAAGGATCAGTGACAATGCGGCCAGGCCAGCCGACCAGAACATGGCAAGGTCCCAGAGGTTCCAGGGAGCATTCGGTTTGGTGTCCTGTTTGCCATCAGATTCAACAGTCACATGTGGATTTTCCCCAATGAGCCGATCGCGTGTTTCAGATAATCTATGCTCCAGATCGCGCAGCCTGTCTTCACTGAGCTTCTTCTGCTGCACATATCTCTCCAAATCCTTCCCATGTTTCTGCATGAAAAGAGATTCATGGAAACTGGCGACAGCGTGGATGGATTCCTCCGATCCATGCTGTGCCATATTCCGGACATATTCCAAATGTATAGCAGCTGATAAGGCTACTTCCGTCTCAGATGAAGTCGATGACTGCATTTCCTTACCTCAATTATATTAATACTCCCTACCAACCACGCTACACATTCCGGAAAATTCAAATATCATCTTATTTTTAGCTTTTCGATCATGCTTTCCAATGCATGCGATTCAGAATGCAGGGCTTCGATCTGAGCTTTTAAGTGCTGGATTTGAGAATCGAGTGACTTTTTTTTGCGCCTCAAGAGCTTCGCGATGGCCTATGAGTCGGGATAATTTTTCTCTATCAATGTTGATATTTTCATTTTTCAGGTCCCGTGCAGCCATTTCAATCTCATGCCGTGCATTTTCTAATTCATCGACCACATGCTCCTGAATAAAATCACGGATGGTTTCAGTTTCAATAGTGGCAGTGTTTGGCAGGAACTTGATTTTGGATTTTTCCTTTTTAGATCCGGTGGATTTGGGAGCGGTCGTGGAGTATATCTGCTCCTTGGAATCAATATTCCTTACATCAAATTCTGTGGAAATTTCTGTAGTCACATCCAGGTCGATGGGTTCGAGCTGGGTGGATATATGTATGGAGTTTGCATCCTCGTTCGTTGGGAATGGGCTGGCAGGTTGCGTTAATCGAGCGATCATGGATTCCAACCGTTGCAGGCGTTCCTCAATGGATTCCTGGCCAGGTGTGGTCATGATTCCAGGCGCTGCGGGAGGCGATGGGGGCCTTATAGATTCGCCGCTGTATGACACCCTCACTTTAACCGGCGGCACTTCATTCCAGTCAATGTCTGGTCCACCCTCAGACAGCGATTTGTTTGGTGTGTCCATCTGCTGCTTTTTCATTTCCTGATGGGCATGGAACTGGTTTATAGAATTCTGCAGTGATTTAATTTCTGCCGAAAGTTGAATGACTGAGGGATGCTTTTTGGAATATCGGGTGAGCAGACCGGCCAGCTTTGCTTTTTTTTGCGCCAGTTCGTGCTCAATTTCGACTAGTCTACCCAATTCCATCTCCCCTGGTTCAGAAAGCGGATCTTCTGAATGATTGGAGGCGTATCCCGCTGGCTCAGAGTCCTGAGACGCCGATGCGGAGTGGTGAATAAATTGTCCGAAGCGATCATCAGGTTCATTGAATTTATCAGATTCAATACCCGCCACCGTCGGATCCATGGGATCCGTTGCGTCGGTGACAGCCGGAATGGGGGAAGTCGCATTGACTGTGGCGACATCCTCCGCCAATGTCAATCTGGGCCCCGCAGCAAAGACCAATGCGGCCATTGTCAGAGAAACCATTGATAAGCTGAGTGCACTCATCCGGGAGAGCCAGGGTGAGGTTGTGATTCGTCCATTGATAATCATTGTGATTCTTTCTTTGAGTTGACTTTTTTTATTCCATGCCGCCGGAGCAGCCAGGTTTGGCTGGCTGTTTGACTTCATGGCAAATTCGGTGAGCACCAGAGCATATTCCTGTGGGCTTTGGACTTTCGTGACGGCCCGTTCATCGCAGGCCATTTCGCGCTCGATAGTGAGTCTGGTGGAAAGCCATGCGAGGATGGGGTTGAAATACATCAGGGAAACCAGGCTTTGCTGCAGCAGATTCGACCAGTCGTCCCACCGCTCAATGTGCGCCAATTCATGGTGCAGAATACACCGCATCGCCGGGATGCTGGTCGCTTCGTCATTCAGGGCAGGAGGCAGGAGAATTTTCGGGTGCCGGAAGCCAATGACCAGGGGGCTGTAAACCTGCGCACTCACCCCCAATGAAACGGACCGGCGGCGCGGATGATCTGAAAGCAGAGATTGAAAAAGCAATTCAACCACAGGATCTGCCGAAAGAGCGGATTTTTTGATCCGCATAACATGCCTCAACTGCAGGAAAAAAAGCAGGGACCGGTAGAACGCCAACATGATGGCACTCACCACAATCATTACATGAACCACAAACGGAATCCGCATGTTCCACTGGATCTGCCGGGACATGGACTTCAGTTCCCCAATCCGGGAAACCCACCATGTGCTTATCCGGCTCCCGTGCGGAATTCTGCGGCCTGTCGCTTCGGAATGTCCATGGCCATCGATCCCCGCAATGAGAGCCGGATCAGCGAATCCCGATGGATACACATCCGAAATCTCAGAATGGTCCACGACCACGGTCCGGGGCAGGAAGGCTCCGGGCCCGGCAACTGCAAATTCCGCTTGCGCTACGGGTGCAGTTTCCTTAGTCACTTCCACCGCCATCGAATCAGGGGCTGCATCCAGCAAAGGATGAAATATATGGGCACAGTGAATCCAGACCATGGCAATCAAGGTCATCATTCCCAGATTATGGCGGGCGGAGGCACTCATCCAGGGAACCCATCGGGCCACCCCGATATATACCAGCACAAGCATCCCTCCCTGCCACAATCCATTCATCAAGGCGATGGACAGGCTCTGCACAAATCCTTCCAGATGATCGGTTGTCATTTTTTCTTCCCTGGTTTGTTTTTGGATTCTTTGATCTGGTTGCGGATCTCCTCCAATTCCTCATCCGTCAGTTTCTCATCCCGCAGGAAACTCAAAACCAGTTCCCCCGGCGAGCCGGAGAAAAACTTGGACAGCAATTGTTGCACCGCACTCCGGGCTGCCATGTCTCTGTCCACACTGGGTGCATAGACATGGGCCCGACTGCGGGTGTCACAGCTCAAATACCCCTTGTCCCGCAGAATACGCATCATCGTCAGAACAGTTGTATACGCTGAACCATCCTCGCCTTCCAACCGCTCAGCCACCTCAGCCACTGTCGCCGAACCCAGTTGCCACATCACCTCCATGATGCGATGCTCCCCCTCCGTCAATACTTTTGATTTCTTTCGTGCCATCCGCTTTAAACTATTAATTACTTAGTTCATGACCACCATGCACCCGGGAAACCGCCCCGTCAACTAAAAGTTTAGTTTTGATAATCCAGGTGTGGGTGTGGGAGGAGTTGTGGGGGTGGGGAATCAGATGGGATGGACGAGGTTTTGCAGGATGCGGGAAGCGGAGCGGATGGGGAGGCTGAAGTGTCCATCGTCCTCGGTGGGGAAGAATCGGGAGTGAGGGAAGTGGTGGTGCATGAATTCGCTCATGGCGAATGGGACGACGGCGTCTGGCCGGCCATGCCAGAAATCGATGGGGAGTGAGGGGTGGAGAGGGGGAGTGACCAGCCACGGGCAAAGATCCGACCATCATCATAGGCGCCATGGATACCGGATCGGAAGGATTCACGCAGGACCAGATTGAGTCCGAAATAGATTTCCGGCGCGCTCAGGGAATCGAAATCCGCTGGGGGGAAGATGGGTTTGATGAGTTTGGGGAAGAGATCCGGTTTGGACCAGGGAATGGTCATCCGCCCGAATTTGAGGAGGGATTGAGCCAGGCCGGGAG
>JAJOIW010000236.1 GCA_021209225.1 Verrucomicrobiota bacterium
GCCGATACTGGGTATGTTTTCCATGGATGGTCAGGTGATTCCCGCTCCCTGCAGAATCCGCTGACACTGCCTGTGGAAAGACCCATTTCACTTGTTGCGGAGTTTGCGGTCGACTCGGACAAGGACGGGCTTCCAGATTCATGGGAACTCAGGTATTTGAAATCCCTGGACTTCACTGGCGATCAGAACAGTGACAAGGACAATTTCACCAACCAGGAGGAGTTGAATCGCGGATCGCATCCCGGATTTGCTGAAGTCGTCACACTTGAAGGTGGATTTCCCTCCCGATGGGAAGATGTGAAACGGGATCCCAGTCAGTCTGGATTATGGCAGGTATTGGATTTTGGCAATGGTTTCCGCGGTGTCAGTGAAAATACCAATGACCATCGAGGTGCCGATCTGTCAGGCGGTCCGGCCCCATTGATCCCAGTGGAGGAAATCGTGCCCAGTGTCACATTTGATGGCCCCCGATTGATTATCAGCCAGAATCAATGGAATAATTCATGGGTGGACTACACCATTGAAGCCACCATCTCAATCGGCGATAACGACGGTTCGAATGTCTTTGTTCGCTACATCGACGAGAATAATTGGATTCGAGTCAATATGGAAGGCGAAGATCCACCTGCTGGTTGGCGACCCCCCACCTCGTTAAGCGTGCAAAAGCGGGTCAATGGAATCTACTCAGAGCTTGCGACCGATGACTCTTTCATTTTTGACCCGGCTGATTCTATTGGATTCAAGAGATACCGGGTGACTGTTGCCGCACAGGGGCAGGATTATGAAGTGCGGGTTGTCGGATTTGATACCCTTCAGGATCCCCCGATTTTTAACCCGGACACTGAGGTTGTGATCAATTTTTCGGATGATTCACTGGCGGGGGGGCGCGCGGGAATTGGAAGCTGGGGTCAGTCAGGATCCAGTCCCACAGCACTGAATCCAGTCGGAACCGGGGTCTTTTTTGAGGACTTCACTGTCACAGTCGGCAACACAATCGTATTCAGCGAAACATTTGATCAATCTCTCCTCAATAACCAACTGCCCGAAGGATGGGAAAACCCGTTCGCTTCACTCACCAGTGGCCAGCAGGGTGATTGGAAATCAACACCCCATGGACTGGTGCAGCTGTCGAATTACTTCGGCAATTCAACCGGAACCCTCATTCAACAGAAAGCAGATGTGGAGGGACCCATCCTTCTCGCCAAACCACATGGATCACAAAATTTCCTTTTGGAAATGACCATCCAGGCATTCGACGACGATGGCATAGGATTTGTATACGACTATATCGATGAGAATAATTATGCCCGGGTATTGTTGCGTAATGAAAAGCCCGCAGTTGATAATTCACTCCCTCAAGGCATCAACATCAGCCGGAAATCCAACGGCAGATGGAATGACATCATTGTCAATGATACCTCATTCATTTACCAATTGGGTCAACCATTTGTCATCCATTTCCCAGCAATCGGTCAGGATCACTTCATCCAGATTCGCCAGATGGATAATCCGGATAAAAACACAACCTTAAGATGGGAAGATCAACTGCTCAAGGAACAGTCCCGCACGGGTTTGCACACCTGGGGAATGACGGAAGGCCACTTCTGGACTTATACCATCTCATCTCTGCCATCAGAGAGCTCATCAGAACCTCTCCGCATTTCGCAGGTCACACTCAATGCAGGCCAGATCTCCCTCATAGTTGAAAATGGAAACGCCACCTACTCCGTTGAATTCTCTGAATTCATCAACGCCACCAGCTGGCAGACCATTGCTTCAGGCCAGACCAGTTCAATATGGATCGGCAACCTGCCCAACAATGGCTCAGTCGGATTCTGGAGAATTCGCCGTGAATAAGAATTCAGCTGGTTCTCTTAAATAAGTCATAAATCGTATTCAGGCTGCCGCCAGATGGGTCGGAAGCTGAATGCTATTTATATATATGTATAATGAAGGATGAAATGATGAAATTGTGGTCATTACGTGAAAAAGGATTCACACTTATTGAGTTGCTGGTTGTGATCGCGATCATAGCGATCCTGGCGAGCATGCTGGCTCCAGCCTTATCGCAGGGCAAAGATCGTGCCAGGCGTATTGGATGTATCAACAATCTGAAACAAATGCTGATCGGTATGGAGATTTACAGCCAGGAATATCCGGATCGTTTTTATGATTCGACTGGCATTGGGGGAGATGATGGTCCTGCATCTCTCTACCCGAAGTTCATTCCCAACTTTAAAACATTCATTTGCCCCAATACCAGGAATGTGATCAGGAACAGAAAGGATCGATTAGGTAACTTCATCGATCTGCAGGACAACGCGGCAGGTGGCCGGGCCGACGACCGCGGCGGCCATAGTTATGAATTTTTCGGAGTATATGAAAGAGCTCATCTCGCCAACGTGAGAAAGTCACCCGCTTCCGTCAAAGGAATTGCCTCGAAAGTGGTTCTTGTGCTTGATGGAGATGATTCGGGAGTGAATAACTGCCCGGATAACACCAACAATCATCTCACCAAAGGCTGGAATTGGGGATTCGCCGATGGTCATGCCGACTGGATCACCTGCAGAAAATCGGCTCAGGCTATCCTGGACGGGTACATGATTACTGGAGATTCTTGTGTCTGTCAGAAAAATTGATCCACCCTTGCACCCTGGAATTGCTTTGTCTCTCAAACTTAAGATCACTGACTTGCATACTTTATTTTTTCCGGGTCTGGATTTCATTCCCGGGCGGGGGATTTTCATTGCATATATGGCCTTGTTCCTGGCCTCATGCAGTCAATCGCCACATATATCCTGGTCGGTGAAAACGGGCGAACGTGTTCATTCATCGGCCACGGAATTTCCAGATGGCACAATTGTTATCGGATCGGACGATTTCCATCTTTATGCCATCAGTCCTGATGGTGCGGTGCTATGGAAAAAAAATATTGGATCTGAAATCAGATCGACTCCAGCTGTCAGTAAGGACGCTCTTTATTTTGGCAGTATGGATGGCTTTCTCTACTGCATGAGTTTTTCAGGAGATGTCATCTGGCGGGCCGATCTGGAAAGTCCCATCCCTGGTTCCCCATGCATACTCCCAAACAGCAATGTGGTTGTGGCCCCACAAAATGGAAAAGTTCTTTGCGTGACTCCAGACGGGCAACGCCGCTGGACACGTGACCTCGGGGCGACGGTGGAAAGTTCGGCATCGGCCAATAAATCATCCCTTGTTTTCACCACCGGAGGAAAGTCACCCGGTGTGGTTTGTCTTTCTCACAGTGGTGAGCAAAAGTGGTTTTTCCCAACCTCGGGTCCTATCGTCAGTTCTCCTGCTTTCGATCATCTGGACAGAATTCTTATCGGTTGCCTTGATCACCACCTGCTGTGTCTTAACCTCCAGGGAAAACTCGTTTGGACTTTCAAAACGGACGATGAAATCCACTCCTCGCCAGTCATTGATGCCGAAGGAAATATCTATTTTGGTTCTCTGGATACCCGGTTTTACAAATTGAATCCGGAAGGTAAAGAACAATGGAGCAACTTTGTGGGAACCCCCATTCGCTCATCAGCAGCCCTGAATTCCAGAGGCGATATCATTGTTGGGGCAGGAAATGGCGATTTATTGGCTTTTTCCCGGGATGGGCTCATCTTATGGAAAGTGCACGCTGAATGGGAGATCCATTCATCCCCACTGATTACCAGTCAGGGGTTGGTGGTGGTGGGCTCAGGCGATTTCAGAATTTACGCTCTGCAATCCGGTGGACTTCCACGGGATGGCATCTGGTCACAATTCCGTGGCGGACGGACCCGAACTGGACTGGCATCAAATTAGTTTTTCTGCCACCAAGCCGCACCGGTGTTTTATTGGACCGGTATGATCACGCGCACCTCCTGAGGAGTGGATGAACTATTGATGTCTTCCATAACCTGTGTTTAGACTGGCCGGAAGTAAGAAAGAACCCATTGGTCTGATGATTTGTCCAAAATGTTCAGCTGTAACCAAGCACCGGGACGGCATGAAGTGCCGGCGCTGCGGATACCAGTTTATCCTCAATCCAAAATCCATGGGAGTGGGCGATAAACGTCTATTCAAAGCCGCTGAGAAACTTTCTCTCAGTGGCACCACTTACTTCACCCGGGATCAGTTGATCTGTGCCTGCTTCTTAAAAAAGGAACGCCAATCCGGATTCCGTTTCGTCGCTTTTATATTATTGTCCCTCATTTCAGTCCTGTTCGGGATTTTCAAAATCTGGCCAGCTGCATTATTTTCCTGGTGATGGCATTGGTCGCCGCCTTTTCGGTGCGTCGTGGCCGCAAGAAGGATCTGGTCAAGGCAGTGGACACGTATTGCAGGAAAGTTGGGCATCCATTTCTTCTCACGCCTGAGGTATCTGTTGAATTGATGCGGAAGTTGGGAGCTATGGATTTCAAGGAATTCCATCCTGAACGGGTTCTGATAGTAGAGGATGAAGATTACGCCATTCAGTTGTTATTGAATCATTTTCATATTGAGCAGAATTGCCTGGTATTGACTGCCGACAAGCGGCCCACCAGTTCGTTTCAGTATTTCAAGCTCCGTCAGAAATCGGATAATCCATTGTCGGTTTATGTGTTTCATGATGCGAGTCAGAATTCGTCCCGATTAGTGAATCGTCTGGAGGAGGATTGGGAATGGGGATTGAATCCCGAACAACTGGTGGACCTCGGCATCGATCCCGGGAATCTCACGCATTGTGCATCCGGCACCTGGTACAATCCCGTCAATCACGATGTGGAATCCCATCGGAAAAGTTCCCGCTTCATTCAGAAAAAGATCGATACTGGCTGGCGATTCCCGGTGGATGGGCTTCCTGTGAGGAAGACTCAGACGGCTCTTGGGTACTGTATGCAGAATAACTGCCTTTTCATGAGTATGGCCATGTTGGCGGCGATGCCGATGTTATTCGGCAACCCCCAGCGCCCGCAGACCGAGTCCTCAGTCAGTTCAGGCTCCGATGATTTTGATGATTTTGGCTGAATCCGCTTCGGGTTGTGGATATGTAAATGCAATGGCTGATTGATCCGGGTGGATGATATGTTTGGACATTATGGTGTGATATTCCCGGGTTGCAGTGAGATCCTTCTCCCGCATGGCAGACCACCCGATTTCACTTTGTCCAATGCTGACTATACATGCGTCGTATATATCGACCTGGCACCTGGATCCACATGCCAGCTCGTGCATCATCGGGCAATTGAGTCCGATCATTCTGAATTATTAGTGATAGGCATTCTATACCAGGAATTTTCCCGGTTCACATCCCTGCATCATTTTGAGAAAACCTGTGACGGTGCCTTCTCAGCCATAGGTGTCACCCCGGACTGCATGAAAATATACCGGGATCCGGTGGGGTACCGTTCGAACTATTTCTATCTCCACCCATCCGGAGCCATTTACTTTTCATCCAATATCCGGTGGCTCAAAGAAAAGCTGGGTTTGTCTCTGGTTCCTCAGCCCCGGCATGTGGTGGATTTTTTATGCACCAGTTTCATCCCTGGTTCATCCACCCTCTCAGCTGGAGTTTCCGAACTTCCCATGGGGCACTATCTGCATATTGCTGCCCACCGGCCCATTTCTGCGGTCGACTATTGTCGTTATGCATCCATGGCCAAATGTGATGATATTTCCCAGTCGGATGCCTCACACCAGCTCTGGAACCTGTGCCTGCAGAACATGCAGTCGATCCGGTCAGCCACTGGATGTGAAGATCCAAACCTCTTCCTCAGCGGTGGACTGGACAGCACCACAACCTTGGCTGTCGCCTGTGAAGTTTTTGAGACGCGGAATATCCATGCACTCTCCGTGAATTTTGGGGCCCATCTGCCCAATGAGAATTCCTTTATCGATGAAGCAGTTGGATACTTTGGTGTCCCCCATCAATACCTGGAGGTTCAGCCATCGACATTCAGCAATGCCATGCACGACATATACCGCTGGATTGATGATCCCATCGGGGATCCGGTGGTGATGCCGAATTATTTGATGAACCGACATCTGGGATCCGAATCCCAACTTATCCTCACCGGCGAGGGAAGTGACCCATGTTTTGGAGGTCCCAAAAATGTTTATATGCTCGGGACCCATGTCTACTCTCCATTATATACAGATTCCCAGCGCGCCGATTTCCTCGCCAGGGCTTACCTCGATAGTTTCAAGCGGGCCAGTGACGAGCTCGATGGTTTGCCCCGGCTCTCATCGGATGCTGTCAACCAGGCCCTGGAGCAACTGACTCAAACGCTGAACCGGTATCTGCTGGATTCTCAATGGTCGTCCTTGTTGGACCGGCTCCTCTTTGCCAATAAATTCCTGAAATGTAACTCCCTGATTCTGCCTAAAGTTCAAAAGACCACCCAAGCTTTCAACCACTTCTCACTCTCACCAATATATTCCCGGGGAATTATTGAGTTCTGTGCTCAAACCCCAATACATATTAAATATAAAAACCTTCGGGAAAAATTCATCCTCAAGGAAGCCACTCATGGCAGAATTCCATCGTCCATCACCCAACGGCGCAAAAGCGGCATGCGTGTGCCTCTCCGGTTCTGGAACGATAAATATGTCACCTCATTTCATAAAAATATCCTTCTCAAAAAATATAAGCACGCCACTGAATACTTTTTTGAGAGGAGGCGCGTGGAGGAGATATTGTCATGTCCGGTCCCCCGCCAGGGATTGAAAGCGTGGATGCTCAGCAGTTTTGTCCTCACATCCGCACAACTCTATGATATTTAACTCATTGGCAATTCAAAATTATGGATTCTCGAAATACTGAATCAGACCCATCCGCTTTCTCCATCTGTCCCAAATCGGCCAGTCGCCGGAAATTCTCCGATGCATCGGTGCGTGGGGAATATGGATTAGCCATCGGGGAAAAACTCGATTTCTCCACCCGCAAAGGCACCCTGTTTGCCGTCAACCTGGCTCAGTCAGAATCACAAATTTCCAACGGAAGCCAGACCTACAGGCTCGGACCACATTTCTATGCTGCCATTTATGGGAGGATTTCCCTGATTGCCGAATGGGTCTGGTATGTCTTTGTCTCAGGATATTCAGCTTTGAATACCATCGGTGGACCCATCGAGCGATCCGGTCGACTGCGCTACATCGATGGGTGCACGGATTCCCTCATTATTCCGCCCGTGCTCAAAGGCGATCCCTGTCTGAATGTCCTCTACTTTCCTCCAGGAATTCAACAGACCTTCCACACCCACCCCAGTTGCCGCATCGGTGTCGTCCTCTCCGGAAAAGGCACCTGCCATCACCATCAGTCCGAGTCCCCACTCATTCCAGGAACCCACTTCATGATCCCAGCCCATGGACTGCACCGGTTCTCCACTGGCAAAAATCGTCTGGTCGTGGCGGCCTTCCACCCGGATAGCGATTTTGGCCCCGAACATGACTTCCACCCCATGGTCAATAAAACCCTGGTCGATGGGCTTTCCGCCAGACACATCCCTCAGATCCGCACCCGGGTCACCTGACCCCGCACCGCACGCATTTACATCAAACCACCGCATTATCCCAATGCCCGCACAATCCCACTCAAATAATTCCATTCATTCAAAATAAACGTAACCACCCGCCGTTAACGGACATCCTACTTTGGATGAAATTCCCCATATCGACAGAATGGTGCTTGAGCACATTCAGCACCGGATCCAGCTGTTCGATTCACACTTTTTTACAAGTCTCCTCAGAATTTTTGCGGGCTACACAGGAATCCCGTATTGTCAAGAGGTGCGTCAATATTGAAGGGGGCAGGTGGATATTTATAGATTGTTGAATCCCTTGCAATCAAAGGAGAATCCTGAATATTATCGGATTTATGGAAACGGACATGGTTTTGAAATGTTAGGAGCGGGTCAATAATGAGTGGGAGAGGGGCTGAAAACTGCAACATATTTTTCATTGAGAATGTGAGTGGAAAGGTCCGTCCGATTTGTGATGGCGAGGTTCAGTTGACGAGTCACGAACTGGGATGGAGAGGTTTGGTGGTTGAGAAGTATGGACCCTTTGAATCGACCATTGGCGGTGGAATACTCCAGCATTCAGTGCTTCTGCACTCAGTGAGTCAGGGAGCGGTTCTGGAGATTCAGACACAACAGGGGCGGATCCGAACCGAATTATTGGTGGGTGAATTATGTATCATTCCCGGGGATGTGAGTGTGTTCATCAGGATATCCAATCCGGGGGATATGATTGCGATTGCCATTGAAAAGTATGTATTTTCATGTGCCGGGGTGGAATTGGGCGGCAGTTCTGATCCGGAGATTCAGCTTTCCACCCGGTTGAATGACCCGCTGCTGAGGGAGTTGAGTTTACAGATGGTTTCTCAGGTCTCTCAGGATCATGGAGGGTACGTGCAGTGCCTATTGTCTGCAATGGCGGCCCATATTGTTTTCCGCTATTCCGCAGTGCGTGAATTTGTTCCTGAAATATCAAAAGGGCTGAGCACCCATGCGCTGCGGAAGTCGATTCAATATATTCATGATCATTTTTCAGAGGATTTATCCACCGAAGACATAGCGGCGCAGGTTGAACTGAATGCGGCGTATTTTGCCCGCATGTTCAAGAGGTCGACCGGAATCTCCCCGCACCAGTATTTATTGAGTTGCCGGGTGAACCACGCCAGGATTCTGTTAGCCCAGAAGTCGGTGAAGATATCGGAGATTGCCAGTGCTTCGGGATTTTATGACCAGTCCCATCTGACCAACTGCTTTAAAAAAGTCATGAATATGACTCCCTCACAGTATTCGCGGATTCTGGTGAACCGGGATAAATAGCCGTGAATGTGCCCTCATGAATGAATCAGGGGATGGAGGACTTCCCCGTGGACATCAGTCAGGCGCCGGTCAATGCCGTTATGGCGGACGGTGAGTTGCTTGTGGTCGATTCCCAGCTGGTGAAGGATGGTGGCGTGGACATCGTAGACTCTGGTTGGATGGTCGCGATCAAGTGGTTTGTATCCCCAGTTGTCACTGGGCCCGTATGAAGTGCCACCCCGAATGCCTCCCCCACAAAGCCAGTTGGTGAAGACATACGGATTATGGTCTCTGCCTCTGGATCCCTGCGTGCTGGGCATCCGGCCAAATTCGGTGGTCCAATGGACGATGGTGTCATCGAGCAATCCGCGTTGCTTGAGGTCCTGGATCAGAGCGGCTGCCCCATGGGCCATGCCGAGAGAGAGCGGGCCATGATCCCGCTCAATATCCTCATGACTGTCCCAGTTTCTCCGGGGGAAACTATTATCATTGCCAGACCAGATTTGAACAAATCGCACACCCCGCTCAATCAACCGGCGGGCCACGAGGCATTTGCGTCCGAAATATTCCGTTTCCTCCGCCGCATTGATGGTGTCGGGGTAAGTGGAAAGGGAACGGTTGATTCCGTACATACGAAGGATGTGGTCCGGCTCATCTGAGAGATCCAGTGCGTCTGTGGCAGAAAGCTGCAGACGTGCTGCCAGCTCGTAGGAACGGATCCTGGATTCCAGGCGGTCATCACCCAGCCGATCATCCGCATACAATTTGTTGAGTGATCCGATTAAATTCAAACCATCCCGGTGGCTGGCATCGGTGACGAATGAGGATCGGGCATGCAGGTCCGGGATGGGGTTCTCCCGCTGGGGGAAAATAGTCGTTCCCTGAGTGTGGGTTGGGAGGAAGGCGCTGGCCCAGTTTTTTGGTCCGTTTGAGGCGAATCCACGATGGTCTGGCAGGACGACGAATGCGGGCAGGTTCTGATTTTCGCTGCCCAGAGCATAACTGATCCACGCTCCGGCACCCGGGAATCCCGGGTCCTGGAATCCTGTTGCCTGAAGGTATGTGGCCTGGCTATGCACACCGGTTTTCCCGGTGAGGTTATGGATGAATGCCATATCATCCACAACCGCACCCAAAGGCGCCACAACATCGGATAGGTATTTGCCGCACTGACCATATGGACGAAAGCCGAATGGCGACTGCATCCATGGACCCAGTCCATTCTGAAATGCCTCAACATATTCACCAAAGTCACTGTCCCGGCCGTGGTGGCGGATGAGGTCCGGTTTAAAATCAAAGGTATCGAGATGGCTGGCAGCTCCCGCCATGAACATCTGAATGACCCTTTTGGCTCTGGGAACCATAGGTAAGCCATGCGGCAATGCGGTGCGGTTCGGGACGGCCCAACTCTGATTGGGTGCCATCATGGAAGCGAGTGCGATGCCGCCCAGACCGCCGCCACTTTTCCACAGAAAGTCACGTCGTGTCATTGGGGGTGTGCCGGTCCATTGCTTTTGGGGTGCGCGGGGATTCATGTTCGGATGAAATTTTCAGTCGATGAATGACAATTCGGAGAGGTTGAAAAGTGAGCGGCAGAGATTGGGCAACCCATGCTGTGAGAGGTAGTGCAGCATCATCTGCAATTCCCCGGCTTTGGGGTTGCGGCCGGTGACCCGCTGGAATGCCTGGGTAACCAGGAACTCAGGATCCGGATTGCCGGAGCCCAGTAAGTCCGTGGCAAATTTGTCCGCCATAACCAGTGTGAACGGATTATTCAGGAGACTCAATGCCTGCAGAGCTGTCAGCGTCTCGTTGCGTTTCGGGGTGCTGATGCTGGAGTCAGCACAGTCCAGTGTCGTCATAAAAGGGTCAGGTTGAGATCTCACAATGAACCGGTAAACCGATCGACGATGACTCGATGAATCCGCGGGATCAAACAAATGGTATTCGAAATGGGGGGAATGATCGGTCTTTTCCAGTTTGAAAAGGTAGAATCCGGGTCCGCCCATGCGTCGATCCAGTGCGCCGGACGCCAGAAGAATCGAGTCGCGCAGTTCTTCGGCTGTCAGTCTCCGCCGGTTCATCCGCCAGAGATATCGGTTGTCGGCATCGATGGCCTCAAATGCGGGATTGGACTCCGATGACTGACGGTAAGCCGCACTGGTGACAATCAGTTTATGGAGGTGCTTGAACCGGCCATCGTGGTCCCGGAATTCTGTGGCCAGCCAGTCCAGGAGTTGCGGGTGGGATGGAGGTTGGCCCATGCGCCCAAAATCGTTGGGGGTGGATACAATCCCTTCACCAAAATGCCAGAGCCAGATGCGGTTGACTATGGATCGCCAGGTCAACGGGTGGTCGGGCCGGGTGATCCATCGCGCCAATGCCACCCGGCGGTCGGATTCAGAGTGCGGGTCCGGAAGATCCAATCCGGGTGATTCATCCGGGAATATCGGTATGACACCAGGAATCGCTTTCTCCCTGGGGTCGAGAATATTCCCGCGGTGAAGGACATAGACTTCCCGAGGTGTCCCTTTTGTGGGCTGGAATCCACCTTGAGGATCAAAATGTGTGGCCGCCGCATAAACCATTGACCCGGGAGGCAATTGAGTCAGTTGGTCTTGAGCGGATTGGAGCCGGGCTTGCACCCGCGACATGCGCGATTGCCAGTCTGCCGACCTGAGGGACTCAAGCAATTCAGATTTTTCAGACTTCAAACCAAGGAGAGTGGCTGAGGCGTTTGGATCCTGGGCTTCGGGAAATAATCCATCGGTGAGATTGGTTCGCGCCCACCGCACGGGGGCTTCCGTGGATTGACTGGCTGAGACGTCTGCCAGGAC
>JAJOIW010000088.1 GCA_021209225.1 Verrucomicrobiota bacterium
GAGGGTTGAGGCATCGACGTCGGCGAGGGCGATGATATGTTCGGAGGTGACGCCGTCGATATTGGCGGCGGCGCGGCCACCGGCGCCGATGGAAGCGATGTGGAGTCGGCTGTTAAGGTTTTGAGCCCGGGTGATGGCCGGGAATCCGGTGATGAGGCCGGTGGCGGCCAGGGTGGAGTGAAGGAACTGTCTTCGTTTCATGCTCATGGGTCTTAAGGGTTCAGGATGGGGGGGTTGGTGGGAAATTGGGTTAGTTCTGGGGCAGATTGACGGGTTTTCCCGTGGCGGCAGACTGATCGGCGGCGAAGAGCACCTGGTGTGTGCGCAGGGATTCTTTGAGCCCGGTCAAAGGCATGGGGCCACCATTGGCGAGGGACTCGAAGAATTGGGTGAACTGGCTTTGGTAGGGGTGATCGGAAACATCGCCTGAATCGACGAGCCCGAAGGACAGTTCGCTCCATTTGGCTTTGTTGAGGCCGGGAACGCCATGGAAGTGGACTTTGTTATCCAGCAGACTTCCCATACTGCCAACCAGGTGGGTATGGAAGTAGTAGGGCTGGAGACAATCGATGACGGAGGCGGTTTTTCCGACTTTTCCGCTGTGGAATTTGAGGATAGTGACACTGGTGGTGTCGTATTCATATTCGGCGAAGTGAGCATTGCTGGATCGGGTGGAGAAGCTGTGGACGGAATGGACATCGTCCCCCAGACAGAGCAGCAGTCCATCCAGAGCGTGGCATCCGGCGGAAAGCAGGGAGCTGCCGCCGCCGGATCGCTTGACATTCCAGGAGAATTGTCCGTACCAGGGGCCGATACCGTGGTAATAATCGACTTCTCCGTAATGGACATCCCCGATGAGCCCCTCGTCGATGAGACTTCTGGTGGCGAGGAACTGGCTGGAAAACCGGCATTCGAAGCACAAAGTGAAACCGACACCACAGGATTGAATGACGGAAGCCAGAGACTGGCAGTCCTCCCAGGAGAGCGCCATGGGTTTTTCCAGGATGATGTGTTTTTTGGCGCGGGCAGCGGCTTCAGCCTGTTCGCGGTGTTTCCATGGGTGACTGGTGATATCGACGACATCAATATCGGGATCGCGCAGAAGTTCGGATAAATCGGAGTAGAGCCGGATGCCGGGCCCATGAGCTGCCTCAACGGAACTCCTGTCCAATTCGCGGCTGGAGTAGATTGCCTTCACTTCAGCCAGGCCAGTGTGGCGTATGGCTTCAATATGTGCCGTTGCCGCCCACCCGTATCCAATAATTCCAACACCAAATTTCTTCATGGGATCAAACGGATCTTAAACCGTGTCAGCAGGCATGAAAACAACTATCTCGCTGGAAAAAAAATTGAAAAAGTGTTCCATTTTAAAGCAGTGCTGCCGATACAGTGTCTGGGTTTCGGGCATTTGCCCCAACATGAATCTCGATGGCAATGCTTGATATTCCCGACACAAGCCACAGAGTGCCAATATTTTAGTTATAATTTCCGGGGAATGATTTTGTTCACATGCTCTTTAACAGCACAGAATTTGCGATCCTGTTCGCGATTGTAGCGATCCTGTATTACCTCCCGTTTCTGAGACGGTGGCAGGCGTCGATTCTACTGATCTCCAGCTTTGTTTTTTACGCGCATCACAATCCTCCGTTGCTGGCCTTGCTTTTGTTTTCGGTCCTGTGCAATGCGGTTGGAAGTTATGCCGTACTGCGGCACCCCATGAAAAAAGCCCGATGGGTCGCCTTGGTGGCTGTTTCGGTGAATATCGGGATTCTGGCGGCATTCAAGTATGCTGGTCTTCTGGCTTTGACATTCTGGGGCCAATCGGCGGAGGACTACGGGCTGGTCCAGTTCCTGATGACAATCCCCCTCCCCTTGGGCATTTCCTTTTTCACGTTTCAGGGCATCAGCCTGGTCATCGACTGCTTCCGGGCCAGGCAGTCGGAAAAACTGGTGTCCTCCATGGAGAGTCTCGTGCATATCCATTCCCAGGGATTCTGGAAATTTTCCTTTGATACGGCGCTGTATATCGCGTTCTTCCCCCAGCTGATTGCCGGGCCGATCGTCAAGGCCCGGGATTTTTACTTTCAGATTCAACCCAAGGCATTTTCTGACATTCGGTGGGATAAGGTTTTCCGATATGTGACACTGGGATATTTCCTGAAGATGGTGATTGCGGACAATCTCAAGGATTTCACCTATTATCTTTATTTCCCTTTATTTTTGGCCATTGACTGGATGACGTTGTTGGCCTTGCTGCTGGGATATTCGGCGCAGATATTTGCTGATTTTGCGGGTTACTCGGCGATTGCGATTGGGCTGTCCGCGTTTTTCGGCTACGAGATACCCATCAATTTCCGCAAGCCGTATGGGGCGCAATCCTTTGCTGATTTCTGGAGTCGCTGGCATATATCGCTGTCCACCTGGCTCAAAGAGTACCTCTATATCGGACTTGGTGGGAACCGCAATGGGGCGTTTCGAACCTACCTCAACTTGTTTCTTGTGATGTTTTTAGGCGGGCTTTGGCATGGAGCCTCATGGAATTACGCATTATGGGGTATGTGCCATGGTTTGGCTCTGGCGGTTGAGCGTGCCTTTCAAGGTTCCCGCCCCAAGGACTCCAACCATTTTATTACAGCAACTCTGCGCAGGGTATTGGTCTTTACGTTTGTCACTCACGCCTGGTTGTTTTTCATCATGCGGGACCTCAGCCATTACATGGCATTCTGGAAAGCTCTGGCGACAAACTCCACCCCACCCAATCTCGTATGGATCACTTTTGTCGCATTGTATTGCGCGCCGGTTTTTCTCTATCATACTAAAGACTGGCTGTGGAAAAAAATGGCCACTGAGCATGTGAGAATCATCGAGCCCGCCATCTATGGGGCCATGATCTGGCTCATTATATTCAACTCCGGCTCGGCCGGGGAGTTTATCTATTTTCAATTCTAGAGCGAACTCACCACCAGCAGAAATCACTGGCCATCGCCAACTGAACAACAACCCAATGAATTTCATGAAAATTGTCTCCTCCTTTCTGAACCTGCCCATTGCCTGGCGATCGGCATGCTTTCTTGTGGTGTTCATTGGCTTACATTGGGTCACCACCCGGATCATCCCGGAGTCCAAACGTCTGCCGGAGCGCGACCCGATTGCATGGGCCCAGGATTTTTTTCTCCGTTCTCAGAAGCCTGAAACCCTGATACTCGGATCATCGATCGCGGACAGATTGGACCCGTTCAACAAAGACCCAAGAACCACGATGATCACTATCAATGGGGGCAGCTCATTTGATGGTCTGGCCATACTCGGGGCTTTGGACAACCCGGACGATTTGCCAAAAGTCGTTGCCATTGAAATCAACCGGCTGGTGGTCCTGCACCCAAAAGAATGGCTTTCAAATCTTCTGGAGGAAAACTACCGCCATGCCTGGGAGAATTTCCCCATTCTGCGCGAAGCCAATCGACCGGTGGCTTTGATGGGGTGGCCCATTCATGTGACTCTGAACAAAGCCGCGATCACATTCAATGCGAGGAATGGTCTCATTACGGCATCTGAGCCGGTTGCAGAAACTGCCGAAGAGACTGCGGTGTTCGCTGCCGACCAGGCGAAGCTGCTGGAATTGAATATACAGGACAAAACTATGGAGCTGGATGCTGAATTGGATCCGAAGTGGATCCAGGAAATTGTCGCCACGCTGGACGCCCATATCACCAGTCTCGAACAACACAATGTTCGCGTCATCCTGTTTCACATGCCCATCCATCCGGAACTTCAAAAACTCAAAGGACCGCAAACCATCCTCCACGCAATCAAAAATGCCTTTCCCGAATCGCGTGTCCCCTGGGTGCCTGAAGTCAGCCCCTCTGACTATCAATACACCGATGCAGTTCACCTGGATGCTGAGTCCGCAAAGGCGTATTACGAATTTCTGATTTCATCCATTGACTCCATTCTCCTCAGACCAGGCACTTAGCTGAATTGAATCCATCAGCACACTCATGGTCACCGGCACCAGACAAGCCATCCATGGCACTGCCTCAATCAGGCTGATGAAGGATTGAGGAAAATAAAAAATCCCTTTCTTCCGGCGTGGAGGAAAAGGAGAAATGTCAGGAAATCTGTATGTGTGGTCAGGCCCTGGCGTCGATGCGTCCCTGGGCGGGGTCGACGACTGAGTTTTCAATCATTTCAACCATTGCCTGACCTTGTTGATCGACGAGGTTATTTGCTTTTTCAAGCATTCTGACCCCGACTTCCATTCCGAGTCCACTGGCTCCATCCAGATTGGCCCGGACCCCTGCTGCTGCTGAGACGTCCATGATACCAGATAGGCGGCGGGTCCATGGAGGAGCTTAAGTTTTTCCTGCATGAAATGATGGATTCCAATCCTGAGTCATCCGGAATACAACCCGGACGTGAAGCCGGAAATGACTTGAAAATTCCTCCAATGACAAGCTGGATTAAAATCCGGACTGTGGAATATCAACAGTCCACACTGAGATTCCCCTGCCGGAAACCTGAACAGATTTCAGTCAGTCACAGGAATCACACCTGCCCGCCATGAAACAGGGTGCCATTTAAAAAATATTAAAATCCGCTGACGGCAATCATACAGACGCGTGCCCCTTGTTCATTGCGGACTATGCCGTGGGCTTTGGGATCCTCGACCAGGTTTCCATCCACATTGAGCATATAGCGGTGGTGGCCATTGGGCAGTTCAATGGTAGTCTGCCAACTCCCATCAATCCTCCGCTGCATCCGGTTGGCCTCTTTATCCCATGCATTGAAATCACCGACAACGGACACTTTGCTTGCTTTGCCGTCCAAGTAGAAAAAATTGACCGATTTTGTCGACTTTGTGGATTTCTTTTCGACACGTCCAACAGGTTCAAATGGGTTTTCGAAATTCATGATTCTACAAATTAAATGCGAACAAGCCAGAATTGGGATGCTGAAATCCGGCGTCATACCTATACGCCTATCGGCGATCGGGTCAGAAAAGAAACACCAGAAAACCTGTTGTTTCAAGGGAATATTCCAGATTTCTTTCTCTTCATCATCTCCCTGAAAACCACTCATTCCGTTGCCGGAAAAAAACCCATTGACACTCAGCAATTAATAACGATTATATAAATGCGGACTATGAAAATGACTGAAAGCTTACTTTTGCTTTGCGGCGGACTCCTTATCCTTCGGGGATGAGTGGCGGCAGGGCATGGAGAGATTCAGAAAAAACCTCGCTGCGACTTCCAGGCAGCGAGGTTTTTTCATTTTGTTGTTTTTGGGAGTTGTTGACAGGGATTGGATAAGGTCATGACGATCCCCGGGATGGAATGTCTGCATGATGAAAAATCTAGACGAAAACGAAGATGAACAACGATCGCATTGTCATATTTGACACGACTCTGAGGGATGGCGAACAATGCCCAGGTGCCTCGATGAACCTCAAAGAAAAAATGAGTGTGGCTCACCAGCTGTCCCGACTTGGAGTGGATGTTATCGAGGCGGGATTCCCAGTCATCAGTGATGGCGACTTTGCCGCGGTCCACCAGATCGCCAGCGAAGTGGAAAATTCGAAGATTGCCGGCCTGGCACGTTGTGTGGCCAAGGACATTGAGGCCGCCGGAAAGGCCGTCGCACCCGCTGGGGTGAGGGGCCGGATTCATGTTTTCCTCGCCACTTCGAGAATTCACCGGGAGCACAAACTCGGAAAAGCCCAGGATCAGATAATCAAGTTGGCGGCTGAAGGGGTTGCACAGGCACGGACCATGGTCGAGGATGTGGAGTTTTCCCCGGAGGATGCTTCGCGAACGGAACCCGATTTTCTGGTGGATGTCTGCCGCGCGGCCATTGACGCAGGTGCCACCACGTTGAATATCCCGGACACTGTGGGATTTGCCATTCCAGATCAGTATTTCAGACTCATCAAGCACCTCTATGACAATATTGTGGAATTCCAGACAGGAAAGGCATTGATCAGTGTCCATTGCCACAATGATCTCGGCTTGGCTGTGGCCAACAGCCTGGCGGCCATTTCTGCAGGCGCCCGACAAATTGAATGCACTGTCAATGGAATCGGAGAACGCGCAGGAAATGCTGCCCTCGAAGAAATTGTCATGGCGCTCAAAACCCGTCAGGACTACTTCGGGCAATACAAGTTGGGCATCCATTCCCGGGAAATCGTGAAAACATCCCGACTTGTCGCCAGAATGAGCGGCCTCAGTGTTCAGCGCAGCAAAGCCATTGTGGGAGAAAACGCTTTTGCCCACTCCTCAGGCATCCACCAGGATGGCATCCTCAAAAAAAGGGAAACCTACGAAATTATCGATCCGGAAGAAGTTGGCTGGGGGCTCACCGAATTGCCCTTAACCAAGCATAGCGGCCGTGCAGCCGTCTCGTCCCGGCTCAAGCATTTGGGTTATAAGGTATCCGAGGACGATCTGGCTGCGGTTTTTTCCCGCTTCAAAGAAGTCGGAGATAAAAAGAAATTTGTCTACGATGACGACCTCGCGGCACTGGTCGAAGGCCACCTGACTGTGGTGCCGGAAACCTGGAAACTCGAGTACCTCCATGTCACCTCCGGCACAGCCACCATCCCAACCGCAACGGTCCGCATCTCCAAATTAGACTCCGATAAAAAATCAGTCCAATCCTTTCAGGATGCCGGTGTCGGAGATGGCCCAGTCGATGCCGCTCTCAAAGCCATCGACAGACTCACCAAAGTCAGGGGAAAACTCCTGAATTATAATATCCGCGCCGTTTCTCAAGGCAAAGACGCTTTGGGGGAGGTCAATATCCAAGCCGACTTCGGCGATGGAAAATTGATTCCTGGTCGCGGTGCAGGCACAGATATTGTCGAAGCCAGCGCCCGTGCCTACCTCAATGCGGTCAATCGGCATCTCTACAACGCCCGCCAGGCAAAACAGAAAGTAACAGATACAGCTCAGTAATCGTTCTTTCCCCCCACACCTGCATATCCCTTGGCATTCCCATTGCCTGGGGATTTTTTCGTTTCCATTTACCCCCACCCCGCAGGCTCTGGTGACGAGCGGGCTTCTGACCATTCCACCTCAGCATGAAGACACCCGACAGCCTGCCCAACATATCGTCAGTCAATGGGGACAAGAAAGTATCAATGGCTGGTGCTGGATGGATTTGAGACGGACCTCCTAGTCCACAACCATCCCCTCCGGCACTCCTTCAGTCCAGGAGCACCATCCATCCAACGCAGCCGCGAATCAACCCTGGCTGTCCTCAGATTTCCCAACCGTGGAAATCTTCAGTGGACAATAAAGCGGGCACCATCCAATCAAAGCTGTCGCCAATGGAATCACCCCAATAACTCCAAACCAGGATTTATATAAAACCCCAGCTACGATGATTCCTAACCCAATGACAACACGAATCATACGATCCATCTTTCCCATATTCAGCTTCATATTCCCAGAATCCTCACTTTAATATTTATATAAAAGATCCGTAAAAACCCAAAACCAATGCCTCGGATCCTTACAAATCCAAACACTTTATACAACAACACAATATCAACGATCAAGATATATATCTTATCATGTAAATATCGAGAATATTCGATTATTCAAGTGTGCCCTGCACCGGGTTGGTCGGGAGGGGTTGGGAGTTATGGCTGGTTCGCCATGCGGGAAAGCGTTAGATAGTCTGTTTTTCCTGTGCCGAGGGTTGGGATTTCCTCGAGGTATCGCAGGTCTTTCGGGATGCAGAGGGTGGAAAGTCCGGCAAGTTGGATGGCATCGCGGACGGCCTGGGAATCCAGGTTTTGTTTATTGGAAAAGAGGACAAGTTTTTCGCCTTTGGATTCATCCGGGCATGAGACGACCACCACCTGGGACTCATCACCGTAGAGTTTGGTGAAGTGCGAATTCAATGCCTGTTCGACGGCGGTGAGCGAAACCATTTCGCCGCTGATTTTGGCGAAGCGTTTGAGTCGACCCAATAAAATCAGGAATCCATCCTCATCTATAACTCCGATATCTCCGGTGTCATACCATCCGTTCAATGCCTGGAATTGCTGGTTTGGCTCAGTGTTCAAATATCCCTTCATCACATTGGGCCCCTTGATGAACACGCGGCCCCCGGTTTCGATACCATCCACTTTTTCTATGCGGACCTGTACTCCGGGGAGTGGGAGTCCAGTGGTGCCTTTTTTATGAAACATGTGGGTATTGACCGAGACCACTGGGGCGGTTTCAGTTGCCCCATACCCCTGGAGAATGCGCACGCCAAATTTTTCATTCCACAGGTCAAAGGTGGAATCCTGCAATTTTTCAGCCCCGGCAACCAGGTAGCGGATATTGCGGAAATCCATGGGGTGAGCCTGCTGGGCGTATTGGTTGAGGAAGGTATTGGTCCCCATGGTGACGGTGCAATTCAGGTCATATACGGTACTGGGGATGATTTTGTAGCTCAATGGATTGGGGAAAAGGAAGGAATAAATGCCTTTGAGCATAGGCAACATGGTGCCAATGGTGAGACCAAAACTATGAAAGAGCGGGAGAGGATTAAAGATACGGTCTGTGTCGTTGATGTCCGTGACGGCCAGCACCTGCTCCACATTGGCAAAGAAGTTCTGATGTGTCAGTTGCACCCCTTTGGGAACGCCTTCGGAACCGCTGGTGAAAAGAATGACTGCGGTATCATCCCGGGTCCACTTCTTACGCAGAATCTGTTCCGGCTCAAAGTGGAATCGGAGCAAGGCGGCCAGTTTTTTGCTGGAGGTGATGCGTGGGCGCACGTCTTCAAGGAAAATGAATTGGATCCCATCCTCCTCCATGATTCTGATGTCGATTCGAGCCTTCTCGAGAAAGGTGCGTGATGTGATGACATGCCGCACATCAGCCAATTGGGCGCACTGGAGCATGGTTGCCGTCCCCGATGTATAATTGAATGTGGTTGGAATACGGCCCATCAGCCAGGAGGCCATCAAACTCACCGGATTGGCATTCACATTCGGCAATAAGATACCCAGACGCTTTTCCTCCGGCCCCAGTTTGTCCTCAATCTCACGGGCAATGAGATCTGCCCCGATCACAAACTGTTTCATGCTCAGCTTCTTCATGGAAACATCCTGAAAGATGATGGCTGAAGCATTCTTTCTGGCGGTCAGCAGAATCTCCTCAGGAACAGAGGGAGCTGAATGGGCCAGTTCACACTCAAACTGATGGTTCATCATCTGCCGGGTCAGCCAGGTGGTGAGTCTTTTCCGCTGGTCCGCAGGTTTGAGCCGGCCAAACGCGGGCACAGCATCCGCTTCCCGTATATGCAGGGAAATATCCGGAAACCATTCCGTACGACAGAGATGCTGGACCCATTTCAGCCGCTTCACCCCACGGAAATAGCCCAGTAAAATTTTCGCTTCAGACTTCTGAACCAGAAAGCCAATCCCGTCATAAAGCTTCATCAAAGATCCAGTGCGCGTCAGGCGACCTTCGGCAAAGAGCACTAATCGCCCGCCTTTATGGAGGTACTGGGCAATCTCCTTCAACCCGTACGGGGACCCCATCTCCACGGGAAAGGAACGGGACCCCATCATGATCTTGCGGTGAATCCAGCTCATTTCGGCGACATTGCCCGATACCACAAATTTCCAATCCTCCTCCAGTACCACCCCCAGAAACAGCCAGTCCAACCATGAAACATGGTTGGGGATCAATAGAACCGGACCAGGATGATTCAGCTTCTCCCCGCCAAATACCCGATACCTGAACAACCATTCACATACCAATTTCAATAACGATGCCATTCCATTTCTCCCAGTTAGGTCTCAGTTTTTATGAAAGCGCCCGAAGCATACCCGTCATTCGTCCGCATATCCAGCCTTCCTCGATATTTTGCGCTTCCCAGGCATAAAAATTTCCCGATCGGATCCGACTCCGACCGGGAAAATCAACTGAATACTGAATGAGCGGAATTATTCGCTCTATGGATTGACTGTCCGGCTGCGCTGGGTGGCGGTTTCGTTCCCGGGCATGGAAACCCGGTTGTAGTCATCTCCGGAATTGAGGATGGCTTCGCGGAGCCGCGATGTGGTGACCTGCTGAACGGATCCATCCGCCAGCGCCACATTTCCGGCGGCCTGATGGATATCGTTCTGTGTCCAGCTCATCTCCGCATCAATCGTTCCGGCAGGCACGGAAATTCTCTTGAAGGCATTCCCCATGTCCCCAAAATTGGAGGTACCAAAGACGAATTTCCTGCTGATACGTCCGGCAACCGTTCCGTTAAAGGTCGGGGTCCCTTCGATATTGCGATCTCCCGAAAGAAACATCCCGGGCTTGGTCTCATCCCCTTCCACTCCCACAAAAAAGGAAATGTTGTCATTGGCCGCAAAGGCGATTCCATTCTGCCCGTCCTGAAGAATGGAGAAATCTGTGGACTCCTGACGGGAATTGTCTGCGGGGCAGATGCATATTTTGGGCACGTTCAATTCGTTTGACAGCACCAGAAAATGATACCAGGTATTCCGGGCGTTGCGTCTTTCTATAATATCCGAGGATCCCCCGTTGAGCATGGAAACGTAAAAGGGAAAGCGATCCTCGTTGTCAGTCGCCCAGAGCTTATAGCCCAGAGAAATCTGCTTCAGATTGTTCACACACTTGATCCGAACAGCCTTCGCCTTCGCCTTGGATAAGGCAGGCAGCAGCATCGAAGCCAGAATCGCAATAATCGCAATAACAACCAATAACTCAATCAGGGTAAACCCCCCAGTCCGTTTAATATTCTTCATTTTATTTCCTGTGTTTCTTTCAGTGAACGGTGATTCCCGGGATAGTCCGCTGCGTCCAACAAATCCAATCACGGGATAAACGTATTAAGAAGGTATTATGCCAATCACTCTATTATTGGCATTTTCCCACATATAATCCGGATTTTATGAATACTGATTCAGTGAGATAATTAAACGTTCATAAATGACGCATAAATGCGTCATATTAACGCATATTCAGGATTTAATGTGTCAGGGCAAACAAGGCGTGGAACAGGGGTCGGGAACGCGGGAGGTGGGTGAATAAAAATGGCCCGAGTTGGGGAGTGAGGAGGGATTTATGGAGGTAATGGGCGGCAGTTAATCGAGGCCGGAAGTGGCGGGACAGTCGTTGATGGAAGTGAGTGCGTTGAGTGGACCAACTGGCTTGGCGAAGGAAGGCGTTGAGGACGTATGGCAAGGCGATGCGGGCGGATTCCATGGCCATGGACATGCCATTTCCAGTGAATGGGGGAATCATGGAAAATGAATCGCCAATCCTCCATTCGTGAGGAAGAGAATGAAGGGAAGCCGGGATGAGATTGAGATTGCTGATGGAGCAGAAGGAATCGGATTCGAGGGTGCCGGAGCGGATGAGGGTGCCCAGGGGTGAATGGTCCAGAGATCCTAAAAGCGTGGCGTGCAGGTTGTCGGGTTTGGGGTGAAGGGAGGTGAAATCGAAGAGGCCGCAGACATTGATGTGCCCGTTTTCGATGGGTGAGACGCCGATATATCCAAGTGGCACGCGGTGCAACTGGAGGTGATCGATGGGTGGGGTATGCGTGAGATGGGCTTTGAGTCCAACCCACTTTTTGTGGGGGAGGGTTTTGGTGAG